>JAQXHF010000091.1 GCA_029007095.1 Clostridia bacterium | reverse complement strand
ACCTTATTTGGAGCAACAATAAATCAATGAGAACGCTCGGAAGAAAAAGTCCCGTTCAGCTCCTCGCCGAAAAGCTGCCAGCGTGAGCGGCGCCGTTTTTGAACGCCTTTTTCATTTCGCTACGCTCCATTCCAAAGACGTCCAAAAACATTATACCTATCTTTGACTTTATTTTTTACCTAAAATGGGTCACATCTATTTACAACGCAGATTAGTAAAACTTTTGCAGTATTAAAATACTTGCAAAAAAGCTTACTGTGGTGTATAATTAACTGATATTATTATAAAAAGGGAGGTGCGCCCTCTGGAAAAAGAAAATAACAGAAAGCAGAAGCTTATCACCGACGAAGAAATGGATAAGCAGAGGGAATACTCCGAGCTTGTAAAAACTGTTCTTGAAACAAGATACCATAAAAAGCCGCTTGCGTTTATTCACACCTACGGCTGTCAGGGCAATGTCGCGGACTCCGAGAGGATACAGGGAATTCTTGAAGACCTCGGTTACGGTTTCACGGATGAGGTTGAAAAAGCAGACCTGATACTTTACAATACCTGCGCGATACGCGAACACGCCGAGGACAGAATTTACGGCAATGTCGGCGCAGTCAAAAAACTGAAAAGAGAAAATCCTAATCTGATAATCGCTCTTTGCGGCTGTATGATGCAGCAAAAGAGAGTTTCCGATAAAATTATAAAGAGTTATCCTTTTGTTGATTTGATTTTCGGAACGCATGTTGTTCACAGACTGCCTGAGATGCTTTACCGCGTGCTTTGCACCGGAAAACGCGTTGTTGAGAATTCGGACAGTGACGGAGTTATCGCTGAGGATATTCCCGTAAGGCGTGACAGCAGCTTTAAAGGATGGCTTCCGATAATGTACGGCTGCAATAATTTTTGCACTTACTGCATAGTACCTTATGTCAGAGGCAGAGAGAGAAGCAGAAGCGTTGAAAATATAATGAAAGAGGCTCGCGAGCTTGTAGCTTCCGGCTGCAAGGATATCACATTGCTCGGTCAGAATGTTAATTCCTACGGCAAGGATTTGGGCGAAGATGTCAATTTCGCTAAGCTCCTTAGAATGATAAACGATATTGACGGCGATTTCATTATCAGATTTATGACCTCTCACCCTAAGGATTGCACAAGGGAATTGCTTGATACAATGGCTGAGTGTGATAAGGTGGCTAAACATCTTCATCTGCCGTTCCAGAGCGGAAACAACAGAGTGCTGTCCGAGATGAATCGCAGATATACCCGCGAGCAGTATCTTGAACTTGTACGGTATGCAAGAGAGGTTATGCCCGATCTTTCAATGACGAGCGATGTCATTGTAGGCTTCCCCGGCGAAACCTATGATGAGTTTAAGGATACTCTGTCGCTTATAGAGGAGGTAAAATTTACCTCGCTTTACACTTTTATCTTTTCGCCCCGTCCCGGCACAAAGGCTTATGAAATGCCCGATCCTGTTTCGAGAGAGGAAAAGGGTCGCCGGTTCAAGGAGCTTACCGACGCACAGGAGCGAATTGCCGCCGAAAGAACGGCAAAGATGAAAGATAAGGTCTATCGCGTGCTGTGCGAGGGATACGCAAGGCCCGGAATCCTAAACGGCAGAACTCAGGGCAATGTGATGATAGAGTTCCCCGAAAAGTCGGGTGTTGATATGACGGGTGAGTTTTGCACCGTAAAGGTTACCGAACCTTTGACATGGATAGTCAGAGGAGAACTTATTGTATAATCTGTAAGGTCAAAAGACCTTGCTTTTATAAAAATTAAAAAATATGGGAGATTTAACATGGACATTATTGAAATCACAAGACAACTCGGAGCTGCTATTCAGGAAGACGAACGCTATATCGCTTTCCACGAGGCAAGAAAAATCAACGAGGCAGATACAGACCTTAACGATATGATAAATAAGATTCAGCTTATTCATCTTTCATATCAGCACGAGGCTGCAAAGGACGACGCAAGCGAGGAGAAGCTCCAAGCTTACGATAAGGAGTTCTCAGAGGTTTATGAAGCTGTAATGGCAAATGAAAATATGCAGAGATATGAAGCTGCCCGCAAGGCTGTCGATGAAATGATGAATAAAATTACAGCTATTCTTGCTCTTTGCGTTCAGGGCGAAGATCCCGCAACCTGCGATCCGGAAGCTGCTCACGATTGCTCCGGCGACTGCGGTTCCTGCGGCGGCTGTCATTGATTTAATTATAAAAAATAAAGGACAATCCCGGCTTGTTTATGCAGGCCGGTAAAAAACAGAGGTGAGTTACAAATGGCTGAAATGACGCCTATGATGCGTCAGTACCTTGAAATCAAAAAGGATTATCAGGACACTATCCTGATGTTCAGATTGGGAGATTTCTACGAGATGTTCTTTGAGGACGCCAAAACTGCGTCCAGAGAACTTGAACTTGTACTGACAGGACGGGACTGCGGTCAGGAAGAACGCGCGCCTATGTGCGGCGTTCCGTTTCACAGTGCAGATTCGTATATTGCAAAGCTTGTTTCCAGGGGTTACAAGGTAGCCATTTGCGAACAAACCGAGGATCCTGCGCTGGCTAAGGGTATAGTTAAGCGGGAAGTTATCAGAATTCACACTCCCGGCACGGTAATTGAGAGCAATATGCTCGACGAATCAAAAAATAATTTCCTCTGCACGATATGGCTGAATTCCGATAGAGCGGGTATGTGTTTTGCCGATGTTTCCACCGGCAAAATCAGCCTTACTCAGCTTGAATCAAAGAATATCGGAAGCAATATAATCAACGAACTCGGCAGATTTATGCCCACGGAGATAAGGTACAATGCCGAGCTTGGATTTAATACAAAGGTTCGGGATTATATTGCAAACCGCATAAACTGCACCGCAGAGGAAATAGATATTTCAAATATAACCTACGATGATTGCAGACAGACGGTAACTCAGCATTTTGACAAAAGCCTTACACAGCTCGGACTTGACGGCTCTCAGGAGGCTGTACTTGCTCTCGGCGCAACTCTCGAATATCTCAAACAGGTTCAGCGAACCGGACTTGACAATATCCGTGATATAGAAGTGTATTCGGAAAACCGTTTTATGCAGCTCGATGTTTCGTCAAGACGAAATCTTGAACTTACCGAAACGATGAGAAACCGCGAGAAAAAGGGTACTCTGCTTTGGGTTCTGGACAAGACAAAGACGGCTATGGGCAAGCGACTTATCAGAAGTTGGATTGAACAGCCGCTTATAAATCTTGCAAAGATTACCAAAAGACATAACGCTGTCAATGAGCTTTTTAATGACGCGGCGCTGAGAAGCGACATAATTGAGCATATTTCGGATATTAACGACATAGAGCGACTTATGGCGCGTATAGTTTATGAAACCGCAAACGCCAAGGAGCTTCGTTCTCTGGAAAATGCTCTGAGCAAGATTCCGTCATTACGAGAGGATATCTCCGGCTGCAAATCGTCCTTGTTATGCGATATTTATTCGGGAATGGATCCGCTTGAAGATGTAAGGGCGCTTATAGACCGTTCTGTTTCCGAGGATCCTCCTTTCACAGTCAGAGAGGGCGGAATGATTCGCGACGGTTACAGCGAGGAACTCGACTCGTTGAGAGATATCGTCAATAACGGCAAGGGATATATTGCTTCTGTTCAGCAAAAAGAGCAGGAAAGAACAGGAATAAAAAAGCTGAAAATCGGTTATAACCGCGTCTTCGGCTATTATATCGAGGTTCAGAATTCATACAAGGACCTCGTGCCTGAGGAGTATATAAGAAAGCAGACGCTTGCCAACTGTGAGAGATACATAACCGGTGAGCTGAAAGAGCTTGAATCAAAAATTCTCGGCGCACAGGACAGAATAGTTAAGCTTGAATACGATTTGTTTGTCGAAATAAGAGGAAAGGTCGCCGCAGAGCTTAACAGAATTCAATCCACAGCCAAATCCGTTGCCGCGCTTGACGCGCTTTGTTCCTTTGCGGAGGTAGCTGTTAAAAACAATTATGTATGTCCTGAGATGACGGCTTCCGATGAAATAATCATCAAAGACGGAAGACATCCCGTAGTTGAAAAAATGGTTAAGGATTCACCGTTTGTACCTAACGATACCGTACTCGACTGCTCTGATAACCGTTGCGCCATTATTACAGGACCGAATATGGCGGGTAAATCCACATATATGCGTCAGGTTGCGCTGATAGTTCTTATGGCGCAGTGCGGCAGCTTTGTCCCTGCTTCAAGCGCGCAGATAGGCGTTGTTGACAGTATATTCACGAGAGTAGGAGCTTCCGACGACCTTGCTTCGGGACAGTCAACTTTTATGGTCGAAATGAGTGAGGTTGCCAATATCCTGAATAATGCAACGAGAAACAGTTTGCTGATTTTTGACGAGATAGGCAGAGGAACCTCGACCTATGACGGAATGAGCATTGCGCGCGCCGTGCTTGAATATTCCGCAGATTCTCGGCGTTTGGGCGCTAAAACGCTTTTCGCTACGCATTATCACGAGCTGACCGAGCTTGAGGGACAGATTGAGGGCGCGAAGAACTATAATATCGCGGTTAAAAAGCGCGGAGATGATATTACATTTTTAAGGAGAATTGCAAGAGGAGGAGCTGACGGAAGCTACGGCATTGAGGTTGCTAAGCTTGCCGGTGTGCCGAATTCCGTTGTGACGAGAGCAAAAGCTGTTTTAAAAGAGCTTGAAGAACAGGGAACGGTAACGATTGTCCGTGAGCAGAAACGCGATGAGGACGATATGCAGATATCCTTTGCAGGAAATGCAGGAAACGAGCTTATCGAGAAGTTGAAGCGTATAGATGTAAACACGCTTACCCCGATAGAAGCTCTGCAAACTCTTTATCAATTAAAACAGGAAGCAGAAAAATATTAAATTATACTTAAAATAAAGGAGTGATTAAAGTGCCGCAGATAAATATTTTGCCGAAGCATATAGCCGAACTGATTGCAGCGGGCGAGGTCGTCGAAAGACCGGCTTCCGTTGTGAAAGAAATTGTGGAAAATGCAATCGACGCAGGCGCTGATAAAATCACTCTTGAAATTCAGCGCGGCGGCATAACCTATATCAGAATTACGGATAACGGTTGCGGAATTGACCGGGCAAATATACGCAAGGCGTTTATAAGTCACGCAACGAGTAAAATTTCGGCTGCCGACGATTTGAATTCTATTTATACTCTCGGATTCAGAGGCGAGGCTCTTGCTTCAATCGCGGCGGTTTCGCGAGTTGAGATAATGACGAGAACCGTTGATGAAAATATCGGGACGCGGTACTGCGTCGAAGGCGGCAGAGAGGTTCTGCTCGATGACGCCGGATGCCCTGAGGGAACTACTCTGATAGTCAGGGATCTATTTTACAATACGCCGGCGCGAATGAAATTTTTAAAGAAAGATGTTTCCGAAGCTAATGCCGTTGCAGGAGTTGTTGACAGAATCGCGCTGTCGCATCCCGATATAAGCGTAAGATTTATTCGTGACGGCAAGGACGCGCTTTTTACGCCCGGCGACGGAAGCTTAAAAAATACGGTTCAGGCCGTACTCGGCAGGGACTTTGCCTCCACGCTTATAGAAACGAGCTATGAGCTTGACGGCGTCAAGGTTTACGGCTTCATTTCAAAGCCGATAAATTCAAGACCGAACAGAACTATGCAGTATTTCTTCCTGAACGGCAGATTTATCAAGACGAGAACAGGTATGGTTGCCCTGGAAGAAGCATACAAAAATCAGATTATGACAGGCAAATTTCCTGCCTGTATATTAAATATCGAGGCTTCGGCACAGAGTGTTGATGTTAATGTTCATCCGGCAAAAACCGAGGTCAGATTTGAAAATGAAAAGAAAATTTTTAATGCGGTTTATTACTGTGCGAAGTCGGCTTTACAGACCGATAACAGCCGCGCACAGATAAATATTCAGCAAAAAACGGCGCGGCAGTTTATTCCGGAGCCTATGAGCGGAAGTCAGATGAAATTGAATAACAGCAGCTATTCCGCAAGCTCCGCCGAGAAGTCGGATAACTTTTGGGTTAAGACTACCGCAGACCGATTTGTTTCCGACGCTACGGAAAAGAGAAAACCGGAGATTATAGTTCACAGACCTGCCGTTGCTACAAATGTAACCTTTTGCGAAAGCAGGGATACGGTTGGCGAATTCAGCGATTCAACTGAAATAAAGAACGAAACAACCGAAGCTGAGCAGAATTGCAAAATTAACTCCGTCCAAGAAGAAAATATCGCTTCGTATGAGCAAGAAAATGACTCCGATAAAGTCCCGGACCTTGCAACCGAGCCTTTCAGAGTTATCGGTGAAGCGTTTAAAACATATATAATCGTGGAACAGGGAGAAAAACTCCTTATCATTGACAAGCATGCGGCGCACGAGAGAATGTTGTTTGAAAAACTCCGTTCGTCTCAGGGCGAAACGGAAACACAGCTTTTGCTTGTGCCGGTTACCGTGACATTGAGCAAACAGGAATATGACGCCGTGCTTGACAACCTTGATTTACTTAAAAAATCGGGATATAAAGTTGAGGATTTCGGCAACGGAATGGTAACGGTCAGCGAATGTCCGACTGCTGTTGCCGACGCCGACTTGGACTCTGTTATAATGGAGCTTGCAGGCTATCTTGCGGATAACAAAAAGGAGCTTGTTCCCAATAAGCTTGACTGGATTTATCATTCCACCGCTTGCAGAGCCGCAATTAAGGCAGGGGACAGAACTTCGGAATATGAGATGAATAAATTTGTAGAATCGCTGCTTTCAAATCCCGAAATTAAATTTTGCCCTCACGGCAGACCTGTCATAGTTGAAATGACAAAGAAAGAGATAGAAAAGAATTTCGGCAGAATACAGTAATTAAACCCGAACAGGAGGATGAGGCGTTGAACAAAATAAATGTTTTGGCTGTTGTAGGTCCTACGGCTTCGGGTAAATCGGATTTGGCAGCCGAGCTTTGCCTCAGACTCGGAGGAGAAGCTGTTTCTGCCGATTCTATGCAGATATATAAAGGTATGGATATAGCTACCGCTAAGCCGACCGAGAAAGAAATGCGCGGAGTCAAGCATCATATGCTAAGCTTGATTGATACCGATGCTCCGTACAGCGCGGCTCAGTATCAATCTGACGCCGCAGAATGTATCAGAGATATTCATTCGCGGGGCAAATTGCCTGTTATCGTCGGCGGAACGGGACTTTATATAGACACTCTTATTGATAATATCAAGCTGTCCGAGAACTCCTTTGACAGCGAGCTTAGGGACAGGCTCATTGAGCGGTGTGAAAACGAGGGGGCGCAGGCGCTTCTGGACGAGCTTAAATCCATAGATCCGGATTATGCGCAGAAGCTGCACCCGAATAATAAAAAGAGGATAATCAGAGCTTTTGAAATCTGGTACTCAACGGGTAAAACCGTAACCGAGCAGAATGAGGCTTCAAAAAGGGAGTCGCCGTATAATGCTTGCTTTATCGGACTTGACGCCGAAAACAGAGATTTTTTATACGACAGAATAAACAGGCGCGTTGATTTGATGATGGAAAACGGACTTGAAGAAGAAGCGCGGGAATATCTTTCAAAAAATAATTCCAAAACATCTGCTCAGGCGATCGGTTATAAGGAGCTGAAACCGTATTTTGACGGTGAGCTTACTTTGACCGAAGCGGTTGAAAAACTTAAACAGGCAACGAGAAATTACGCGAAGCGCCAGCTTACATGGTTCAGGAAAAACAATCGTATAAATTGGCTTTATATTGACAAATATGAGAATAAGGAAAGCCTTTTTGAAGCGGCTTTTAGTATAGCAAATAAATTTTTGGGAGAAAACGAAGGCTGAGATATTATTTCCGGACGAGGAGAATTTGCAAATGAAAAAGAAAAATATTTTTTCGGATAAGCGTCTGCTTGTAAATACAATATGTGCGATTCTTGTCATAGGTGTTCTTGCCTATCTTTTTCACGAGGTTTTTAATGCGAATTACAGCGCTTACCAAACCGACACCGTAGTTGATGCTACTTATCAGGAAACTCTTGATGTAAAAGGCTTCATCGTCAGGGACGAAAGCTATATTTCGGGCGAAACAAACGGTACGGTAGTTCCTCTCGTAACGGACGGAAACCGCGTCGCGAGTGCAGATTCGGTTGCCGTTGTTTGCAGCTCCTCTGAAAGCGCAAAGAATTATTCGAGACTTACAGAGTGCAAAGCAGAACTTGAACGGTACAAGAAGCTGAGCGAACAGACTGAGCTTAACGCTTTGAATATGGAAAAGCTCAACAAAGAGATAGACGGAATTTACACCGAGCTTTTAAGCGTAGCTGCCGGCGGAAGCTATACCGAGCTTGATGACAAGGTTACGGAGCTTGAAAATAAGCTTGCAAGCAAGCAGATTATCAGCAGCGGCTCTATTGACCTTGCTGATAAAATATCCGAGTTGGAGGACGAGGTGAACACGCTTGAAAGCGAAAACACCGATAATACCAAGGTGTACGCACCCAAATCGGGATATTATATCAGCTCCGTTGACGGATATGAAAATACTATTGCATATACCGATGTGTCAAATGTAACAGTTGCCGAGATCGAAGCCGCTCTGGAAAGTAAGCCTGACACGGTTCAGAATACCATAGGTAAGATCGTAGGCAGCTATAAATGGTATATCGTCTGCGCTGTTGACAGCAGGTATTATAATGAATTTTCCGCCGGACAGACGAGGAAAATAAATATTCCGTACTACGGCTACGACAATGTGGCGGTTACCGTTGAGAGCGTTTCAAAGGTTCAGTCAGGCAAAGCAGCTATTGTGCTTTCGTGCAATATGATGAACGATGTTTACGCTAATATGCGTATTGAGAATATCGAAATAGTTATGGACGAATTCTCCGGATTTAAGGTTGACAGTAACGCCGTCAGAACCGAAAAGGACGAGAGTGGTCAGAATGTTACGGTAGTTTATATCCTGCGCGGAAATATTATGAATGTTCGCAGGATTGAAATAATATATGACGCGGGAGATTATGTAATAGTCAGCGACAAAACTCAGTCGCAGGACGGTTACAGACCTGTTAAGCGTTATGATGAAGTCATAGTGAAAGGAAGAAATCTGAGCAATGGAAAAAGCGTTAAATGAAGAAAGATTCAAAGATATTGAAGAAAATTACAAAAATATAATGTTTAACATTTCAGAGGCGGCAATTAAAAGCGGGCGCAGACCTGAGGATGTTCGCCTTATGGGTGTGACAAAGACTGTCGAGAGTATTTATATAAATCATGCGCTTTCACTCGGAATTGACCTTATAGGCGAAAACAGGGTTCAGGAATTTCTCGGTAAACGGGATGAGCTTAATCTTGGCGGCGTTGAAAAACATCTTATCGGACATTTGCAGACAAACAAGGTTAAACAGATAGTCGGTGAGGTCGATATGATAGACAGCGTTGACAGCCTGAAAATTGCAAAAGAAATCGGCAAGGTTTCCTGTAATAAGGGAATCGTTACAGATATTCTTATCGAGATAAACATAGGCGACGAGGACAGTAAATTCGGTTTTGATCCGTCGGAGCTTACCGAGAGAGTTTGCGAAATATCCGAAATTGACGGAATTAAGGTCAGAGGACTTATGGCAATTCCTCCGATTTGCGACGATAATGAAAAAAATCATAAGTTTTTTTCAAATATGTACCGTATGTTCCTTGACATCGGAGCTAAAAAATTAGATAATGTTAATATGGATATTTTATCTATGGGTATGTCCGGAGATTACCGAAACGCGATAGAGGAAGGCTCAACGATGGTAAGAGTCGGTTCTGCACTTTTCGGAAAGAGAGTATATTGATTTAAGGAGGATTTCAAAATGGGATTTATGAATAAGGTAAAAGGTCTTTTTAATGTTGACGAGGACGAGTTCTACGATGATGACGAGAGAGACGAGGATTATGAAGAGCAGCCTCAGCCGGAGGTAAGAAGCAGCTATACTTCAAGACAGATAAGAAGCGAAAGCAATGTAGTTGATATGCGCTCGGCTTCTGCCGCTCCCGCAAAGTCTCAGGTGTCTTTCAAAAAGCTTGAGAGATACGGCGACGCCAATCAGGTTGCAGACGATTTGAATGCAAAGAAAATAGTAATTTTAAATCTTGAAAACTGCCCCGATGACGCTTCTCAGAGAATAATCGACTTCCTTTCGGGCGTTGCTTATGCCAATGACGGCGCTATTAAGCGCATTGCCGGCAGAGCTTATATTATCACCCCGAACAATGTGCCTCTTACCGGAGAAGTTCTTGATGAAATGGGAGAAATGAATTTTTAAACTGCATATATCCTTTTAATTATATTTTGACTGTTTAAAGTTTAGGAGGAAAACTAAAATGCTTACACCGGCAAAAATTAAAAATCATCACTTTGAAGCCGCCGGAAGAAACGCCTACAAGTCAGAATCGGTAGACGCTTTCTTTGAGGAGGTCGCAGAATCCTACGAGCAGATGTTCCGTGAGAACGGCGAGATGTATAAAAAAATAAATCTTCTGGCTCAGCGCATCGAGGAGTACCGCAACGAGGAGGACAGTATCCGAACAACTTTGCTTACTGCTCAGAGAATGGCTGATAAGATTACAAAGGAGTCGGAGGAAAAAGCAAACAGCGTTGTTGCTTATGCAACCGAGAAAGCAAGACTTGAAAGGGAAAAGGCTTCAAGCGACGCAGAGGAGCTTACGGCAAAGGCTGCAAGTCAGGCTAAGGCTATCATAGAAGAAGCTCAGCTTAGACGCGATAAGCTTATAAACGACGCTCAGAGCGAAGCGTTGGCAGCGGCGAAAGCGGCAAAGGAAAAAAGGGAAAACGAGGAGCTTGCACTTGAAGCTATGCAGCGTGAGGTTGCCGATTTCAAGGCTATGATAACCGAAGCTTATACTAAGCAGATGGAGCTTATCTCTAAACTGCCCGATATAGTCAGAACTAAGCTTGAGGAGCTTCCTAAGGAAACTCAGGAGGCTGTTGCCGCCGCAGAGATTGAAGCGGAAGCAGAAACAGAAGAAACTGTAAACGAGAGCGAAGTTATAACGGAAGCAACCGAAGATAATGAAACGGATTTTCAGCCTGAGGAAGACGATCCCAAAGCAATACCCATTTCGCAGAAAGTCCGCACGGACTCCGAGCCGTCGGAGAAAGCGGAGCAGGAAGCTTCGGAACAGGATGAGCCGGAGGATGAGATTGAGTCCGAAGAAAAGGAAGAGGAAGACGGCGACGAAGCAGAGTCCCTGACCGAAGCCGAAGAGGAGGACGATGTCAGCGACGAGGTTCTCTCAAAATTGGTAAGCGACTATACCGCGGGAGTCAGCAGAGACGATGCCGATGAAATAAAGGATCCGTTTGCAGAGGAAAATGACGACAAGAAAAATGACGCAAGCTTTAAAGTAAACTTTGACAATATAACAACATACACCGCCGACAATTATCTTGATGATGACGATATCGTTTATGACGATGACGACGATGATGATGACGATGATGACGATGATGAAATCGGCGGAAATCTCGGCTCAAAATTCAAAGGATTCTTTAGAAAGTGATGTCTGTTGTAATCAGTTTGATTTCCGTAGCGATTCTTGTCTGTGCAGATCAGTTAATAAAGCTTGCGGTTGAAACATATTTGGCGCCCGTTACAGAAATTGGATTTATTGATGGCTTTGTCGGCTGGCACTATGTCAGGAATACGGGAGCTGCATTCGGTATGATGTCCGGCAAGACGGAAATTCTCTCTGTTGTAACCGGAATTGTGCTTGCTGTCGGAATAGTGCTTATTGCAGCGGGCAAAATCAAGCCGAAGTTCTATCTCGTATGTGCAGTTATGATCGTTTCGGGCGGAATAGGCAATTTGATTGACCATATTTTCAAAGGATATGTTGTCGATTATATAGAATTTCAGTTTATTGACTTTGCTGTGTTTAATTTCGCAGATATATTGATAACCTGCGGAGCGGCCATGGTTATAATAAAGCTGATTGCCGAGATTATACAGGATATCAGGAAAAAATCTGTCGGTGATGCTAATGAATGAAATAGTGCTGAGCGTTGAAGATAGCTTGGCGGGAGAAAGACTCGATAAGGCAATAGTTGCTCTTTGTCCCCAATATTCTCGCTCACATATACAAAAAATGTTGGAAAACGGTGCAATATCCGTCAACGGTTCAGCCGCTGTTAAAGGATACAAGACAGACGCCGGAGATGTTATAAGAATAAATCCACCGGCGCCGAAAAAGCTTGAAGCAGAAGCGGAAAATATACCTATTGATATAGTTTATGAGGACGATGACCTGCTCGTAGTAAATAAGCCGAGAGGTATGGTTGTTCATCCTGCTGTCGGAAATTACAGCGGTACGCTTGTTAACGCTTTGGTTTACCATTGCGGAGACAGCCTTTCCGGCATAAACGGAGTTATACGCCCCGGAATTGTTCACAGAATTGATAAGGATACGAGCGGCTTGCTGATAGTTGCAAAAAATGACTTTTCTCACGAGAAGCTTGCGGCTCAGATTAAGGACCATAATTTTAAGAGAGAATACAGAGCTGTTGTTCACGGCAGAATGAAAGATATTAAGGGTACGGTTGACGCACCTATCGGACGAAATCCCAATGACAGAAAAAAGATGTGCGTTATACAGCGGAATTCGCGAAATGCCGTAACTCATTACGAGGTGCTTGATTCTACGGAAAAATTCAGCTATCTGAGAGTAACTCTTGAAACAGGCAGAACACATCAAATAAGGGTGCATATGGCGTACATAGGGCATCCGGTGGCAGGCGATACCGTTTACGGCCCTAAAAACGGCGTTACCTCATTAAAAGGTCAATGTCTTCATGCCGGTCTTATCGGCTTTGTGCATCCGCGCAGCGGCGAATATATGGAGTTTGAAGCTCCGCTGCCGGAGTATTTTGTAAATTTTATGAAGCAACAGCGCTTCAGCATTTAATTGGAGGTGTCAGTTTTGGACGCAGCAGAAAAAAAGCAGTTACAAATCAAAGCATGTATGGTGCGTATGGGTGTAATTGAAGGCGTGTTCAATGCAAAATCAGGTCATCCGGGTGGATCGCTTTCCATTGCGGATATATTGACCTATCTTTACTTTGACCATATGAGAATTGATCCCAAAAATCCTGCGGACGAGGACAGAGACCGTTTTGTTCTTTCAAAGGGACACACGGCCCCCGCTCTTTATGCAACTTTGGCTCAGAGAGGATATTTCCCGGTGTCGGAGCTTAAAAATCTTCGTAAACCCGGTTCAATGCTTCAAGGACATCCGAGTATGAGACGGACTCCCGGTGTTGATATGAGTACAGGTTCTCTCGGTCAGGGTATTTCCGCCGCAGTCGGTATGGCTCTCGGAGCGAAGCTTGACGGCAAGGATTATCGCGTATTTACCGTGCTCGGTGACGGCGAAATCGAGGAAGGTCAGGTTTGGGAAGCTGCAATGTTTGCCGCCGCAAAGGGACTTGACAATCTTGTTGCAGTAATAGATAACAATAATCTTCAAATAGACGGTTCGATAGCCGAAGTTAATTCACCCTATCCGATTCCTGAAAAATTCAGAGCTTTCGGCTGGAATGTGATTGAAATTTACGGTCACTCATTTGACGAGATTGACGCAGCTTTCAATGCTGCCGCGGAGCTTAAAGGCAAGCCTACCGCAATAGTTGCCAAGACCGTCAAGGGTTGCGGAGTTTCTTTTATGGAGAATCAATGCTCATGGCACGGAACAGCTCCTAATGCCGAACAGTATGAACAGGCAATGTCCGAGCTTCAAGCGAAGCTCACCGAATTGGAGGCGTAATATATGGCAGATGTAATTAAAGTCGCAACCAGAGAGGCATACGGCAAAGCCCTTGTTGAGTTGGGAGAAAAAAATGATAAGGTTGTTGTAATGGACGCAGACCTTGCCGCAGCCACCAAAACCGGAATGTTTAAAAAGGCTTTCCCCGATCGTTTTATTGACGCGGGTATTGCCGAATCAAATCTTGTCGGCGTAGCGGCAGGACTTTCCACTACCGGTCATATAGTTTTTGCAAGCTCCTTTGCGATGTTCCTTGCAGGACGCGCATTTGAGCAGATAAGGAATACAATCGGATATCCGCATCTTAATGTAAAGCTCGGAGCTACCCATGCAGGTATTTCTGTCGGTGAGGACGGAGCAAGCCATCAATGCTGTGAGGATATTGCCCTGATGAGAACGATACCGGGTATGACCATAATCAATCCCGCAGACGATGTCGAAGCCAGAGCGGCTGTCCTTGCGGCGGCTGATTATGACGGCCCCGTATATCTTCGTTTTGGCAGACTTGCAGTGCCGAGATTTAACGATCCCGACACATATAAGTTTGAAATGGGCAAGGGCGTTGTGCTTGCGGACGGAAGCGATGTTACTATCGTTGCAACAGGTTTGATGGTAAACGAAGCCATAATCGCAAGAGAGATGCTTAAAGACGAGGGAATCTCGGCAAGAGTTATAAATATTCATACGATTAAGCCGATTGACAAGCAGATTATACTTGAAGCTGCTCAGCAAACAGGAGCTATTGTTACCGCTGAGGAACACAGTATTATCGGCGGTCTTGGTTCTGCCGTTGCCGAAACGGTATGTGAGGGAACTCCCGTTCCTGTTGTCAGAGTTGGCGTGGAGGATAAATTCGGCGCTTCCGGTCCGGCAGTTGAAATGCTGAAAATTTACGGACTTTGCGCCTCTAATATAGTTGAAAAAGCTAAAAAAGCAATTTCTATGAAATAATAACTTGCTCCGCTGTCGTTAAACGGCGGCGGAGCTTCTCGGTGAAAAGATGAACGGTAACGAAAAAGATAATCTTAATTTAATACCGCAGGATAATGAACCTGAAAAAGACGCTCAGCCCGTTTCGGAGACTGAGCTTTCAGCGATTAAAGAAGTTATGGAGTATTCGGGCGATATACAGCCTCTTGACGATTTGGAAGATGCCGAGTATGTTGAACTCGATTACACAGACGCGCCTAATGAAAATCAGCACGATAAGAATAAAGAAAAAAACAGAGATATTATAAAGAAGAAAAAAACCGCCCGTTTTGGCGGATTTAATAAAATTAAAAAGAAAATAATTACTGCGGTCGCGGTGATAATTGCCGTTGCCGGCATTTCTGTCGGAGGATATTTTCTCTCTGAGAAAATCAATGTTAACGAATCACCCGTTGAAGTGATTTTTGAAACCGAAGGTCAGACCGTTTTGAGACTTGAAAACGGCAAGGAATTTACGATGGGCAATGTTTCCAATGTTGCTGTTTCCGAGGACGGAATGAAGCTGTATTATTCTGTTGACACAGCTTCAAAAACCGGCAAATATGATATAAAAATGATAGACATTGCTAAGCGAAATTCTCTCAAAAAGGCAGGCAGCTATATCGACAGCGGCGTTAATGACGGTTGGCAGATAAATTCCGACGGCAGTTTTATGACTTACAGTAAAACGCAGAAAGGCTCTACCGAGTATTATCTGTATAGCGGCGAACAACGACAGTCGCAGGAAATAACGAACAATCTTGAAGAAATTTTCCTTCCGCCGAAGGGAGATATAGTGTATTTTACAAGACGAAGCGGCTCAATATATTCTTTGCACAGACTCAGATTCGGTGAAAATGCGGCGAATGTGCAGAGCGGAATTTCGTATGCTCAGAAATGCAGTTCAAAGGACGGAATGAGCGTACTTTATACCGTTGATTCGGCTGACAGCAGTAAGGCTGATGTCTATGTGGTTTCAGGCGACGCCGAGCCTACTCTTGTATGCAAGAATGTTGATGAATTCTATCCGCAGAATTACACATACGCAGGCAATCTTTACTATTTTACAAAGAATCAGTCCGCCGTGGATTGGCATGACTTCATCACCGACGCTTACTATGACAGCGACGCAAATATGACCAAACCTGTTGAGAGTGACTATACAAAAGAAATTGGATTTTTCTTTAAAAGAAATGTCCTCGACACTACGGCGTATAATGCGGCTAAGAAAAAATATAATAACAAGCTCCTGCGCGACGAAATAAGGGCGGAGCTTGACAGAATAGATATCGGTCTTTCCACAAAAGAAGAATACACCTGCTTTGCATTCGATTCGACAGGTTCACATAAGCTTGCGACGGGAGTTACGCTTGAAAATATCGTTGCCTGCGCTGATACAGGCGCTCCGCGACTTATTTACAGGAAAGCTGTAATTGATGTTGACAACAAGATAAATATGGATAAACTCGTTGAGATTGCTTCAAACGCAGACGCTTCGGAAGCCGTGGACTATGTTAAAAATAAAATCAAAGGAGCATATACCGTCAGCGAGGATTGCATCTATTCGTGGTATGACGGTAGCAGATCGCTTGAATATATCATTGAGGGATATGATTCAAAAACAAAATTTGAGTTCGGTTCGCGTTCCGTGCTTTTCGCAATAAACGGCGGCAAGCTGTATTATAATGAAATTACGGCTTCTGATGTCGGTGAAAAGGTTTCTATTGCCCAGGGCGTTACGGAATACAGCGTGTATGACGGCTCGGTTTATTTTGTAAAAGATGAAAACTCAATGAGTTCGCTGTATTATTATAATCCGACCGCAGGCAGTATCAAAATTGCCGACGGAGTGTATTCTCATTTTACCGACGATGAAAGCTATGCCGTTGTACTTACTAATTCCGATACCGACGGTGAAACGATGACGGTCGGTGTGTTCAGGGACAAAAAGTATGAACAGATAGATACAGATGTTAATTTGAACGGATTTGTTTGTTCGGGACAGAATTTTGCTTATACCAAGAGCGATAATTCGTCCGTTGACAACGAGGGAAATGCAATGTATCTATATTCACCTGAAAAAGGCTCTGAAAAAATCAATGATAATGTAACAAGGATTATCGGAGTCGGAAAATAAATTTTGAGAGGCAGTAAAAATGGCTGAGTACAAGCTTAACACAAGCGAGCTTCCCGAAAAAGCGGAACAGCTCAGAGCAGGAGACAGAGTCCTGCTCTCAGGAGTTGTTTATACATCAAGGGACGCCGCGCATAAAAGAATTGTTCAGATGATAGAGAAAGGCGAAGCTTTACCTTTTGATTTAAAAGGCGCCTGTATTTATTATGCAGGTCCGACTCCTGCGCCGGACGGCCTTCCTATCGGTTCCTGTGGGCCGACTACATCGGGCAGAATGGATCCGTATGCACCGACATTGCTCGACAGGGGACTTACCGCTATGATAGGAAAAGGCGGCCGCAATGATGAAGTTTGCAGGGCGATAGAACGCAATAAGGCGGTTTATCTCTGCGCGATAGGCGGAGCTGGCGCTCTTGCCGCAAAATGTGTTAAAAGCTGCGAAGAAATTGCTTTTTTTGATTTGGGCTGCGAGTCCGTCAAGAGAATTGTAATCAAAGATTTTCCGCTTGTTGTCGGTATTGACTGCCATTCGGGAAATATGTTTCACAGTTGACTTTTAAACGACTTTATATTATATTATTGTTGTTATAATAAACAATTAAACTTTCGGAGGTTTAAGTTAAGGTGAAAGGAATTATTCTTGCGGGTGGTTCGGGTACACGACTCTATCCGCTTACAATGGTTACGAGTAAGCAGCTTCTTCCGGTTTACGATAAACCGATGATTTATTATCCGCTTTCAACTCTTATGCTTGCAGGCATAAGGGAGATACTTATAATTTCGACTCCGGACGATACGCCGAAGTTCAAAACACTTTTGGGCGACGGCAAGCAGTTCGGACTTAAACTGTCGTACGCAGTTCAGGAAAGTCCCGACGGACTTGCACAGGCTTTTATTATCGGTGAAGATTTTATCGGTAAGGACAGCGTTGCAATGGTTTTGGGCGATAATATTTTCTATGGAAGCGGACTCGGACATATGCTTCGTCAGGCTGCCAAGAATAAGAACAGAGCTACGATTTTTGGATATTATGTCGATAATCCGGAGCAGTTCGGCGTTGTTGAATTCGACGCTGACGGAAAGCCTGTTTCAATAGTAGAAAAGCCGGAAGTACCTAAATCAAATTATGCTGTTACCGGACTTTATTTCTATGACAATAAGGTTGTCGAGTATGCTAAAAGTCTTAAACCCTCTGCAAGAGGCGAGCTTGAAATTACCGACATAAATCAGATATATCTCAGCAAAGGAACGCTTGACATTAAACTTATGGGACGCGGCTTTGCATGGCTTGACACGGGAACGGTTGACGCTCTGACAGACGCCTGCAATTTCATCAAAACTGTTGAGAAGCTTCAAGGAATCAAAATTTCCGCGCCGGAGGAAATCGCATATAATATGCGATGGATTTCAAAAAAAGCGTTGCTCGAATCGGCTAAGAAGTACGGAAAATCGGCATACGGTCAGCATCTTTTGAAAGTTGCCGAGGGCAAAATTATGTACTCTGAGGTTCCCGGAGAGCGCCCGCGATGGGGCAGAGAGTCCGACGATAAATAAATCTTAATTTAAAAGAGGGGAAAACTTAATAATGAAAGCAGAAAAAACTCAGGTTGACGGCGCTTTGATAATTGTGCCTGATGTTTTTGGCGATAACCGCGGTTGGTTTATGGAATCCTATTCTAAACGCAAGCTTGCCGAGGTTGGAATAGATGTTGATTTTGTGCAGGATAACCGTTCTTTTTCGGCGGTTAAGGGAACTCTCCGAGGTCTGCATTGCCAGGTAAATCCGACGGCGCAAAGCAAGCTTTTGACCTGTGTGCGCGGTGAAATAATGGATGTTGCCGTTGATATCAGAAAAGGCTCGCCTACATATATGAAGTGGGCTTCGGTTATTCTCAGCGGTGAAAATAAAAAATCGTTTTTCATTCCGAAAGGCTGTCTGCACGGATTTGTAACTCTCAGCGATGATGTCGAGGTTATGTATAAGGTTGACGAATTCTACTGTCCGCAGGACGACAGAAGCGTTCGGTTTGACGATCCGGCTATGGGCGTTGATTGGGGCATAGAAAACCCGATTTTATCGGCAAAGGATATAAACGCTCCTTTGCTTGCCGACAGCGATGTTGATTTTACATATTAAAAGGTGACTTCTATGAAGATACTTGTAACAGGCTATAACGGTCAGCTCGGTTACGATGTCGTCAGGGAACTGAATCTCCGCCATATCGACTGCAAGGGTACTGATATGGCGGATTTTGACATCACAAACCTTACCGATACTGCCGAATATATAAAGAATTATTCTCCCGACGAGGTTATTCACTGCGCCGCTTATACAGCCGTTGATAAGGCCGAAGACGAACCGGAGCTTTGCCGCAGAGTTAATGTTGACGGAAGCCGCAATATTGCCGCCGCCTGCCGTGAAATCGGTGCAAAAATGCTCTATGTCAGCACGGACTATGTCTATGGCGGCAGAGGTTGCGAGCCTTTTGAAGTGACGGACGCGACCGATCCGCAGAATGTTTACGGCAGGACGAAGCTGGACGGCGAAAAAGCTGTTATAGCTGAACTTGATAAATATTTTATCGTAAGAACATCTTGGGTTTTCGGAATTAACGGAAATAATTTCGTTAAAACGATGATTAAACTCGGCTCTCAGAAAGATGAAATTAAGGTTGTGTGCGACCAGATAGGTTCACCGACTTATACGCCGGATCTTGCGCGAGTGATTTGCGACCTTATAGTTACCGATAAATACGGAATTTATCATGCAACTAATGAGAACTACTGCTCATGGGCGGAGTTTGCCGAGGCAATAATGAATAAAGCAAACCTTAAAGCGAAGATTATTCCTATCCCTACCTCGGAGTATCCGTCAAAGGCAAAAAGACCTCTGAATTCAAGACTGAGCAAAAAATGCCTTGATGAAATAAAAATTGAGCGTCTCCCAAGCTGGGAAAACGCTCTTGACAGATATCTTAACGAGCTTAAAGCCGTTAAATAACTATTATTCCGTTTGTTTTTTCCCTGCCGCAAGGCTGTATTTCCGGCGGAGTGAGAGAATAAACATCAGTACACATATTTTCAATTTCAAATACTTCTTTGCCATAGCCGTCAAGATTGTCGAAATCCGACGCTTTGGTGATTATCGGCAGAGAAGCGGTTTCTTTGGCTTTTTTCAGAATTTCTTTACCGCTGTCGTTCATAGCAAGGATATGAGCGTACGGCGGTTTATCTTTGTAATTATCTTCCCTGATTCCGAGGAAAGCATGGAGAATTATACGCCTTATTCTTGAATGTGAATAACGGCGTGTTTTCGCTTTTGAATAAAGCTCTTCCAGAGAATGAGCTTTAAGAGCGGCGTCGTGAATTCTGAATTCTATGCCCTCGCTTGTATCGGGAGCTGTACCTATATCCTCCGCCGTAAGCTGTCGCATACAGCAAAGTACGCTGAAATCAAGCTTGTCCATAAGGCACGGCGCGAGATTCTTTTCACATTCGCACCTGTAAATTTCTACGGTGGACTGGGGAACATACCTTTGCCAATCCTTTTCGTCGGCAATCATCATTCTGCGTATCTCGGACGCGCTTGCGAAGTTTTCACTTCTTATTACAGAGTCGTGAGCAGCTCCCGTTCTCGTAATAGTGAACGGCTGAATTTTTGAATCTGTCTTTTCGAGAGCGTTAAGATATTCAATGCCGAGAGTGTTGTTCGCACCGCTGAGAATATCAAAAAATCTGTTGCCGTAAACAGTTCCGATAGCTTCCGCTCTTGCCGAAGCGTAACCTAAACCGATTTCAAGATTTTCCTTTATTCTTTCTTCAACAGCTTCGCTTTTTAATGCTTCACGGCAGGCGATAAGCTCGTCTATATTGCCGGATTCGCTTCCGAAGCTTATCATATCGACGCAGCCGAGCGAATTCATCAGTTCCACTCCTGCGAGCGCAAATCTTTGAGCATAGGAGGAACTCCAAAGAGTCGGAAGCTCTACAACGAGGTCAACTCCTCCTTCGACAGCCATTTGAGCGCGCGCCCATTTTGATATAAGCGCAGTTTCGCCCCTTTGAACATAATTTGAACTCATCACCGCAATGATGTGAGTAGCTCCCGTTAATTCCTTTGTCTTTTCAATCTGATACTTGTGTCCGTTGTGTAACGGATTGTATTCTGAAATTATGCCGGCAATTTTCATCGTATGACCATACCTTTCTTGATTCAGGCACGAAATAACCAAATATGCATTTGTATATTGTTATATATTGTTTGAAGACAGAAATTTATTCAAACATATGCTCCTAATTTGTAAAATTAACTTGAAAAATAATTTGTATATGATTATAATATAATATATTACCAAATGTTACAAGATTTCGGAGGGAAATATTTTGAAAATTCTCGTAATAAACGCAGGAAGTTCATCACTCAAATATCAGCTTATTGATATGGAAAACGAAACGGTGCTTGCAAAGGGTATTTGCGAGCAGATAGGAACGGACAGTACATTCACACACAAGGTACCGTCTGATGAAAGCAAAAATATCAAAGATAAGCCGATTGATATGCCGGATCATGAAACAGCTATCAAGGTCGTTATAAACGCTTTGACGAGCGAGGAGAACGGCGTTATCAAATCAATGGACGAGATTGACGCAGTAGGTCACAGAGTTCTCCACGGCGCAGAGAAGTTCAGCGGTTCCGTACTTGTTGACGATGCTGTTGAGGAAGCTATCAAAGAGTGCTTTGAATGGGGCCCGCTTCACAATCCGGCAAACCTTACCGGCATAAAAG
The DNA here is from genome assembly GCA_029007095.1 of Clostridia bacterium. Lineage (GTDB taxonomy): Bacteria > Bacillota > Clostridia > Oscillospirales > Acutalibacteraceae > CAG-488. Next base: position 25,250 of record JAQXHF010000091.1, on the reverse strand, counting down.
CCTGCCAGGAGATTATGAAAGGCGTTCCGCAGGTTGCCGTATTTGATACAGGTTTCCACCAGACCATGCCTGACTACGCGTATATGTATGCTCTGCCGCATGAATATTACGAGAAGTACGGTATCCGCCGTTACGGTTTCCACGGAACATCTCACCGCTTTGTAAGTATGAAAGCAAACGAGCTTCTCGGCAATCCGGAACACAGCAAAATCGTTACCTGTCACCTCGGCAACGGTTCTTCGATTTCTGCGGTCGTTGACGGTAAATGCTTCGACACAACAATGGGCGTGACTCCCCTTGAAGGAATAATGATGGGTACTCGCTGCGGATCTATTGATCCTGCTATCGTTCCGATTATTATGAAGAAAGAAAACCTTACTCCCGATGAAATTGATAAGGTTATGAATAAAAAATCAGGTATGCTCGGTCTTACCGGAACAAGTGACAACAGAACTATCGAGAGCAGAGCCAAAGAGGGAGATCCCAAGGCTAAGCTTGTTGAGTCTATGCTTTGCCACCAACTCACAAAGTACATAGGCGGCTTTGCGGCGGCAATGGGCGGACTTGACGCGATAGTATTCACAGGCGGTATCGGTGAGAATAATCCCCAGTACAGAGACAGAGTTTGTGATAAGCTTGAATTTATGGGCGTTAAGATTAACTATGATGTTAACAATAAGTACAGAAAGGGACTTGAAGGCGAAATTTCAACTCCCGATTCAAAGGTAAAGGTATATGTTATCTGCACCAATGAGGAGCTTATGATAGCAAGAGATACCAAGGAAATCGTTTCAGCTCTTTAATATGCGTATTCTTATTGACGCGGACGGTTGCCCTGTTGTAAAAATCGCAGTAGATACGGCAAAAAAATTCGGAATAGAATGTATTGTGCTATGCGATACTTCTCACGAATTCAGCTTCGACTCCGCTCGGACGGTAGTTGTCGAAAAAGGAGCGGACAGCGTTGATTTCAAACTTGTCAATCTTATCCGATCCGGAGATATTGCCGTAACTCAGGATTACGGACTTGCGGCGATGTGTCTTGCAAAGGGCGCTGTGCCGATAAGTCAGAACGGAATGGTTTATACCGACAAGAATATAGACGGACTTCTGTATTCAAGATATGTTTCAAAAAAAATACGCAATTCAGGAGGACGGCTTAAAGGCCCGTCAAAGCGCACCGAAGAGCAGGATAAAGCTTTTTCCGATAAGCTTACATATCTTATTAACAGTCAGATTAAATAGTAAATTAAGGCGAACTTGTGCAAAATGCAATAAGCACAGGTTCGCTTTTTGTATAAATTAAAAAATTTTTGAGAATTAGCAAACAAATGTTTGCAATCCGTGAACATTTGTGCTATAATACTCCCAAAGATACTATGAAATGGGGTATTGGATTGCAGATTAACGATACACAGCGCAGAATATATGAGTTTTTGGTAGAGAGAAGCACGGACGGAGTACCTCCTTCGGTGCGTGAAATAGGAGCCGCAGTTGGTTTGAGATCCACCTCCTCGGTGCAGTCGAATCTTGACGCGTTGGAAGCGGCAGGATATATACAGAGAGATCCGCTGTTAAAGCGTTCGATTCGTATTGTAGGTCAGTCGGATAATGTTACACAGGTTCCAATTCTCGGTACAGTTACCGCCGGTGCGCCGATACTTGCTGTTGAGCAAATAGAGGGATATTTCCCATATACAGGCAGCGTTTCGCGGGATAAACCGCTATTTGCGCTTCACATTCGCGGCGAAAGTATGATTCAGGCGGGAATCCTTGACGGCGACCTTGTAATCGCAGAAAAAACTCCTTATGCCCGTAATGGAGAAATAGTTATCGCTATGATAGACGATGAAGCTACCTGTAAGACTTTTTACAAGGAAAACGGACATTACCGATTGCAGCCGGAGAATGATACTTATGAGCCGATTATCGTTGATGAGTGCTGTATCCTCGGAAAAGTTGTCGCCGTAATGAGATACTATTGATTTTTTCTTGACCGACGGCTATGAATGTGATATATTTTATTACATAATCATTGTTAACGGAGGTATTGCTATGACAACATCAAAGCAGGCGGCACAGATAATATTTGACTTTATCAAAAAAATTATTGACGCTCACGGACCGAGACTTCCCGGCAGCGAGGAGGAGCGCGCCGCACAAAAGGACATCGCGGATTATATGGAGGAGCAAATCGGTGAAAAGGTTGTTACCGAACCTTTTACAATGTCACCGAGGGCAAGCATCGGCGCTATTCCTTATCTTGGAATTGCGGGATTTGTCGCGCTTGCGCTTTATTATATTCACCCGATAGCTTCACTTGTTGTTTCTGCGCTTACGCTTATTTTCGCGGTAGTACAGGTATTCCTTTATAAAGGCTGGTTCGATTGCTTCTTCAAAAAAGAGCAGAGCAACAATACATACACCGTTATTGACGGTAAAGGCAAAATTGACCATACAATAGTTTTCAGCGGTCATACCGACAGCAGTTGGCTGTGGAAAATGGCGGTAAAAAATCCTAAAACAATGATCTTGCGCACCGTTTACGGCGTTGTCGGCGTTGTAGCTATAATTATAGGCTCTATTATAAGGCTCGCTGTTGGAATGACAAGCGTTTTCCACTATGATATACCGACTCCGCTTTATATTTTCCTGACATTTGTACCGCTTTTGTTTATTCCCGGTATATATTCTCTTTGTATATACCTTACACATGACAAAAAGCAAGCTTCACCGGGCGCTATGGATAATCTGACCGGCGTAGGAATGTCAATTTATCTCGGAAGATATTTTAAGGAAAATCCTGATAAGCTTCCCGATAACTGCCGCATAATTGTTGCCGCTCTTGGCGCAGAGGAAGCCGGACTCAAAGGTTCCGAAGCTTTTATGAAAGCTCATGCCGGTGACAGCGAATTGCTTATAGATCCGTATTTTGTTAATCTTGATTCGTTGCGTGACTATGACCACTTCAATGTCGTTAAGGGCGATACATGGCTGTCAAGTAAATTCGACGCGGATATGCGCGATATGCTGAAAAAAGCTATTGAAAATGCAGGCATTAAGGCTGATGTTATTGAGAATCCGGTTGGCGGATGCGACAGTACACCGATTTGTAGGGCAGGCTATAAAACGATAACCTTTGCCGCACAGAATCCTACGGTAACCGATTATTATCACACTTATAACGATAAGTACGAAACGCTTGATATGAATACGCTTGAAAAGAGCGTTGATATACTTCTCGACCTGACCGAGCAGATTCATGCTCATCATGCCGCCAATCCTTACCGCGTTGTTAAAAGCAAATAATGTAAAACAGAATTTCGGTGCTTAACGCAGAGCGAAAATAAAATATAATAAAGCTATAATTTACGAAACAAAAATACTTAATGTTTGTAAATTATAGCTTTTGTTTATTATCGACCTGTTTTCTCTTTTAAAAAAATTCGCCCTTTGCAATATATGCTTAGGGCGAAAACAGTTTATAAATCTGAATACGGTAACCCGTATTGTTTTTTAATTCCCCGCCGAAACGGGTTATGATTATGGGGTTTTACTTCCCTTGTTTTAGCTTTGGAGCCGACAGGCTCTCCCACCATTAAAGCTTCTTGGCGATAGCGCCGGCTGTGAAAAGCTTGATAATGGTGCGGAATGAAAATCGTCTATCTCTCTTAATTTCTTTTAAGAGGTTCTCCTCAGCTTCATAATAGAAATTTCTTACTGACATATAAATCATTCCTTTCATATTTTGTAGCTTGATTATATCACCATTATATTCATTTGTCAAGCAAAATATACAAAGAAATTTTATTTGTTCTGTGCAATATAACTAATAGGTAAAAATTGTAATATGCAAAATATACACATATTACTTTTTTAAAACTGCTAATTATCGTGTATAATGCATAAATAAAATAACGGCAGCCGCTTCGACTCAAAAATGCGGCTGCCATTTTGCACAAAATCAATATATTTTGAAGTCCGAAATTGTTGCAAAATTTCTTGTCTTTTCAATAACAAGTTTAATTCTTCTGGCTTCTAACGGATGCAGAGAACATATTTTTTTTCTTCCGATTGTTGTACCTTTGTAAATTTTTCTCCATTTTTTGTTGTAATAACGGTACAGAGTAAATTTTTCTATTTGCTGACCTGTTTCGATATGTTCGGACAGAACAACCTTGTTGATAAGCCGTATTTCGCCCATATCAACGGTTATTTCTGTTTTACTCGGATTGTCCTGGGTTCGGTAATAAGACGCTCCCGAATTTATAAATCTTTCACTATGCAAGTCGTCACTCCTGTTTGAAGCTTCAAATTTGCAGTTGGCAGTAAAATCGTTACCAAATTCAATATCGAGCTGTCTTGACAAAATGAAAAGATGTTCTTCATCGGCCTTTTCGATTTTTCCGCTGTGTGACGGCGCTATTCCGAGCAGCAGAGTACCGTTATTTCCGATTGAAGCAAAATATGCCATCAGCACATCGGAGAGATTTTTTATTTCTATATTGTCGCTGTCATGGAAAAACCAGCCGGGGCGCAGAGAAACATCCATTACATTAGGATAGAATACAAGTTCCTTTTCTTTCTTTATCTTTTTTCTGCTTCCGAGATCGGGTTCGACAAGAGCCTGCGAGTTGGCAGAGAGAAGCTTTTTAGGTACTACGCTCCACTCGGAGCTTCTGCCGTGCGCTATATGATTGCCGCACCAGCGGATATCGCCGCCGCAGTTGCCGATTACGGCTTTCGGCTGATACTTACGAACGGTTTCTGCGTAGCGGTTTAAATCGTAGTTTTGTTTTCCGCTTTCGTCGCGCTCAAACCAAACGCAGAAAAGCTCGCCGTACTGAGTGCAAAGCTCTGTGAGCTGATTTACAAAGAAATCGTTGTATTTATCACTGCCGAAGCTCGATTCGTGCATATCATAGAGAGAAACGGAAACGCCGAATTTTATACCCTGAGCGTGACATTCATCGGCAACTTCCTTTACCATATCGCCCTTTCCGTCAAGCCACGGCGAATTTTTAACGCTGTGCGAGGTATATTTGCTCGGCCAAAGGCAAAATCCGTCTGAATATTTGCAGGTCAGAATCAGTCCTTTTATACCTGTGGACTTGATTACAGATACCCATTGCTTTGCGGAAAATTCTGCGGGATTGAAGTATTTTTCGGGTTCCCGTCCCGTACCCCATTCTGTATTTACAAAGGTGTTCATTCCGTAGTGAACAAAGGCGATGAATTCGGTATTCATAAATTCAAGCTGATTTTCAGACGGCGTCGCTTTATTTGCCGCGTCTATGTAATCATACTTTTGCATAAAGTTAACCTCGTTTCTTATTATGGGAATATTATAGCATTACGGCTCGTTTATTGCAATATGCGACAGTTGCAAAAAAGCTTTGTTTAGGCTATAATTTATATATCAATTTTTCGGAGGTCTGTGATGTTGCATTTTATTCTCGGCAGGTTAGGCGCCGGCAAAACAACCGCAATGCACCGTAAGTTAAAAGAGCTTACGGACAGCGGGAAGTCTGCCGTTTTTATAGTACCGGAGCAGTATTCGTTTTATACCGAAAAAAATATGGTTGAGCTTCTCGGCGCGCGCAAGGCACATATGGTTGAGGTTGTCAGCTTCTCGTTTATGGCGAGGAATATTCTGAAAAAATACGGACTTAATTCAAAGACAAGTCTTGATGATTCGACGAGAGTTATGCTCATGAGCCTTGCACTTGAACAGGTCGGAGATAAGCTTGAAATATACGGCAGGCACAAAAACAGCGCCTCGCTCGTCAAGCGTATGCTGAAACTTGTAAAGGAGCTTAGGCAGGCTTCGATAAGCTCTGAAAAGCTGAGAGAAACAGCGGATCTTTTGAATGAATCTGTTTTGCAGTCCAAACTTAAAGAGGCCGCAATCGTCGAGGAAGCGTATTCGGCAATAGTTTCACAGAGCTATTTTGATGACGAAAGCGCACCGGAAAAACTTTGTAATGTGCTTAAAGAGCACGATGAGTTTAGCGGAAAAACGGTTTTTTTCGACGGTTTCAGAGGATTTACTCAGCAGGAATTGAATGTGCTTGAACTTATTGTTCGCCAGGCGGACGAAGCGTATATTTCGCTATGTCTTGACAGAAGCGACGGCGAAAATGATTTTGACGCTTTTGCACACACAAGACGGACTCTGCACAGGGTTGTTTCGCTTGCACGAAAAAATGATATCAAGATAGCGCCGTATGAATATATATCGAATTTTGATAACCAACGGTTCAAAAACGAGGAACTTAAAACGCTCGAAAGCGCTCTGTATTCGGACAATTCGGCTGCTTATGATGAAAAAACCGAAAATATTGTTATTTGCTCGGCAGAAAATTTTGAGGCTGAGTGCGATTATGTCGCCTGTACGGTTAAAAATCTGCTCAGAACAGAAAATATGAGATGCCGGGATATCGCTATAATCAGCAGAAGCGAAGAAAATTATTCAAGGCAGATTCGCGCTTGCCTGAAAAAATACGGAGTTCCCGTATTTGAAGACAAGAGGCAGAGCGTGGCTTATCATCCGCTAATGGAGTTCATTTGCAGTGCGGTTGATATTGCTGCAAGAGGATTTTCGGTGGATTCTGTTATGCGGATTCTGAAAACAGGACTTACCGACCTTACGATTGACGAAATATCGGCGCTTGAAAATTATGCGCTCATGTGGAACATAAACTCAGGACGATGGCTTGAAGAATGGGTGGGCCATCCTGACGGACTCGGAGCAAAAATGACGGATTCCTCTGCTCAAAAGCTGGCGGAAATAAACGAAATTCGCGTCAAAGCAATCGCACGGTTGGCGCGGTTCAGGGATAATTTCAGGGAAATTGACGGTTTGAAAGCGGCTCAGGAAATATTCAGCCTGTTAACGGATATGAATGTTCCTCAGCATCTTATGGAGCTTGCCGTGAATTTTGACGGCAGAGGAGAAAATCAGCTTGCTTGTGAACAGAACAGAATATGGGAGCTTGCCGTCGATATGCTCGACAGAATTGCATTCGCTCTTGCGGAAGTCAGAATGACGCCTGCGCGTTTCAGCGAGCTTTTAAATCTGATAGTTTCTACATATACGGTAGGAACTTTGCCGCAGGGACTTGATGAAATAATGATCGGAAGCGCAGACCGAGTCAAAACAAGCGCGCCTAAGATTGTATTTGCGGTGGGCGTCAACGACGGACTTTTCCCGATGATACCTAAGTCAAACGATATATTGACCGACAATGAGAGGAAAATACTTGCGGATTATGATTTGAATATCGACGACAGCCTTGAAATGAAACTTGCCGAAGAACGGTTTATTGCTTACAGTACGCTTTGCTGTGCTTCGGAGAGGGTATATTTGACTTATTCAAGAAAGGGCGTTTCGGGAGAAGAAATGTCAGAGTCGGAGCTTGTTACGCAGGTAAGAAGAATATTCCCTAACGCAAAAGAAGTCGATACGATATGTATTCCCGATATTGATAAGATTGAGGGCGAAGCTCCTGCATTTGAGCTTCTTGCAAAAAAAATCAGGAACGGCGGAGATATTTGCGAAGCGCTGCAAAAATATTTCACGGCTGAACCTGAATACGCCGATAAGCTGAAAGCTCTTAGGAGAGCGGTCAAGAATGATGATTTTTCAATAAAAGATAAGGATACGGCGAAAGAGCTTTTCGGAATGAATATGTATATGTCGGCTTCCAGAACGGAGGTTTACCATAAATGTCCGTTTGAATATTTCTGTATGTACGGACTTAATGCGAAGCCGAGAAAATCCGCAGAGCTTGATCCTATGCAAAAGGGTACGGCGTTGCACTTCATACTTGAAAGACTTATTTCTGCTTACGGCAGCGACGGACTTTGCAAAATGGAAAAGGCTGAGCGCGATAAGCATATTCAGGAAACGCTTGTGCAGTATTTTGAAGAGAATCTCGGAGCGGCGGAAAGTCTGGGTGAGCGGTTTGGTTATCTTTTCAATCAGCTCGGAGTGATAGCCTGCGAGGTGGTTGACCGGCTTGTTGCAGAGTTCTCGGTATGTGAATTTGTACCGACGGCATTTGAATTAAAGATAGATGTTGACGGCGAAGTAGGTTGCTATGAAATTCCTCTCCCGGACGGAGGAATATTGAAAATTAAAGGTTCCGTTGACAGAGTTGATACCATGCAGAGCGGAGAACAAACCTTTGTACGGGTAATAGATTATAAATCGGGCGGCAAAAATTTTGACCTCAGCGAGGTTTTCAGCGGGCTTAATATGCAGATGTTGATTTATCTTTTTGCTATATGGAAAAACGGATTCAGAGACAGCAAAGATATTGTTCCGGCAGGAGTTCTTTATATGCCGGTAAAAGCTCCCGTGGTAACGACCGAGCGTGACGGAAGCGAGGAAGAAATAAACTCGGAAAAATTGAAGTCGGTCAAAATGAGCGGTATGGTGCTTAACGATTCGAGAGTTATATATGCGATGGATTCCGATCACAACGGCAGATTTGTACCTGCTAAAATCACAAAAAGCGGCGAGAACAGCGGCACGCTTATTACTATCGGTCAAATGGGATTGCTTATGAAGCGGGTTGAGAAAATTCTGTCGGATATGGCGATGAGCTTGCACGACGGCAAAATCCCGGTAATGCCTGCACACAGCGATAAATCGGTCAGCGCATATAAAAATGTTTGTGAATTCTGCGATTATTCAGATGTCTGCTGCTCCGACGAGGATACGCCGGTCAGAGAGATAGAATACCTGAGTCATAAGGACAGTCTTAATTTGCTCGGAGGTGAGGAAGATGCCTGAGTGGACAAGTGAACAGAAAAAAGCAATCGAGTCGCGCGACGGCACAATACTTGTTTCTGCGGCCGCCGGTTCGGGTAAAACTGCGGTGCTTGTCGAGCGCGTTATAAGACGGCTCTCCGACGAGAATAAGCCTTGTCCTGCCGACAGGCTTCTGATAGTAACATTTACAAGATCGGCCACCCACGAAATGCGCGAGAGAATTTACCGTGCGTTGAGTGAAAAATCTGCCGAAAATCCGGGCAGCGTTTATTTAAGACGACAGCTTTCGCTGCTTCCGTTTGCAAAAATCAGCACAATAGACAGCTTTTGCGGTGAGCTTGTACGCGATAATTTCCACGATCTGAATATCTCGCCCGACTGCAAGCTGATTGAGGGCGCAGAACTGAAAATTATGGAGAATGACGCGCTTGAAAAAACGCTTAACGAGCTTTACAGCGAAAAGGACGCTTCTTTTACCGCCCTTGCGGATTTGCTTGTAAACGGTGCGGACGATTCGGCGCTCGGTGAGCTTATAAAGGAGCTTTATCGAAACTCAACTGCTTTTGCACTTCCCGAAAAATGGCTCGACAGCCTTTTGGATGAATATTATTTCGACGGGCGGCTCAGCGAGAGCAGATGGGGCAGACTTATTTTAAACGAAGCCGGTCAAGCTGTCGAATATTATAGGAATATTGCCGATAAAATGCTTGCCGCCGCCGCACAGGACGATGTCGTATTTGAAAAATACGGCCCGTGCGTCAGGGGTATTTCCGAGGTTTTGGACGGATTGAAAGCTTCAATATGTGAAAAAAGCTGGGATGAAATTTGCAGGGATTTCGCTTCTGCAAAGCTCCCGAATCTCGGCAGACTTCCCAAGGGATATACAAGTGAAATCGCGGATTATATCAAAGAAAAGAAAAAGCTGATTTCTGACGCTATCGGCACTATATCAAAGCTTTTTTGCGCTTCACAAAGCGAAAATGACGAGGATATGAAGCTATTAAAGCCGATTGCGGAGAAGCTTGTTTATGCGGTCAAGCTGTTTAAAAGCAATTTTGACAGTATCAAGCGGCAGGCTGATGGTATGGATTTTTCGGATATAACGCATTTTGCGCTTAAATTGCTGATAAAACACGAAAACGGTGAACCTGTTAAAACCAAGCTTGCGGAGGAAATTTCAGAGCAGTTTGAAGAAATCCTCGTTGACGAGTATCAGGATATAAATGAGATACAAAATATGCTGTTTACGGCGGTTTCAAAAAACGGCGAAAATCTTTTTACCGTTGGCGATGTAAAACAGAGCATTTATCGTTTTAGGCAGGCGATGCCGGAAATATTCCTTAAAAAGAGAAATTCGCTCGAAGATTATACAGACGGCAATTATCCTGCTAAAATTACTCTCGACAGAAATTTCAGAAGCCGTAAAGGAGTGACCGAGAACATAAATTTTGTTTTCAGTCAGCTTATGAGAGAGGAAACGGGTGGAGTTGATTACGGTGAGAGCGAGGCGCTGAGGGCGGCGGCGAACTATCCCGAATGTGACTTTGCTCAAACTCAGCTTCATATTTTAAGCGGTGACGATAGGGTGACAAGAACCGACGAAGCCGAATATGTTGCCGGTCTTATTAAAAAGGCGATTGACGGCAAAATGCAGATTACGGATAAGCACGGCACAAGAGACGCTTCCTACGGCGATTTTTGTATTTTGCTTCGCTCGGTAAGCAACGGCAAAGCTCAAACCTACGCTCAGGCGTTGACGGATATGAACATACCGTCTTATGTTTCGGAAAGTACGGGATTTTTTGCCTCCGCAGAGGTTTCAACCGCCGTAAATCTGATGAGAATTATAGATAATCCGATTCAGGATATACCTCTTTTGTCGGTTATGTTTTCACCGATGTTCGGCTTTACCGCGGACGAGCTTGCAAAAATGAGAATAGCGGAGCGAAAAGCGCCTATTTACCATTGCGTTGTGAATTTTGCAAAAAACGGAGATAAGAAGTCACAGGCGTTTCTTGATAAGCTTGACAAGCTTCGTATGATGTCATCGACGCTGTCCTGTGCTGATTTTATTCGTGAGGTTTACGATGAAACAGGTTACAGAGCGATAGTGTCTGCGATGAAAAACGGCGACGCTCGTATTTCAAATCTGAATGTGCTTACGGATTTTGCCGAGAAATACGAGAGTTCGGGGCGCAGAGGACTGTCGGGATTTATAAGGTTTATCGACCGAATTCAAAAGCAGGACGGAGATCTCGAAAGTGCTTCGGCGGCTTCCGACAGCGCAGATGTGGTGCGGATAATGACTATACATAAAAGCAAGGGACTTGAATTTCCTGTATGTATAGTTGCAGACCTGAGCGCAAAGTTTAACAGGAATATAAAACCGTTTTCATTCCACCCCGATTACGGAATTTGTTTTGATATCAAGGACAATCGCTTAAAGCGCAGATATACTACCGTAGGCAAAAAGGCGATTGACATTGCCGAGAATAATTCATCGCTTTCCGAGGAACTGCGAATTCTTTATGTTGCTTTGACAAGAGCCAAGGAACAACTTGTTTGCATTACAAGGTGCGATAATCCTGATAAGAAGCTGTCGGAGCTTGCGTCGGGTATAGAAGCCGGCAAGGAACTGCCTGCATATCTTATAAAAAGCAGAAAATCTATGGCAGAATGGTTGTGGCTTGCTTTTTTGCGCCACCCCGATTCGGTTAATATGCGCGTTAAGGCGGGAATCGGAGAGGAAATAGCTTTGTCTTCTTGTGAAAGGCTTGAAGTGATTTTTGACGATAAGTACATCGCCGAGACCGAAGAATCGGAGAGTAAATCAGAAGTAATTTGCTCCGACGATAGTCTGTCGGAAATTATCAGAGAACGGATATCGTATAAATATCCTTACGGGGATTTGTCGGGAATAGCCGCAAAGAGTGCTCCGTCGGATTTTGAATCGGGTTCGTTTAGCACAAAATATTTTGCTTCGGCTAAGCCGAGATTTCTGTCAAAATCGGGAATGACGCCTGCTAACAGAGGTACGGCTACTCATAAATTTATGGAGTTTTACGATTACGGCTCAGACGCGGGAGTTGAAGAGCAGATAAAAATAATGCTTTCTGAGAATCGCCTTACGGAGTCGGAAGCTAAAATCCTTGATGTGCCGAAGTTGGAAAGATTCTTTAAGAGCGAGCTTGCGGAGCGCATTAAAAAATCGGATACGCTCCTTCGCGAGGAAAAGGTCACGATAGGCATACCTGCCGGTGAGCTTTATGCCGGACTATCCGATGAGGCCGGCAGGGAGCTTGTGATAATTCAGGGATATGTTGACTGCGCCTTTTCAGAAGGCGGCGAGTTTACCATAGTTGACTACAAAACCGATCGGGTAAGCTCCGCAGAGGAGCTGAAAGACAAATATTCGGTGCAGCTTCATCTTTACGAGAGAGCCTTATCCGAATGTACCGGAATGAAAGTCAGAGAAACGCTTATTTATTCTTTTGAAACGGGAGAATATGTAAAGCTGTAAAAATTTTCGGAGCAAAAGCAAAAAAATTTCAAAAACAGTTGCATTTTATATATTTATGTGTTAAAATAGCTTCTGCGTGAATATATCGAAAGAGGTGACAATACTATGAAGGAAGGAATCCATCCCAAGTACGAGACTACAACAATCCGCTGCGCTTGCGGTAATGAGATTGTAACCCGTTCTACTAAGGAGAATCTGCGTGTTGATATTTGCTCTAAATGTCATCCGTTCTTTACAGGAAAGCAGAAGCTCGTTGATACGGGCGGACGAGTAGACCGCTTCAACAAGCGTCTTAACTTGGCGAATAAATAATTGCTGAAAACCGGGCGGTGCAGTTGATTTGCACCGCCGAATTTTTTAGGCGGTGATTATTTGGAATATAGAACTGTTGAAAAAGAATCCTGCGATGAATTCATAGAGAAGCGTTCACGCTTCATAGGTTATGTAAAGCCTGTTACTACCGCTCAGGAAGCGGTTGATTTTATAAATAAAATTAAGTCGAAGCATTGGGACGCAACGCATAATGTCTATGCTTACATATTAAGGGACGGTCAGACTCAAAGGTACTCCGACGACGGAGAGCCGCAGGGTACGGCAGGTATCCCTGTGCTCGATGTGCTTAAAAAAGAGAAGCTTACCGATTGCGTAGTCGTTGCGACAAGATATTTCGGAGGAATCCTCCTCGGAGGCGGCGGACTTGTGCGAGCGTATTCTCACACGGCAAAAATTGCCGTTGACGCCGGAAATATAATTACCATGCGACTTTGCAAGGTTCTCAGGGTCATATGCGACTATAATTTTTACGGCAGACTGAATTCGCTCATACCTGAGTCGGGCGGTTCGGTTGTTGACTCTCAGTTTGCCGATAATGTTACCGTTGATTTTATAATGCCTGTCGATGTTTTTCCGTCTTTTGACGCAAAACTTGTTGATATGAGCTTCGGAAAGTATAAATGCGAAGAAATAGGCGAAAAATTTTTAAAAATTTAAAGGAAATTGCAGCTTTTCGGCGTATATTATAAATAGAAGATCAAAATAGGAACGGGGTTGGACTGTGGAAAAGACGATACGCGATACAATTTGCGAAAACGAACATTTAATATTTTCTCCCAAAGCCTCGTTCAGCGATTCGAGCAGAGGCAGACTTCGCGCGGAGGACGAGGACGAAATCAGAACCTGTTACCAGCGCGACAGAGACAGAATAATTCATTCGGGTTCTTTTCGCCGCTTGAAGCATAAAACTCAGGTTTTCCTCTCACCGAGAGGGGATTATTACCGTACCCGTCTGACTCATACGCTTGAAGTCGCTCAGATTGCACGGACGATTTCGACGGCGTTGCGGTTGAATGAAAATCTGACGGAAGCCATCGCGCTCGGTCATGATCTCGGTCATACGCCGTTCGGTCATGCCGGCGAACGCGCTCTTAACAGCGTTTGTGACGGCGGTTTCCGACACTATGAACAGAGCCTGAGAGTGGTTGATGTCATTGAGAAAGACGGTAGAGGACTTAACCTTACAGAGGAAGTTCGCAACGGTATAGTCAGGCATACCTGCGGCGAGGAGGCATTTACTCTTGAAGGAAGAATTGTCAGACTTGCCGACAGGATAGCATACATAAATCATGACATAGACGACGCAGTTCACGCAGGCGTTATGAAAGAGGAAGATATCCCTGCGGATATACGCGACTCGTTGGGTTATGATAAGTCGCAGCGGATAAATACGCTGGTATTGTCCGCGGTACATAACAGTTCAGACGATATTATACTCGGTGAGGACTGTGCTCAGCCGTTTGCCGAGCTTCACAGCTTTATGTTTGAACATGTTTATACAAATCCGGTATGCAAGGGTGAGGAAACAAGAGCCATTGAGATGATTAAGTGGTTGTACGAACATTTCCTGTCAAATCCCGACGAAATGCCGCCGGAATATAAATCAATCAGAGAAAAAGAGGGCGTAGAAACGGCGGCCTGCGATTACATTGCGGGTATGACCGACCGATATGCCGTTCATATATTTGAAAAGCTCTTTATACCGAGAGCGTGGATGTTTTAATTAAGGCAAGTAAAATCTAATGAAAGGAAAGATACGGCGCAGAGCTTCTGTATCTCAGGGCGTTTTTTATGGCAATCAGTGAAGAATTCCTTGAAGAATTACATTCAAGGCTTGATATAGAAACTGTGATAGCACCGTATGTTAATCTTTCCGGCAGGGGCAGAACTATGAAAGGGCTTTGTCCTTTTCACAATGAGAAAACACCCTCCTTTACCGTTTATAAGGATACGCAATCATTCTATTGCTTTGGCTGCGGTGCAGGCGGAGAAATAATAACTTTTATCAGAAAAATTGAAAATCTTGATTTTGTAGAAGCGGTGAAATTCCTTGCGGACAAGGCAGGAATGAAGATGCCTGAGGACGGTTATGACGATACAATATCAAGACAGAGGCAGCGAATACTTGCCGCAAACCGTGAAGCTGCGCGATTTTTTCATAATTGTCTTATGTCCCAAGAGGGGAAAATCGGACTTGATTATTTCCGAGGTAGGGGACTGACGGCAAAGACAATAACTCATTTCGGACTCGGATACGCTCCCGATTCATGGGACGGACTGATAAAGTATATGCGTTCAAAAGGATTTACCAATCAGGAGCTTTATGACGCTAACCTTGTCAGAAAGAGCGAAAAAAACGGAAAAGTCCATTATTACGATAATTTCAAAAACAGAGCGATGATTCCGATAATTGACCTTAGAGGCAATGTGATTGCTTTCGGCGGCAGAGTTCTCGATGATTCCAAGCCGAAATATGTCAATACTTCGGACACGCTTGTTTATAAAAAAAGCAACGGCGTTTTTGCGCTTAATTTTGCAAAAAACGGGAATCCTAAAAGTCTGATAATAGCCGAGGGATATATGGATGTTATCGCCTTGCATCAGGCCGGATTTACAAATTCCGTTGCCTGCCTCGGAACAGCTCTTACGCAGGAGCAGGCAAGGCTTATTGCAAGGTATGCTCAGGAGGTTATACTGTCCTACGATTCGGATGAAGCAGGTCAGAAAGCCACGAGACGAGCTATAAGCATTTTTTCCGGGACGGGAGTTAAGATACGGGTTCTGAAAATAAGCGGCGGTAAAGATCCGGACGAGATTATAAGAACCTACGGCAGAGAGAAATTTCAGCAAATTCTCGACGGAGCGGCAAATGATATCGAATACAGCATCTTGCGTGAGCGGGATAAGTATGACCTGACGACGATTGACGGTAAAACTAAATTTCTTACCGCTGTTGCGGATATACTTTCGACAGGCAATCCGATCGTTCAGGACGCCTATGCGTCTAAGCTTGCTTCTGAACTTTCTGTCGGCAAGGACGCTATACTCAGCGAGATTAAACGCTCGTCGAGGAGGAAAGAAAACGCGGCTGAAAAAGAGCAGTTTAACGAGATTATGCGTAGGACGGCTTACCCTAAGGACGAATTGAATCCGGACAGGCAGAAGCATTTGCGCGCGGCAAAAGCCGAAGAAGCGCTGATTAAACTGATAATGCATAATCCGGATTTCTATACCAAGCTCAGAGACAGATTGAGTGCAGATTTATTTATAACGGATTTTAACCGCAAGGTTTACGGCGTATTGAGCGAAAGACTCGAAGCCGGAAACAGCATCGAATTAACTGCGCTTTCTTCTGATTTTACCCCTGAGGAAATGGGAAGAATTGCGATGTTTTCGTCGTCCGGCGATACGGTCAGTAATACTATTGCCGAGTGCGATGATTGCATAAAGGTTTTGACAGAGGAAAAATCGCATATTCAGGAAGTCAAACCGTCCGAAATGAGTGACGAAGATTTCCTGAAAGCGTTTAAAAAAAGCTGATTATTCAGGATTGTTAAATAAAGGAGTTTTTTTATGGAAAACAATACAACCGTTGACAAAAAGCAGGCGGCTCTCAAAGCTTTGCTTGAAAAAGGTAAGACTACCGGCAAGCTTACAACTCAGGAGATAGACCAGCTTATTGTTGAGCTTGATCTTGATATTGAGGAACTTGATAAATTCTATGAAACGATTGAAAATCAGAATATAGAGCTTATCGACGATTTCGGAGATATAGACCTTGATAAAGTCGATTTTGATATGGATATGCCCAAAACCGCCGAGTTCTCTACCGAGGATATCGACGACACGGCTCAGGGTACAGACGATCCCGTAAAAGTTTATCTTAAAGAAATCGGACGCATACCGCTTCTTACTCCTGAGGAGGAGATAGAGCTTGCTATACGCATAAGCGATAATGATGAGAGCGCGAAAAAACGCCTTGCCGAAGCTAACCTCAGGCTTGTGGTTTCCATAGCGAAGCGATATGTCGGCAGAGGTATGCACTTCCTCGACTTGATTCAGGAGGGAAATCTCGGACTCATAAAAGCGGTTGATAAGTTCGATTATACTAAGGGCTTTAAGTTCTCAACTTATGCAACATGGTGGATTCGTCAGGCTATTACGAGAGCGATTGCCGATCAGGCGAGAACTATACGAATTCCGGTTCATATGGTTGAAACTATCAACAAGGTTAAAAAGACAAACAGCCAGTTGCTTCATAAGAACGGACACGATCCGAGCGCTGAGGAGATAGCAAGCGAGTTGAATATGCCCGTTTCAAAGGTACGCGAGATTCTGCGAGTTGCTCAGGAGCCTGTATCTCTTGAAACCCCAATAGGTGAGGAGGAGGACAGCCATCTCGGAGATTTCATTCCTGATGACGACGCTCCCGCCCCGGCCGATGTTGCTTCTATTATGCTTCTTAAAGAGCAGCTTGACGATGTTCTCAAAAGTCTTACTCCTCGTGAAGCTAAGGTCTTGAAGCTCCGCTTTGGCCTTGAAGGCGGACATCCGCACACTCTTGAAGAGGTTGGTAAGGAATTTGATGTTACCAGAGAGCGTATCCGCCAGATAGAGGCTAAGGCACTCAGAAAGCTTCGCCATCCGAGCAGAAGCAAGAAGCTCAAAGACTTCCTTGATTAAAATATGAAGGTATGACCGATTATGGATTACAGAAGATTTGATAATACAATCGTTGCCAGAATCGACAAGGGTGAAGAAATACTCGAACAGGTTAAGATTATTGCAGAAAAAGAGGGAATAAAGTTAGCGAGCGTTCAGGCTCTCGGTGCAATCAATCATTTTACTGTCGGAGTGTTCAAAACCGATGAGAAAAAATATCTTGCAAATGAATTCGACGGCAGCTTTGAAATCGTATCATTGACAGGTACGATAAATACGATGAACGGTGAATTCTACTGCCATCTGCATTTAAGCGCGGGAAATGAAAAGGGCGAGGTGTTCGGCGGACACCTTAACTCTGCGACGGTAAGCGCAACCTGCGAAATGATAATACAGATTATAAACGGTAGCGTTGACAGACGCTTTGACGAGCAGATAGGCTTGAATTTGTTTGAATTTTAAACTGCCGTTTTTGACAAAATTAAAAATTTGTTTAAATATGTTGACACCGTTTATATGCAATGCTATAATCAAATTGTGGATTTAATCATAGCTTGCGGAGGGGTAAAATGAAAAAAATAATTGCACCTCTTATTATAACGGTGTTAACGGTTGCTTATTTTGCCGCGTATTTTGGATTCATTATATCGGTTATTGATTTAATGATAATCAAAATTCTTCTCGGTATTATACCTGCCGCTCTCGCAGGGACAATGATATATGTCTGCGTTGAAAGAATCAAAGAAATAAGGAGCGGTGAAGAAGATGATCTTAGTAAATACTGATTACATTACCGGCAAGGAGCTTGAAATGCTCGGACTTGTCCGCGGAAGCACGATTCAGAGCAAAAATATAGGCAAGGACATCACACAGAGCTTCAAAACTATTGTGGGCGGAGAGCTTAAAGCGTATACGCAGATGATGAATGAAGCGAGAGCTTTGGCGACAAAGCGTATGGTTGAGGATGCCGAGCAGTTGGGAGCCGACGCTGTTGTTAATATCCGCTATGCTTCGGCGGCGGTAATGCAGGGCGCAGCCGAGGTAATTGCCTATGGCACAGCGGTAAAATTCAAATAAGTATAAAATAAAAAGGCGCTGTAAAAAAACGAAAGTTTTTTACAGCGCCTTTTAAGGGGATAGGAAAAAAAGATGAAGAACGGACAAACTAAGCAAAATCAAGACTTTTGGCTTGATTTTGTCTGCCCGACGGCGTACAAAGGTACGCCGAGTGGCGAAGTTTGTTCGTAGTATAAAACGCAAAAACATTTACATTTTACAATTTAATGTAATTCTATGGGGTTCTTACGGTTTTATACGGTCTTCGCTTTTTTACATCCCCTTTTTGCTGTGGATTTATACCATAAGTCCGCAAATCATATTGCTAAGCTCGGTCGGATTTTCAACCGAGAGTCCCTCTATCAGACGGGCCTGTGCATACAGGATTTTTGCATACTCACAAAGCTTGTCTTTATCTGAATCATAAAGCTCTTCAAGCTTTGCGGCAATCGGGTGATTTGAGTTTATTTCAAGGACGATGTTTGCCTTAACTTTCTGGTCCTCGTTAGGATTCTGATTGAGAACCTTCTCCATTTCAAGTGAGATTTCGCCCTCGCTTGTAAGGCAGACGGGGTGATTCTTAAGCTTATTTGTGAAACGAACAGAAGTAATGGTATCTCCGATAGCATCTTTCATACTGTCGAGCATATCTTTATCGGAGTCGTTCTTTTCCTTTAACGCGTCTTTTTCCTCTTGCGTGTCAAGCTCTATGCTATCCGTACAGATGTTAGCGAATTTCTTGCCGTCATATTCATTCATAATCTTGATAGCAAATTCGTCAACATTTTCTGTGAAGTAGAGTATTTCGTAACCCTTTTCCTTTACAGCTTCGGTTTGCGGAAGCATATCTATCTTATCAATGCTCTCTCCGCAGGCGTAATATATGGTATCCTGTCCCTCTTTCATTCGGCTTACATATTCTTTAAGAGTGGTAAGCTTTCTTTCGTTGGAGGAGTGGAACATAATAAGGTCGCTCAGCACATCGGCTTTTGCGCCGTAAGTGTTGTAAACGCCGAATTTAAGCTGAGTGCCGAAAGCTTCATAGAACTTTTCATAAGTTTCTCTTGAATCTTTCATCAACTTGACAAGCTCTGAGTGAATCTTCTTTTCAAGGCTTCTTGCAATGAGCTTTAACTGTGCGTCATGTTGGAGCATTTCACGGGAGATATTGAGCGACAGATCCTCGCTGTCAACAAGACCTTTTACAAAGCTGAAATAGTCGGGGAGCAAATCCGCGCATTTATCCATAATCAAAACGCCGTTTGAATAGAGTTGGAGACCTTTTTCATAATTCTTTGTGTAGTAATCAAACGGAGCGTGACGCGGAATAAAGAGCAGGGTTGTGTAGGTAGCCTGACCTTCCATCTTGGTGTGAATTACCTTTGCCGGCTCTTCATAATCATAAAATTTATTGCGGTAAAACTCGCTGTATTCGTCGGCGGTAACCTCGTTTTTATTCTTTTTCCAAAGAGGAACCATAGAATTCAACGTAGCGGTTTCGGTAACGGTTTCATATTCGTCCTCTGTACCCTCTTTGAGTTTGCTGTGACTGCAATCCATAGTTATAGGATATCTGATATAGTCGGAATATTTTGTTACGATTTCACGGATTCTGTATTCTTCCAGATATTGCGAGTAATCGTCGTCTTCGGTATCCTCTTTGATATAGAGAGTGATGATTGTACCGTTTGTATCTTTCTCGCAAGACTCTATTGTGTAACCTTCCGCACCGGAGGAAGTCCATTTATTTGCTTCATCCGAGCCGAAAGCCTTGCTGACAACTTCAATTTTATCACTTACCATAAATGCCGAGTAGAATCCGACGCCG
This sequence comes from Clostridia bacterium, assembly GCA_029007095.1. Taxonomy (GTDB): domain Bacteria; phylum Bacillota; class Clostridia; order Oscillospirales; family Acutalibacteraceae; genus CAG-488. The sequence continues at coordinate 5,072 of JAQXHF010000091.1, read as the reverse complement.
AACTGACCGATTATGTCAACATCTTCCTTGTCTTCGCTGTTATTTTTGAAATCAAGCGAACCGCTCTTTGCGATAGTGCCGAGATTGTTTTCAAGCTCATCGGCAGTCATACCTATTCCGTTATCCTCAATTGTGAGAGTCCTTGACTCTTTATCGGGAGTAATATGTATTGTAAGATCGCTGCGGTTAAGCGCAAGGTTCTCCTGTAAAGAATGATAATAAAGCTTGTCCATAGCGTCGCTTGCATTGGATATAAGCTCACGCAGGAAAATCTCTTTATGAGTATAGATTGAATTTATCATCATATCGAGAAGCTTTTTCGATTCCGCCTTAAACTGCTTTTTTCTCATATATATCACCTTATAAATCAAATAAATTAGCACTCAATACTTGTGAGTGCTAATTTATTATAGACCATCTGATTTATTTTTCAAGTGTTTTTTGAAATATTTAACAATTTAGTCATAATTTATTATGACAGCTTGTGAATGAAAAGTCCGCTGAGCAGCTTCGGCTCAAACCATGTTGATTTCGGAGGCATAATCTTTCCGGCGTCAGCGATATCCATAAGGTCGTCGAGAGTAGTCGGATACATTGAAAAAGCAATTTTCATATCCGTGTCAACGCGTCTTTCAAGTTCACCGAGGCCTCGTATTCCTCCGATGAAGTCGATTCTCTTATCGGTACGGGGATCGTCGATTCCGAAAATCGGGGAAATAACATTTTTCTGAAGGATAGAAACATCAAGTCTGTCAACAGGATCGTTGGGATCAAAAGTGCCGTCCTTAGCGGTGAGCTTATACCATACTCCGTCGAGAAGCATACCGAAAGTGTGCTTGGCTTCGGGTTTGTAGGCAGTTGAACCGACTTTCTCAATATCGAAAACTTTACCCATTTTTTCCATAAATTCCTCAGCGGTGTTACCGTTAAGGTCTTTCATAACACGGTTGTAATCCATTATTTCAAGCTCATTGCTCGGAAAGAGAACCGAAAGGAAGAAATTGAATTCCTCGTCTCCTGTATATGACGGATTTTCTTCACGGCGCATTTTGCCGACCTTTACTGCGGAAGCGGCTCTGTGGTGACCGTCTGCAATGTAAAGACAGCCGATTTGAGCAAATTTTTCGGTCAGCATATTGATTGTATCGGGGCAGTTGATAACCCATACGGTGTTCTGCACTCCGTCTGCAACAAAGTCATACACCGGCTCGTGATTGGTTTTCCATGCTTCAACGGTATTGTTTATGCTGTCGTCGGCGCGGTAGGTCAGGAAGATAGGACCTGTGTTAGCGTCGCAATAATTTACATGATTTATTCTGTCGGCTTCCTTGTCTGCGCGTGTAAGCTCATGCTTTTTGATGACATTGTTGATATAGTCGTCTATTGAAGCGCAGCCTACCAAACCTGTCTGACTTCTTCCGTTCATAATCTGACGGTAGATATACAGGCAGGGAGTTTCGTCCTCTTTGCATACTCCGTCTGTTACAAGTTTGTCAAGATTCTCACGGGCTTTAAGATAAACTTTCTCATCATAAAGGTCGATTGACGGATCGAGGTCGATTTCCGCCTTATCAACATGGAGGAAAGAATAGGGATTACCCTTAACCATTTCGCGAGCTTCGTCGCTGTTCATAACATCATAGGGCAGAGCTGCAACCAAAGCTGCTTTATCTTCTACCGGTCTGACAGCCTTAAACGGTCTGAAAATTGCCATTTATGTGTCTCCTTTACATATAAAATTACATTAAAATTTTACTATAATAATAGTTGTTTGTCAATCGTCAAACAAAAGCAGCATAGCCGTAAGCCACGCTGCTTAAATTCCTGTTATTCACCTATTCCGAGAAGCCAGTTGACGCTGACATCAAGAGATTCTGCAATAGCTTTTAACTCATAATCGCTGACGCCTCTGAGTTGACCTTCGATTTTTGAAAGACCGGATGAATTAAGGTCGATACCCTTGACTTGAAGCTGTGCAAGCAGGTCTTTCTGCTTCATTCCGAGAGCCTTTCTTTTAGACTCAATTTTAGCACCGACGATGTTCATATCTCCGAGTTCCTGTTTTCTTATTCTCATAATGCAAGCCTCCAAACTTTAAGACAGCGCCGCTGAATACAACGCTGTTTTTTACTTCATATTTTACATTAGCATTTTAACACATTAAAGCGTTTTATACAATAGGAAAAATAAAAATCCGATTTTTTTCTGCTCTTTTATCAAAAAAATGACAATACGATAATATATTTTATCTAATTTTACATATTAAGTATTTGTTTTTTTACAAAAACGCAATGTTGTATATATTATTTTTCCTTTGGTGTTTACAATTATGATTGGGAATGATATAATTACACGGATAAATATAATAAGAGGCGTGATATTTTGTCTTACTTAAATGAAAGAAATTTAACGATGCTTGTTGATTTCTATGAACTTACAATGTCAAACGGTTATTTCCTTAACGGAATGAAAGATAGAATAACGCAGTTTGATATGTTTTTCAGGGATAATCCCGATAATGGCGGATATGCAATTATTGCCGGTATTGAGCAGCTTGCAGAGTATCTCGATAATTTGCACTTTTCCGATGAAGATATTGAGTATTTGAGAGGCAGGGGATTCTGCGAAGAATTCTTGCAGTATCTTGCCGATTTTAAATTTGAATGTGATGTTTGGTGTGTCAGAGAGGGTACTCCGATTTTTCCGCATGAACCTATTGTCACTGTAAGAGGACCGGCGATTCAGGCTCAGCTTGTTGAAACGATGCTCCTGTTGACAATAAATCATCAGAGCCTTATTGCGACCAAGGCTAATCGCATTGCCAGAGCGGCAGGCGGCAGAGCTATTATGGAGTTCGGCTCTCGCAGAGCGCAGGGCTTTGACGGCGCTGTTTACGGTGCGAGAGCGGCTTATATAGGCGGTTGCGCCGGAACTGCTTGTGTCTTGACCGATAGGAAATTCGGCGTTCCTGCGCTCGGTACGATGGCTCATAGCTGGGTTCAGATGTTTGATACTGAGCTTGACGCATTTTGCGCTTATGCAAAGGCGTATCCTCAGGATTGCACTTTGCTCGTTGATACTTACAATGTTTTGAAATCAGGCGTTCCGAATGCGATAGAAGCGTTCAAGCGAGAGGTTTTGCCGAGAGGATTCAGACCTAAGGGAATAAGAATAGACAGCGGAGATATTACCTATCTTTCAAAGAAAGCAAGAAAAATGCTCGATGAAGCAGGTTTTGAAGATGTTGCAATAGTGGCGTCTAATTCACTTGATGAGTATATTATAAGAGATATGCTGTCACAGGGTGCAAAGGTTGACTCTTTCGGAGTCGGTGAACGACTTATAACGGCTTCTTCCAATCCTGTTTTCGGCGGCGTTTATAAGCTCTGCGCGGTTGAGAAAAACGGTAAAATGGAGCCTAAAATTAAAATCAGCGAGAATCCGGCGAAGATTACTACTCCGGGAGCGAAGAAGCTTTGGAGATTCTACGATAACGAAACCGGAAAGGCGATGGCGGATCTCATAACTCTTGAGGACGAAACCGTGGAGAACGGAAAGCCTTATGAGCTTTTTGATCCTGATGTTACATGGAAGCGCAAAACTTTTGATAATTTTACAGCTAAGCCGTTACTTGAACCTTTATTTGTAAAGGGAAAGTGCGTCTATGACTATCCGAGTATTGAAGAAATTAAAAAATACTGCTCAGAGCAGATTGATACTCTCTGGGATGAGGTTTTGCGATTTGAAAATCCGCATAATTATTATGTTGATTTGTCACAAAAATTATGGGATGTCAAAAATGAAATGATTTCGGCAATGAAAAAATAATAGTTGAAAAATTTAATGGCTTGTATCAGTTTATTTAACCGATACAAGCCATATTTTTATTAGATTAGTACAACAGAACTATAAAATCCGTTAACCCTGAGCGTAAGCTCCTACCTGAATCATAAACGAACCAATCTGTGCGCCGAATTCCGGTGCGCCGTCCATAATCAACTTGCCTTGCTTGGTAGATTCAAGCATATCATCTGTTGAGAGAAGAATTCCGAGTGCGCTCGGAAGCGAGTCAAATCTCATGGTGAAGAACGGCATAGCTCTCTTGTAAGTGCCTCTGCCGGCTCTTGTCTTGCCCGCTTTAACTCTGAGATATGCGGAAATTTCGGGATATCCGTCAACTGCCCATGCATAAACTCTGTCGGGGCTCTTTGATGCCCAGTCATGAACTTCCTCGTGACCGTTTTTGTTGAGCTGACTGATACCTGAGGACAGCAGATAGAAGAAGCACTTAACCATAAGTTTCTGAGTTTCTTCGTCCTCCGGAGCTTCTTTTGCGCTGAGCAAAGATGACATTTTGAGCAGTACAGCCATAAATGCAACGAAATCCTTTGGCTTCTTTGCAATACCTTTCATTTTCGGAAGCGTAGCGGGAGACATTTTGCCCTTGAAAAATGCGTTCATTGTATCAATGCTCTTGAATTCAAGCTCAATGTGTGCATTTGTAGCAACCTTGTCTGCACATACTTTCCATTCGCCGTTATTTACGGTGAAATGAGTGGCATATTTTCCGCAGGGAGCATTTGCGTCAAGAGCGCTTACCTGATAGATGCAATGTGTCTTTGCAAACATTTTTGCAAGACTCGGAACATCTGTGGCAATGACCTTGACGAGAGGCAGTACAGCATTAAGAAAGATTTTATTAGTTAAAAAAGCTTCACTTGCCATAGTAAACCGCCTTTCAATTAAACCTCATCATCCCAGTTGTCGTCTTCCTCGAAGTCCTTATTCATAGCTTCACGGACTGCGGCGATGATACCGTTACAGTCAATGCCGAGAATAGACATAATATCTTCGTGAAGACCGATCGGAGCGAACTTATCGGGAATACCGAGACGGGTGAATGCACAGCCCTTACCTGCTTCGGCCATAACTTCGGCAACAGCAGAACCGAGACCGCCGATTATATTGTGATCCTCAACGGTAATTATACGGCGAGTATCCTGGATTGCTTTGAGTACGGCTTCCTTATCAAGAGGCTTGATGGTGTGCATATCGAGAACTCTTACTTTGAG
>JAQXHF010000090.1 GCA_029007095.1 Clostridia bacterium | reverse complement strand
AAGCGAGCTTAATCCGCCCATAAACAGGGCAGTGAGAACCGTTCCTAATCCGAGCGGAACAAGCACACCAATCAGCGCAATTAGAGTTGCGGCAAATCCGCTTTTCGCAAGCTCCTTTGTGTCTGTTTCAAGACCGCTTGAAAATAATATCATAATAACGCCGATTTGCGAAAATGTCTGCAAAACATCCATTTCCGTTTCGGTGGGATTTATAATTCCGTTGAACGGAATCGAGTCTATTTGACCGAAAATAGCAGGACCTATAAGCAGTCCGGCGATTACCATTCCTGCGACCTGCGGTAGTCCGAATTTTCTCGTAAACAGACCTAAGCATTTAGTCGCAAACAGAATTATTGCAAGATAGTATATAATTTTTAACGCGCTGAATTCCAAGATAACACTTCCAATATTTTTTACTCTAAATATTATACTCTTAGCTGTGTTTTTGTCAATATGGCTTAAATGTAAAATACAGTATTTGCAAAAATTTAGGGCTGTAAAAAACGAAAGTTTTTTTACATCCCCTTTGTTTTATATTGATTTCATATATTCGAGCCAACGATTACTGATATTCTCTATCGAATTGGTTTCAAGTAATTTTCTGCCGTTATCGGATAATTTTTTTGCCAATTCATCGTCATTTAGAATTTTAAGTATCGCTTCGGCAATTTCTTTAATGCTGCCTGTCCTGACAAGTATTCCGTTTTCACCGTTATTTATGATTTCGCCGGGGCCCATATCGCAATCGGTAGAAATGCTCGGAACACCCATGGCAATCGTTTCCATAAGAGCGTTCGGCATACCTTCGTAATCTGACGAGAGTACAAAAACGCTTGCGTTACATACTGATTTATACGCCTGAGGATCTGCACCCGGAAGCATAATTCTGTCGTTTAGACCGTAACCGTCAACTTTTGACTGTAATTCGTTCCTGAGTTCGCCTTCTCCGAATATTACGAGATTGTAATCGGGTATATCTTTTGCTATTTTGGCAAAGGCGTCTATCAGCAGATCAAAACGCTTTTGCTCGGCAAGTCTGCCGACGGCACAGATTACTTTATCGCGGCTCTTGGGAGGTGCGACATTATAAATATTAGTGTTGAAAATCGCATTCGGAATGACTACGCCTTTTTTTAAAGCTTTTTTGCCGAAAAATTCAGCGGATTTTAAGGTCTGAAAAATATATCCGTCAGCAAGGTGAAAAAAGAATTTTCTCAGGAAAGTGTTTAACTTGTCGGCCTTATACTTATACGGATTGTTTCGCTCTGTGCCTACGGACTTGGTTTTTGTGAAAGCTGTTGTGAAAACAGTATAGTATGTCATCGAAAAGCTCATTCCGATAAGCACATCGAGATTTTCTTCTTTTATAAATTTACGCAGTCTGAACATTCTTCCGACAGCTCCGAAAAGCCGTTTGAGTGAAGCGCCGTGTTCAATTTCATCGAATTTTACACTTTTTAGGGTAACCTTGTCGGAAACCGAATAGAAGCAGTCTCCGCCTTTAAAAGTGATAATTTCGACATCATTGCCTTTCTCGGCAAAGCTGCTTGCGAGTGAAACGGTAGCGCGTTCAGCTCCGCCGGACTGCAAATCATTTATAAGAAATCCGATTTTCAAAAAATCACCTCAACGGAATATTTTTGTTCTGTCCAAAGCGGCGTACAGAGGCAGTCCGAGTACATAGCATACAATCAGTTCACCGATGCCTACCGAAAGAGCGGAGGCGACAAAGCCTGTCCAACTTATACCGTCAGGCAAAAAATATGAGATTTCAAGTCCGATGATGATTGCGTTGAACAGTACGGGAAAAATAGGAGAAAGCCATGGAATATTTTTGAGTTTAATATTCCTTGTCAGTCTTGTGCAAATCGAAGCGAGCAGGGTGGCGACAGAGCCTAAGACAATATCGACCAAGCCGTATGGACTGGAAAGGTTTGCAATTATACACCCGACAGTTAAACCCGGAATTGCGGCGGGCGTCAGCGCCGGTAAAATCGTAAGTGCTTCCGAAACTCTAAGCTGTTGTGCGCCGAAAGCAATCGGTTGCAGAAAATAGGTGAGCGCTGCATAGATTGCAGCGATTAGCGCACCCTGGACGAGGTAGACTGTGGCTTTTCTTCTTTGATTTTTCATGATTTTTAGCTCCTTAGTTTTGTTTTAAGTCAGGATGGTTACGAACTGACTTTTATTTTCATCGGTAAACAACATAGCTGATTACCGAATGAATATAAATTAATTTGCAGAGATTTTTCGATTATTATTTAAAAATCTCACAAAGGTCCTTGATTGAATCTGTAACGATGTCGGCTTTTATATCAGAATTTTCATATATTTCGCGCGTAGTAATGCCTGTCAGAACGCATACGGTCAACATTCCGTGCCTTGCTCCAAGAGCAATGTCTGCGGCAAGCGAATCGCCGATCATACAGATTTCATCGCGCCTGCAATTAAGTCTTTCGGTCAGATAATCTGCTGTATAAACTTCGGGTTTGCCCATAACGAGCGGCTGAACTCCCGTACAGGTAGCAAAAAGCTGCATCATAGAGCCTGCGTCAGGCATATAATCGTCACCCATAGGTGCTTTTATATCCGGGTGAGTTACAATGAACTTTGCACCCTTTATGATGTAGTTACAGCCTTTTCTGATTTTTTCATAAGTCAGAGTATCATCAAGACCAAGTACGACAATATCGGGCATATCTTGCGTCAGCGGTATTCCGGCCTTTTCAAAATCATATGTTAATCTGCTGTTTCCGATTAAATAAACGCTTTTGTTTGGGTAATACTTCTTAATATAAGCAACCGTAACATCTGTTGAAACAATGATTTTTTCTTCTGGTACAGGGAAATTCATTTTTATCAGCTTTTCAAGACATACCTTGGAATTGTTTGAGGAATTGTTGGTTAAGAAATAGAAATCTTTTCCGTTTTCTTTTACAAGGTCAAAAAATTCCTTAGCTCCGTCTATTAAATCGTTGCTAAGATAAACCGTACCGTCAAGATCGGCAACATAATATTTGATGTTTTTAAATAATTCTTTGTTAATCATAATTTTTACCTCATTTATACTATAATATCACACTTTAATTCATATTACAAGTATTCGACAAATTTCGACAAATTTCGACAAAATTTTACAAATAGTTCTGATTTGGAACATTGAATTAAACATAAAGTGATATTATAATTAAAAATAGGTGATGGGTGAAAGAAATGACTCAGGAACAGAAAATTGAAATGGGAAAACGACTCAGGAAGCTCAGAAAGCTTACGGGCAATTTGAGTCAGCAGGCTGTTGCGGACATACTCGGTATGGATAGATCTTCTTTTTCAAAATACGAAACAGGCGCGGCAAATCCGTCGATGAGCGTACTTTTGAAACTATGTGCAATTTATGATGTCGGAATTGAAGAGTTGCTCGGCGGCAAGGAAAATGAATTGACCTTTTGCGAAAGGGAAGATGAAAACTCCGAGGATATCCCGGATATGCGATTCGGCAATCTTACTGAAAATGAGGTAATTCTGATTTTAAAGATGAGATTGATGGACAGCGAGAAGCGCAAAAAATACGAAAAAATGATAATACAAGATGATGATACAGAATAATAAAGACTGCCGTAGCTTTTACAGTTACGGCAATTTTTGTATGCTTGAATAATTCAGACCGCTTTGGAAATATTATATATAAAACCTTAAAAGGAAGCGGTTTGATGATAAATGTCAGCTTTTTTGATGCAAAGCCATATGATAAAGAATATTTTGATAAGCTAAATGAAAATTACGGTTTTAATATAGATTATTTTGAAACTAAGCTAAATGTGCATACCGCTGCGCTTGCCTGCGATTCTCAGGTTGTTTGTGCATTTGTAAATGATGATTTATCCGCACCTGTAATAGATAAGCTGAAAAACTGCGGCGTTGAGCTTATCGCAATGCGTTGCGCGGGTTATAACAATGTCGATATCAAATTTGCCGAGGGGAAAATTCCTGTTGTCAGAGTTCCTGCATACTCGCCGTATGCAGTTGCAGAACACGCTATGGCGTTACTGCTGACTCTTGTACGCAGAACTCATAAGGCGTTTTTGAGGACTCGTGACTTTAATTTCAGTCTTAACGGCTTGACCGGATTTGACCTTTACGGCAAGACGGTAGGCGTCATCGGAACAGGCAGGATAGGCGAAGCGTTTATTGAAATCTGCCGAGGATTCGGAATGAAAATTTTAGCATATGATATCAAAAAGACGAATGAGTATGCCGAGTATGTTGAACTTGACGAGCTTTTTAAACAGTCGGATATTATATCTCTGCATTGTCCTTTAAACGCGGAAACCAATCATATAATTAACAAAAAAAGTATTGATAAAATGAAAAAAGGCGTGTTTATTATCAACACTTCACGAGGTGCGCTGATTGACAGCGAAGCATTGCTTGACGGACTGATGACAGAAAAAATAGGTGGAGCCTGCCTCGATGTTTACGAGGAGGAAGTTGATTTATTCTACGAAGATAATTCCCAGAAAATTATCAGAGATGATATTTTATTGAAGCTTATATGTCTTCCCACCGTGATTGTAACCTCGCATCAGGGATTTTTAACAAGGGAAGCACTTACAAATATCGCGGCAACAACTCTTGAAAATATATACGAATTTTTCAATTCGAACACACTTACCAATAAAATATAAAATACCGGGTTCGTTTTTGTGAACGAACCCGGTTGTTATGATTTAGTTTAGATTGAGTCGTAGAATTCAAGAATTCTCGGAAGAAGAATTGTGTCGGTATATCTGAAACAGGTGGAATGACCTCCGCCGATTACCATAAGCTCCTGAGCGCCGGAAAACTTAGTTATCAGCTTCGAGTGCCAGCGCATTATCATATCGTGTTCACCGTAAATATTAAGAACGGGGACATTTATTTTTTTCAGGTCGCAGAAGGTTAAATTAGGCTGACACACCATCATACCTTCGATATCGCGTTTCAGTTCATCGGCAGGATCTTTTGTGAAGAATGCTTTAATCGAATAAGCAATATATTTGAAAATTATTTCTATCTCATCCCACGGATTTGTTCCCCACATATTTATATTTGCACTCATGGCAACAAGTGAAAGAACGCGCTCCGGATGAGCAACCGTGAAAACGAAGCCGAGATTTGCACCGTCGCTGAAACCGAAGATATGAGCTTTATCAATATTCAGATAGTCGAGAACATTAACAAGATCTTCGCTTTCAACTTCAAAAGTGAGCTTGCCCTCGCCGCGGTCTGAATTTCCGCAGCCTCTTGGGGAGATGTCAATAACCTTAAAGTGTTTTGCAAGCTCCGGCAATACATTACCGTCGAAACTGTGCATACCGTTGCCGTTGCAGGGGAGGAGAACAAGCGGTTCTGCGTCAAGATCGCCGTAAATACCGTATTCGATTTTAACGCCGTCTGAATCAACAAAGCCGTATTCTTTGAGTTCAGGCATCTCATGCTCATAAACGGTTTGTTCTTCCTGATTTTCGGCTTCTTCGGCAGAAGCGCAAAGGGTAAGGGGTAAAAGCATTGAAAAAGCAAGAACGGCGCTTATGAATCGTTTTAATCCTGTTTTCATGTTAAATTACCAACTTTCTGTTTATTTGTTTGATTCCTGCATCTTGATAATTTTCTTATAGAAATCAACAGCACCTGGCAGAACATTACATTCGATAGTTTCGTTTATACCGTGCATACCTTTCATCTGTTCGGGGCCGTAAATTACGGGAGCGAAACGGACGCAACTGTCACAGATTCGGTCATAGAAACGAGCGTCTGTCGCGCCTGTGACAACATAAGGACTTGTGCATACACCGGGGAATGTCTCGTCAATCGCCTGTTCAACCATTTTGAAAGCCTTGCCGTTGATATCTACTGTTGCAGACGGCTTGCCGCGATAGATAACTTCTGTTTCGATATCAAACTTTTTAGCGGCTTGTGTTATAACTTCGATACTTTCATCTGTACTCTGATGGGGGATAAAACGCATATTGGCGCAGACAGAAGCTTCCTGCGGTATAACATTGTAGCCCGAAGAACCCTGCGACATTGTAAATGCAATCGTAGTTTGGAGCATTGCGGCTGCCTGCGGGCTTACCAAAGGCATAACCTTTTTCAGCAACGGCTTAAAAAGCCAGAGATTAGAGAAAATAAGTCGCATACCGAAGCCGGCATAAGGAGCGAGCTTTTTGAACATAGCTTCGACTTCGGGCATAAATTCAATCTTGAAAGGAGTTTTATTTTCAACGGAAGAGATGAATTTTGAAAGTCTGACGATAGGAGTATTTTTAGGTGGAGCACTTGCATGACCGCCTGCGGATTTTGCGACAAATTTAACATCGCCGTAGCCTTTTTCAAAAACGCCTACCATAGCAAAGTTGCCGTTTATTCCGCCGATAGGATCGGTTATAATTCCACCGCCCTCATCG
>JAQXHF010000089.1 GCA_029007095.1 Clostridia bacterium | reverse complement strand
TTTAATAGGGCCGGTTGATTCCATAGCGCATTTAAGGCACAATCCCTCTTGCTTGGAGCTTTTCTCTCCGTCCATTCTCGTCATAAAAATGACGGCGGGCCTTATGCCGCATTTGCTGCACATTATCTGCTTCATATGTTTCTCCTAATTATTTATTGCCTTTATTTTGACCAATATTTTTCTTTAAACTGTTTGTATGTTCCGGGAATATAACTTATAAGCGCAACAACGCACAGGAATGCCGAAATAGCAACGAGAGTTATAAGCAAGGTATTGGGAAGCACCCAGAGAGTTCTGAACGCTCCTACCTCCGGAGCGAATGCAAAAAGTATTATCATAACGCCGTAGAAAACGACGGTAGCGACCTTTCCGTAAATTTCGGCAGCCGACGGACGAAGATTAACCGAAAGCATAATTGCTCCGATTATTACCATCAAAAATTCCTTGATTATAAATACGAGGAAAATCCAGCTAAAAGCTTGAAGCGCAGGAACTCCGCTTGAACGGAACTTTATAAAGAGCATTATAGCTATAGTAATCTGCGTAAGCTTATCGGCAACCGGATCAAGTATCTTTCCGAGATTGCTGACCTGATTGAATCGTCTTGCGATTTTGCCGTCAAACATATCGGAAAGACCGGAAGCCGCAAGCACTGCGAGCGCTGCAATGTAATAATCCTTATAATACAGAACCGCAAAAATCGGTATCATAATTATTCTGGAAAAAGAAATCCAGTTCGGAATAGTGTTCCAATTTTTAAAAAGATCCTTAAACATAATATATGATCATTCCTTTCAGCTATATAATAAGATGTAAATTTCCGTAAATGCATATGCAAATCTATCGGTACAATACACTTCTTATTTGATAATATTTATATTTTCTGATATTTTTTCATTTGACAGCACAAGCTGAACAATATTGGAATTATCTATTGCGCTTACATAGTTGGCGTTATAAACAACATGGGAGGAAACCTGCAAAGCAACGCTTATAACCGAGACTATAACCATCGCACAGCATGCTCCGAGTATCGCTCCGAGAAGCTTATTAGCCTGTTTAAGTACCGGCAGTTTGAAAACACGGTTTATTACATTCGCTAACCATTTTAATACAAAATAGAGCAAAACGAACATAACAACCGATACAATCAGCTTAGCTATGTATCGCTCGGTTCCTGCAAAAAGCTTTGTGTTGCTGAAAATCCAGCCGGTAGCCTTATCGGCAAAAGCCAAAGTCAGTATAACCGAAAGCAAAAGCGAAGCCGCTTTTAAAACCGTTTTCGCAAAGCCGCGTTTATAATATATGAAAGTTACGGCAACAAATATTGCGATAAGCGCAACATCAACAATATATTCAACCATATTCTCACCTGCTTTCCGCCGTATCGTCTTTGGTATTAAAACATTCAATTCCTACAAGAGTAAGCAGATAAACCTTTGTGCCGTCTATCTCTACTCTTACAGGCTCTCCGTCAAAGGCGATATCGCCTATCTGCTCGCCTTTTTTGTTGTATGTTTTGATTTCTTTATCAAAAAGTACAGCCGTATATTTTCCGTCCGTATCTACCCACTTTACTTCATGGTCAAAATCGACCGTATATTCGGCGGCATTTTTATTTGAATAAACCGTCAGAGTAGACAATAGAGAGCTGCCGTATCTTGAAGTTATCTGAGCGCTGACTCCGTTATCAGCCATACAGTAGTTGTGCAGCTCATCGGAGCCGAAGCTCAAATCGGTTTTCTTCATTTTTGAATTTATATATGAGCGTATGTTATTTCCGACTGCAATTATGTTTTCACCGCGCACATAGTCAACCTTAACGAGTATCGAATTTTTATACTCAAAACAGGCTTCATAATCCTCAGAGGTGAAGTTAAACACATAAAGCTTTGAATAAACCTTTGCGTCCGAATAATTCAGCACGGCAACAGCCGCATATTTTCCGTTATCCGAAAGAGCGATATCAACCACTCTCTCATTCTTAAAATTCCAAATAAAATCCTTCTTATGGCGCTTGCTGTAAACCGTCAGCACAGACTGAACATCGTCCCCATAGGAGGCGACCGCATAATTGCCGTCCGCTCCGATGGCCGCAGCCATAATTTTATTGTCAAGTTCATATTCCTTGGTAATATCAGAACCGCTCTGCACTCTGAATTTACCCGAATCCAAATCATAAACTATAATTTTAGAGCCGTTCTGCTTCATTACGGGATTTGAATATTTATGATTTGTCGGCATAATTTCTTTTGCGGTAGGCGTCAGAGTTGTGGTCTTGTCATTGAGCAGTAAAACAACATTTTTGTTGTTTATCGTCATTCCCTTAACCTCGTCTGCCTTGATTGAATACGGATATCCGTCTCCTGCGCCGAGACTCATAAAATATGATTTAACATCCGACACCATAGCCGTAACAGTCATATTTCCGAGCTTCTGTGCCGCTGTAAAAACGATAAGTAAGATTATGATTATAGCGGCAATGATTATAAAAGCAGAAAATCCTTTTTTGCCTGTTCCGTTTTTATTTGATTTTTTATGTTTGCTTTTTACATTCTCCAATTTTACACCCCTATTCACGAGCCGAATAAAGCTGTGACGAAACAGAATCCATCTATCAGTAAAACACTTCGTCGAGGAACAATCCCTTTGCCGGAGCTGTTCTGCCTGCAAGAATTCTATTCTTACTTTCTATTATATCAGCAAGTTTGTCTTTTTCAATTCTATTTTCTGAAATTTCTATTAACGAGCCTACCATAATCCTTACCATATTGTAAAGGAAGCCGTCGGCTTCGACTTTGAACAGCACTTCAAAACCGTTTCTTTCCACCGCGAAACTTTTAACCGTTCTCACCTTGTCCTCTACACTTCCGCCGGAAGCGCAAAACGAAGTGAAATCAAAGGTTCCGACAAAATACTGAGCCTGTGAATTAAGCATATCCTCGTCAATATGCCTTTTATAGTGCCACGAATAAGCGTCTGTAAAAGGATTTTTATTATCAACATTCCATATTTTATAGACATATCTTTTGCCCTTGCAGTCATATCTCGCATGGAAATCTTCCGGTACTTCACAGCAGCTCTTGACAGCGATATCGGCAGGCAGTACGGCATTCAGCGCGCCCTTTAACTTAAAGCAATCTATGTCGCTCTGAGTTCTCATATTACAGCAATAATCATTTGCATGAACTCCTGCGTCCGTGCGGCTGCAACCGACTATATTCTCCCGTACGCCTATAATTCTCTCAACGGCATTTTGCAATTCCTCCTGAACGGTGATACCGTTCGGCTGAACCTGCCAGCCGTGATAGGCGGTTCCGTCATACATAAGGTTCATTTTAATATTACGCATCAGGCAAGCACCGCCCCAAAACGGATATTAAGAAGCACTACTGCGGCGATAAAAATTGCAACAGCGGCAGCCGAAACAAAATCACGCGAATTTAGCTTCATCTGCTTCATTCTCGTTCTGCCCGGACCGCCTGTGTAACAGCGGCAGTCCATTGCGTCCGCAAGCTCATAAGCACGGCGTATAGCCGAAATAAAAAGAGGAACGATAATGGGGATCAAAGCTTTTATCCTATCGATAAAGCCGCCGTTTGAGATATCCGCTCCTCTCGCTTTCTGAGCGTTGGTAATTCTTTCTATCTCCTCAACAAGAGTCGGTATAAATCTGAGCGCAAGCGTCATCATCATAGCGAGGGTTGAAACCGGAACTTTAAACAGCTTCAACGGCGCCATAAGCCTTTCAAGCGCGTCCGTCAGCGCCGTAGGCGTAGTCGTGTAGGTAAGCAGCGAGCTTATTGCGACAAGGCTTATTATCCTGACAGACATAAAAATCGCAGTATAAACGCCCTTTGTTGTTATATGAATAAAATGCCAGTCAACAAGCGCCGTTCCTCCGCGTACATAAAATAAATTAAGTATGGAAGTAATCAGAACAATTATCACTATCGGTCTAAGGCTTTTCAGCACCATTTTAAACGGAATTTTTGATATCAAAATACATATTGCCGAAAATGCCACCATCAATCCGAGTGACCAGAAATTTTTACATAAAAAAACTGAAACTATATATGCAATGACAAGGACAATTTTCATTCTGGCGTCCATTCGGTGAAGAACGGAATCTCCGATGAAATACTGTCCTATCGTAATGTCCTTAATCATAGCTCCGCCTCCTTTTCAACACCGACATTTCAATTTTGTCGGAGAATCCTCCGTGGAAATTGAGCATCTATTTATTTGCGGCTGCCTTTGTAATAAGTTCAACGGCTCTGTCAACCGTATATGCGTTATCTAATTTAAGTCCGTTCTGCCTGAGAATATCAAAAATTTTTGACACCTGCGGCACATTCAGACCGATTTCACGAAGTCTGCCACTCTGAGAATATACCTCGTCAACGCTGCCGTACATTTCGATTTTACCGCAGTTCATAACAAGAACCTTTGTAGCTATTTTGGCAATATCCTCCATACTGTGCGAAACGAGCAGTACGGTACTGCCCGTCTGTTCGCGGTAGTTTTTAATCATTCCGAGAATTTTGTCCCTACCGCTCGGATCAAGTCCGGCAGTAGGCTCGTCGAGTATAAGAACCTGCGGTTCCATAGCTATAACTCCGGCGATAGCCGCCCGTCTTTTCTCTCCTCCGGAAAGGTCGAAGGGAGATTTCTCCAAAAGCTCAGGCTTCAATCCGACAAAAGCGGCGGCTCTGACAACGCGTTTTTTTATCTCGTCTTCCGGCAGTTTCATATTTTTAGGACCGAAAGCAATATCCTTTTCAACAGTTTCTTCAAAGAGCTGATATTCAGGATACTGGAAGCAAAGTCCGACCTTAAAGCAAGCTTCCCTTGCCGCTTTTTTATCGTTAACTATATCTTTACCGTCTATCAAAACTTTTCCGCTGTCCGGTTTGAGCAAACCGTTTAAGTGCTGGACAAGAGTGCTTTTTCCCGAACCGGTGTGTCCGATAATTCCTACCAGCTCGCCCTTTTCAATTTCAACGCTTATATCTTCTATGGCCGTGTTTTGACTCGGAGTGCCTTTATTATAAAGATGCGTTAAATGTTCAACTGAAATTATCGGCATCACTTTACCTCCAACGCCTTTAAAATAGCTTCGGCGCATTCCTGCTCATCAAGAATATCGTCGGGCAAATTCATTCCTTTTTTTCTCAGTCTATATGCAAGTTCGGTCGCCTGCGGAACATCAAGACCGAGAGCTTTGATTTTTTCAACATTTTTAAAAACTTCTTTCGGCGTACCGTCAGAAACTATCTCTCCGCTGTCCATAACAATTATCCTTTCCGCTCGGACAGCTTCATCCATATAATGAGTTATCAGAATAACGGTAATGCCGCGTTTATGAAGCATATCTATGGTGTCCATAACCTCCTGCCTGCCCTTGGGATCAAGCATCGCGGTAGGCTCGTCCATAACTATGCACTTAGTCTGCATTGCGATAATTCCTGCGATTGCAATTCTCTGCTTCTGACCGCCGGAAAGTTTATGCGGTTCTCTGTCCCGGAATTCATACATACCGACAGCTTTAAGCGCTTCGTCAACCCTGCGGCGAATCTCCTTAGGCTCGACGCCGAGATTTTCAGGGCCGAAAGCAACATCATCCTCTACTATTGTAGCCACTATCTGATTGTCGGGATTCTGAAATACCATACCGACCGTTCTGCGAACATCAGTTATCCTACTGTCATCGGAGGTATCTATTCCGTCAACCGTAATTTTTCCGCTTACAGGCACTAAAATTCCGTTAATCAGCTTAGCGACAGTAGATTTTCCGCAGCCGTTATGTCCGAGGACGGCAACAAACTGTCCCTCAGGTATTTTCAGGTTGAACCCGTCAACTACTTTTTCGGGTTGAGCCTCCTCTTCCGCCGCTTCATAAGCAAACGAAACATTATCAAATTGAATAATGTTTTTCTTCTCCATAGACATTTTACCTCTGCCAAATTGCCGACGCTCCGCACGGAAGCGTCATTCCTGTATCGGATACAGGCAAGCCGATTTCGCTGCCTGAAACCGTACCGCCGAAACGCGGCGCGACAACGCAGCCGAGAATGTACTCCATTACCGACGGAGACAATCCCGTTGTGTATGAATTTATCAGCATCATAATAGCGTCATCGGAAAGCAAGTTGGAGCAAAGCTCAACGAAGCCGTAAATTTCATTTTCAAGCTTCCAAACCTCGCCGCCCGGACCTCTGCCGTATGACGGCGGATCCATTATGATGATATCGTATTTATTACCTCTGCGTATCTCCCTGTTGACAAACTTAATACAGTCGTCCACTATCCAGCGAACAGGACTTCCCGCAACCGAAGACGCCGCAGCATTGTCCTTTGCCCATGCTACCATACCCTTTGAAGCGTCAACATGAACCACCTGTGCGCCCGCTTTAAGACAGGCTACCGTAGCACCTCCGGTGTAGGCAAAAAGATTCAGCACCTTGACCGGTCTGCCTGCCTGCTTTATAAGCTCAGTCATAAGCTCCCAGTTCACCGCCTGTTCGGGAAAGATTCCCGTATGCTTGAAGCCCATTGTTTTAACATTGAAGGTAAGGTCACGATAGTTAATCTTCCACGCATCGGGAGTTTTTTTCATAACTTCCCATCTGCCGCCGCCTGTTGACGACCTTATATATCTTGCGTGAGCGTTATGCCACAGAGGATTTTTCTTGGGACTTTTCCAAATTATCTGAGGATCAGGTCTGATAAGGATTATATCTCCCCACCGTTCAAGCCTTTCGCCCGAAGAGCAATCAATAAGTTCATAATCAACCCAACTGTCGGCTATTCTCATCTGAAATCCTCCGCTTTAAAATTCTTCTTTAAAAATTATATAAGTCTTTCCGAAACTACCTGAGCAATTTCTTCGGCAAGACGGCGTATCTTAATCTCATCTTTGCCCTCAAGCATAACTCTGATAAGAGGCTCCGTTCCCGAAACTCTGACAAGAACTCTGCCGCTGTCGCCGAGTTCTCTCTCCGCGCTTTCGACAGCTTTCTTTATCTCCTCGTCGGTATCGTAGCGAGCCTTGCCCATCTGAGAAACACGCACATTGATAAGAACCTGCGGAAATACCTCCATCTCCGAAGCAAGCTCCGAGAGACGCTTGCCTGTTCTTTTCATAACGGCGAGCAACTGAATAGCCGTAAGCTGTCCGTCACCGGTACAAGCAAAATCCGAAAAAATAACGTGTCCTGACTGTTCGCCACCTATTTTATAGCCGTTTGCTTTCATATTTTCAAGAACATATCTGTCTCCGACTTTTGT
>JAQXHF010000088.1 GCA_029007095.1 Clostridia bacterium | reverse complement strand
GCGGCTACTCCGAGGAAAAGGCTGAGAAGCACATAAGCGACGGCATAAAGCCACAAGCCCGAATCAATCAGTTCAACGGTTTCGAGAGAAAATGTTGAAAAAGTTGTAAATCCTCCGCAAAATCCAACTTTTAGCAAAAGGAGAAGCCTTGAATCGAGTTCATTGCTTCGGGCGCAAAGCGCTGCGATACAGCCGATTATAAACGCACCGAGTACATTTATCAAAAGTGTGTTTACAGGAAAAGCGGTAAGCTCTTTAACGGGTATTTTTCCGAAAAGATACCTTAATACGCTGCCGAGGAATCCCCCGACGCCGACTGCAATACAGTTGAGCATATTTATCCTCCGTTACTTTGAAATCAGGTCAGATATGACGCGGTTTTAATCCTCTTTCGCAGAGTGGCGGAGGAAATCGGAGAAATATACATCGTCTTTTCCTTTGAGCCTTTTTTGCTTGTGATTATAAAGGTTTTCGGAAGCTCAAAACTGACATTTACAACACGACCGCTTCTTTCCATTTGTGCAAGATAATCTCTCGTCGGTTTGGAAATCGTTGTAGTGTCAAGGTCAAAAATTCCGACAATTTCATCTGTTGTAACGACCGTATCCTGGCCTAAATGAATGAACATAAAATAACCGCCTGTCAATAAAAATAAACGGTTGCCGCGCGAGCTTATTAAAAACTCAGGGCGGCAGCCGATTTTCAAGTCTGATTCAATTATTTTGTAGCGTAGAAGCCTTCGGCAGCAGCGTCAACAGCTTCTTTTGTGCCGTCTGCAACGGTCTTACTGTTAAGAGACGAGAGATATGCCGCTCCGGTAGAGAGGTCACCGCTGAGATTCTTGGTTTCGGTATCGTCAACGATAGCCTTTATTGTGTTTATATAGAACTGAGTGAAGTCATAAATCGGAGCGCAAAGGAAAGATTCCTGATAATCATTGCTGAGGTTTTCTGTGCCGAAACCGCAGAAGAAAACATTATTTTCGGCGGCAGTGTCAGCGATTGCCTTATCTTCATAGTCGGAAGCGAGGACTACGCAGCCGTTTGTGATAAGCTCTTTGGCTGCTGCGCCTGCATCCGTGCCGAAGCTTGTTGTTACCTTAATATTGGGGTTAACCTTGGCAACTCCGTTGAGGAAAGCGTCTCTTACTTTGAGATTTTCCTCGGATTTAGCAAGGAAACCTATCTGGGGAACGCTGAGAGCGTCGGCTTTCATAGCGGCGACAATACCTGTGAGATAAACCGCGTCGGTGATATCGTCGTTGTAAGCAATAATGTTTTTACCGTTTCCGTCGCTGTTGAGAACGAGGAATTTTACAGAGGGATTCTGATCTGCGACATTCTCGATATCGTCGTAATATGCGGGATCAGCTACGATGATAAGACTACATTCAAAGTTTATCAATGATTTGAGCACCTTAGCAACCGCGTCGGAATCGTTAGGATCAACATTTTCAACATATTTGAAACGGTCTTCATCAATTCCGTATCCGAGATCGGTAACGCTGCGGATAGATTTGACGCAGGCAGCCGACATACCACATTCGGCATCTTTGCTGTCGCTGAGAATTACACCGATTTTAATATGATCGTTAGTGATATCCGTAGTGTCTTCGCTTATCAGAGAGCAAGATGTCATAGAAAAGACGAGAACAACGGCAAGAATAACGGACAGAATTCTTACATAAGCTTTCATTTGATAATCCTCCTGAAACATTAAAGGAATAATTTACTGTTACTTTATTATTATAGAATATTTTTATTTGAAAATCAAGATATTTTTGTTAATAATACTCAATTTAATACTCATATATTTTATATGTCAATATCTGCCGCAATTATGAGAGTTTTAAAGCGTAGCATACAATATCTTGCATTGAATATATTTATATATATAAATGTATAGCAAAAATCGCTTCAAAAAACACTAATCGGTCGGTTTTGGCATAAAACGGGATATTTTATGTCAGAAAAACAGAGAGTAAAAAGCAAAAACACAAAAAATATATAACGAAAAAGAAAAAAGCGGCTTGCTGTCGCACGAATCGCTCTCTCCTACAAAAAAGTTGCAAACGATATGTTAATTTTGCACAAAATAATAATTCATATCAAAAAAAGATTGACAAGTTGATTTTATTGCGTTATATTTATAATAACCATTAGAGTGGTATCGGTGGGGGTGTCTGCCCTTTTTACGGTATCGCTTTCGGGAGCGCAAGTCGTTCCCTGGTTCATTATTGCGTCGTAATACGATTGGTAATCAGAATCGTCGGCACCGACCGCAAACGCTGCTGAGGCGGGAAGGTTTTTGGTGGTGGGTTGCGGTTTTGTTACCGACAGAGGGAAGGTTACGAAGCGTAATAGTGTCGCAACGGTATGCGCGTCCGTGAAAAACGCGTTCAACTCACCTTTTAGGTGTGAATTTTTATTTGGAGGTGCAAGAAAGGAAAATGAAAAGTGCAAAGAGATTTCTCAGCGTTATACTTGCCGTAATATTGGTATGTTCAACGCTGGTCGTCGGTGCAAGCGCTGCTTACAATGCATACAAGGGCGACGCTATCAAGAACAGCTACAACGAACTTGATAAGCCCGTTCTTACATTGGATCAGTACGCTTCCGCAGCAATGGACGAAATCGATCGCATGCTTGCAAAAGAGGATATATCGCTGAATGTTTATATCGGTACTCTGGATCTTTCCTCAGTCGATAATACTTTCGATTCGGTTTATTCTCTTGTTACAAGCCGTACATTTGAATTGGCAGGCGGTCTTATAGGCGACCTCGGCAAGCTTAGTGCAAATGCATTAAGACCTGAAAGCGCAGGCGGTGTAAGACGCGGAACTGCAAACAAGTCGGACCTCGATATTATCTATGCTCTTATCGAGTTCCTCCACGACAACAAGCAGATTTTTGTTGACCTTGTAAACGGCAACCTTAACATGGGTTCGCTTCTTGATTCGCTTCTCGGATCATTACTTCCGCCGGAGCTTGATATCAAGGACATCAGCGGACTTCTTAAGGGTATGCTTATCCCGGTGGTTTATGGTGAGGACGATACCACTCATACAAAGGACAACACTACCTACGATCAGCTTGCACAGGACGCTATTGATATGGCTGTATTGGCTCCCGATGTTCTTCCCGAACTTGAAGGTTACACCAATATCAGCACAGGCAGTATGTATACATTCATAGACAATATACTCAAAGTGCTTTACAATGTATTGCTCGTTGATGTTATGAATACAAGCCTGAGCGATGTTATCAAGGAGTTCTGCGGAGTCGTAATCACAAAGACAACTGTTGAGGAAACAGTAACAAATCCCGACACAGGTTTGGAAGAAACAAAGCTTGTTGAGAAAGTAGAAGAGGATAGATCAAATCTTAACTCTTATGCAAATCTTCTCGATATCGACTTTGTTGTTCCTGAGTTTACCTTCTCTGACGGTACATTTATTGACAACCTCAACAACCTTCTCAAGTCAGTTCTTGATGCAGTCGCTAAGCCGGGTGTAATTAACTGGCAGGCAGGCGATAACACAGTTATCCTTGACAATGTTATCAATCTTGCAAAGACGGTTCTTGTCAGCACAGGCGACGAGTTCTTCCCCTCGTACATTAAGCTGGCAACTCCGGAAGAGATAAACGCAATGTCCGATCAGGAGGTTGTAGCTTATATTCTTCGTTCACTTACAAACGCTGCGTTTGAGGGTGCTTATATTCCTGAGGACGCAACAACAAGCCTCGATGTTGCATTCTATGCAATGGAGCAGCTTCTTGCTACCGAGGTTCCGTCGCTTGACTTCTCAAGCTATCCGCATACAGTTGATTCCGTTTTGGTAATGCTTGCTAACTACGGTATCGACTTTATGGAGTCAGAGTTTGCAATCGGCCTTGATTATGTTACCGATATGGACGGCGTTGACGCTCAGATCCAGGTAGTAGTTAACTGGGTAATCGAGAACCTTGGCGGCGTAATCAACGGACTTACATTTGACACATCAAAGACCGGTTGGGAAAATCTGAATACTCTCATTTTCGCAATCATTGATCCGACATGGCTTCCGGCTTCTGCCAACGGCGATATCTATACTTTCGTTATGAATATCGTTGACAGCCTTGTTGACCTTAATCTTGACGCGATATTCGAGTTCTTCACATATCGTGCAGATTCAGAGCTTCAGAGCACACCGAAGCAGGTTATCATCAACCTTGTTTCCCGTATTGTCAACATCATCTTCCCCGGTGCTATGACAAGCGTTTCAACTCTTGAAGCTATGCTTACAAACGCTAAACTCGCAACTCTCATAAATGCTATATTTGAGACACTTTGGACTTACAGAGCAGGTCTTTGCCAGACAGCTCTTCCGATTGTCTGCGAATTACTTAGCCTTACAAGTGAGCAGGATTTCAAGTTCCCGACCTATACATATGACCGTCTGTTCTTCGACGCTTCCGGCGCACCGAACACTTCGATCAGTATTCGTAACAGTTCTACCGGTATCAACACCGGTTATACTGATAAGGACGGTAACTTCCATCAGGATCAGCTTTACACCTATGATTTCAAGAGCGTAACTTCCAACGCTTCCGGTATCACTCTTTCTAACCCCGGTAAACTTGCCGCAGGTGAGCAGGGCGAAATCAAAATCACAGGTTCTATCAAATCTCAGACCTTCATCGTAACGGTTACTTACGATATCCTTACCGAGGATGGTACACCGCTTACCGATGAGCCTATCACTGAGAATCTTTACAGCTACTTTGCAACAGGTACAGGTTCCGACGAGGAGACAGAAGGCTCTGCTACTGTTGGCAGCATCACCGTTAGCGGTATCAAGAACCTTTATGCAACCTCTATGAAGGACATCACAAACTACGAGGTTGAGCTTTCTAACGACAGCACAACCAGATATGAGGATGTAACTGCACTTTGTGCAAAAGCTCCCGGAATGTTTGCAACTCTTTCCGATTATACAGGAAAGGTTCCGTCATACAAGGTTGACGAAACAACCGGCGAAACAACAAATGTTCCTCTTGTTGATGAGAACGGCGATCCCGTAATGGAGGATTACACCGTTCCTGCGGGCAGCTGCTATGTTCAGGTTAGAACAGACGCTTCTACCCTTATCGAGAAACTTGAGGATACCAAGGGTACTCTTTCAATCAAGCTCTTCGAGACAACAGAAGCTTATGACGCTCTTACTAACGATCAGAAGCAGGTTGTTTGGGAGGCAATGTGCCAGCCGGCAAACTCAAGATATTATTCTAACAAGCAGTCCAGCATTTCATACGGTGCTACTGTTGGCGGTACTGCGGTAGCGTTCTCCGGCGGTACTTTCATGCCGTATAATGACTTCGGTCTTTATTCACTTCTTGATTCCGAAATTACAAGACACCGTCTTGCAAGCGGATATTCAAGCACAGACGCATGGGATAACTACATCACAGCAATGACTGCTGCTGTTGAGGCTGCATACAGCCCGTTCAGCGCAAGTACATTTGCAAGTACCGGTAAGAAAGCTTCTAAGTACGAGTCTTCGTATGATACTCTTGAAGCTGCTATCGAGAATCTCGAAACTTACATCACGAGTGAGGGCGTTGGCTCAACTCAGGCAATCATTGATTCTGTTAACCCGTCCAACACAGTTAAGACAACTGATGATGCAGGCGTTGTAACCGTAACTCAGAAGGATTACGACGATCCTACATACAGCTTCTTTGACAGCGTTGACTATGTTCGTTATACTTATTCAAATTATCGCGATAAGTATAAGACAGCTCAGAATATGATTGACAGAGCAACTATCCCCGATGCAGAGGGTAAGGTTGAGGTTATTTCCGACCTTGATATCACTTACAATAATCATCGTCTTGAACTTTATGCTGCAAGACTTCGCAGAACGCTTGCTACAACTCAGCATCTTGATGCTGTCCTTGCCGCAAATGCCGCTAAGGGATATGTATCTACGGATTATACCGAGGAGTCATGGACTAATTATCAGCGCGCACTCACCTTTGCACAGGGTGTTGCTGCCGAGGATCTCGGAACCGCTGATGAGCCGTTGCTCAAACAGTCTAAGATCAATGTAGCTTACAATGAGCTTCTTGAAGCTGAAAAGAGATTGATGGCAGTAGGCGGAGAGACTCCTGTCGAGCCGAGCTTTACTCTTGTTAATCCTGACGGCGACACAGCTCCCGAAATCTTTGAAACAGTTGACGGTCTTGTTCTTACCGGTGTTTACCTCGGTGAAGGAAATACTATTGAGGACTATTTCAACCTTGACGGATGTTATGTTGAGACAGCTGAAAACGACAACGGCGTAATGTCGACCGGTGCAACCGTAACTGTAAAGAATAGCTCGACAAATGCTGTTATCGCAACCTACACCATTGCTGTTACAGGCGATGTAAACGGTGACAATATTTGTGATGTTAACGATACCACAGTAGCCACCAAAGCAAGCGCCGGTAGTATTGAAGTTGACGCAATCTCATCAATTTCCGGTGATATGAACAATGATAGTTCATTCGATGTTAATGACTCCGTTGCTTTGAATAAAGTTGCCAACGGATCAGCTGCGATCGACTATGCAAACCGTTGCTTAGTATAACAAAATAACAGTTCCGCACCGGCAACCCCGGTGCGGAGCATAAGGTCGAATCGACCAAAATTTAAGAAATAGGAGGAATTTATAAATGAAAACATTTAAACGAATTCTTGCTATTATTGTTTCTATTCTTATTACAGCTTCCACGTTCAGCATGTCTGCTTTTGCCGCTGAGGGTGATACTACTACAACTACTACCACCACATTAAGCAGCGATGTGACGGAAGAACCGACTCCGGAACCGGAGAAAATGACGGTTACTGTGACAACAGATAAAGAAAAAGCTGCAGAAGAAGCCTTGGCTAACGATCCGAATTCAGTTGTTGACACAAGCTATGATGTAGGCGATACTGTAATCGTTTATGTCAAGGTTACTAACAACTACAACGCAACGGCGCTTCGTTTACCGGTAATGTTCGACTCTGAGGTTTATGAGCTGCCTGCTCTTCCGAATGTAAAGGCGCTCAATAGTGCGTCAGACAACGGAACTATCGGATACAATGCCGAAAATGACGGATCTTTTATCCCTGAGAATTATGACGCGTCTCAGTTTGGTTGTATTCTTCTTCAGTGGACTGCAAAAGTAACTAACGGTGTTGTAGGTGTAATTAACGCTCCCGACGGCGAGTATTGTTTTAGCTTTGAGCTTACCGTAAAGAAAGCTGCCGGAGGAAAGACCGGAACAATCTTTATTCCCTCTGAGTCAGACTTGTTCTATGACCAGGCGATAGAAGTTGCTTCCGATGCTACTACGATTTATTACATCAAGGATGCCATTGAGAATCTGTATAACTTTATTGATGTTGATGTTATTATCAACGCTATAAATATGGTACTTGTTCCCAATGACACATACGGCACACCCGCTGTAATCGACGAAGACAATTTGTTTGTATGGGGCTTTACGACCGGACTTATCGGTAATGCTCAGATTAAGCAGTTTGTTTCGTCTACCGGTGGTGCAGTTATCCGTTCAACAGCTACCGAATTAGGTTTTGGAACCGGAACAAAGATAAATCTTTATGACGGCACCGATATCCTTAAAACATATACTCTTATTCTTTTCGGTGATGTTAACGGTGACGCATTAATAGATATCAATGACGTTTTATCTATCTCAAAGCCGGCATCAGGTCTTTCCAATTATGAGGAAAATTCCCTTGTTTTTGCTGCGGATGTAAACTTTGATGGAAGTCTCGATGTCAATGATGTCCTTAAAGTTAGCAAAGTTAATCTTGGCTCTGACACAATTGATCAGAGTCCGGAATTATCTTAATTTTTACAATAATAGGAGGAAAAGATCACAATGAAAACAGCTAAAAAGATACTTAGTATTGTTCTTGCTGTTATGATGGCTCTTGGTGTTCTTTCTGTTGCGTCTTCAGCAGTAGTAGCTGACGGCGGCGGCGGAAACCTTGGTACACCGGAGACAGCAACCTATCAGGGTAGATTTACATTGACCGCAAAGATCACACATCTTGACGGCACAGTTGATACTACCGAGTACACTTCGGCAGACAAAATTTCTGTTCAGCCGGGTGACAGAATAGAAGTTTATATTTATACATGGTTTAACTATGAACTGGCAAGCGGAGCTGTGGATACATATTATTCTGCAGATTTACTTGATGCTAAGGAAGCAGGATATATCACAAGCACATCAGCCGCACAGTTGAGAAAAGCAATCGTTTGGAATACTACTGATAATGAGTTTATTGCCGATTATACAGTAGCAAGCGGCAGACTTCATAATGTTTGGTCAGGTATGGTTGACCAGTACATAAACAATTCTTTGAATTGGCCGAGCGATTGGGGCGTTTCTTCCGATAAATGGCATTTTACTTACACGGCTTTCATGACGGATATTAATTCATGGGAAGAAATACCGGGCGTATACCTTGAAGATTCTTCTTGGATGGTACATTTCCCTCTTAAAGTTCCTGAGGATGCAACCGCCGGAACAGAGTACACCATCACTATTCCTGAGAGTACAATCAGAAACAGAAACTTCACAGGTCCTCTCAACTTTGCAAATGCTCCCGGAGGAGATTTGATTGCTGATCCCACCATTTACATGAACGAGGATCAGTACATTGATGTTACTAAGGCTACTCTTAATCTTGAAGTTGCTTCCGCTGAAGCAGAGATTGATTATAGCGCACTTCAGACTTTGTATGATTCTGTAAAGGATACAGATACTTCTGCTTATACAGATGATTCTGTTACAACCTTTACCGCAGCTCTTGCAACAGCAAGCGATATGCTTACTAACAAGAATGCTGCTGATCAGGATGCTGTTACTTCTGTAACAACAGCTCTCCAGTCAGCTTTTGACGGTCTTACTCCGAAAGCTGCTGCTGATTACACAGAGCTTAACAATTTGATTGCCGAGTATGACGCTTCTAAGGCTGATCTTTATCCGACAGATACTTGGAGCGCTTATGCCGAGGCTATCGCAGAAGGTCAGGCTGTTGTAGACGCAGCTTACACTTCTGACAATCAGGCACTTGTAGATGCTGCCGCTGAGAAGATTAAGACCGCTAAGGGCGCTCTTGTTGAGCTTGACGCTGATTATACAGGCGTTAACAACGCAAAGGCAGCCATTCCTGCTGACCTTGAATCAGGCAAGTACACCGATGCAGCTGTTCAGGCTGTTAAGGATGCTGTAAATGCAGTTGTTGAGGGCAAGAAGAAGTCAGAGCAGGCTGTTGTTGACGGTTATGCCGATGCAATTAAAGCTGCTGTTGCAGACCTTGAAAACAACATCGTTGCCGGTAACTACACTCCGGTTGAGAATGCTATCGCAGCTATCCCGTCCGATTTCGGCACAGGCGTTTATACTGACGAAACCGAGGCTGCCGTAACCGCCGCTAAGGATGCTGTTGAGTATGGCCTTGACGCTTCCCACAATGCTGAGATTCAGGCTTGGGCAGACGCTATTACAGCCGCTGTTGGCAAGCTTGCTTACAAGGATGCTGACATTACTGCTCTTAACGAAGCAATCGCTAAGGCAAATGCCGTTAATTCTGTAAACTATACAGAGGATTCTTACAAGGCTCTTACCGACGCTGTTGCAGTTGGTACAGCTCTTGTTGAGAGAACAGACCTTACAATCAAGGATCAGGCTGACATTGATGCTGCTGTTGCAGCTATCAACGATGCTTATGGCAAGCTCGTTCCGGTAGGTGCTGATTACGGCGCACTCAACACAGCAAAAGCTAAGTTCGAGGCTCTTGATGAGTCTATGTATACCGCTACAACATGGGCAACCGCAAAGGCTGCTTATGATGAGGCTCTTGCAGTTGCAGACAATCTTCCCGCTTCCGAGCAGGCAACTGTTACAGCTGCCGCTGAAAAGCTTGAAAATGCTATCACAGCTCTTAGCTTCAAGACCGCTGATTACACCGTTCTTGAAAATGCTATCAGCGCCGCAAGAGTAATCGTTCCTAAGCTCACCGTTAACCCGAAGAGAAAGGGCGTATTTACTGACGAATCATCTGCTGCCGTAGATACTGCTATTGAAGCAGGTCAGGCACTCATTGATGCTGGTACAACGATTGATAAGCAGGCTGACATTAACGCAGCTGCCGATGCAATCAATGACGCTGTTCAGGCTCTTGTTATCATTGATTACGACTACTCAAATCTTAACACAATTAAGGCTTGGTACGACGATAACAACAACGAGACTGCAAAGGCTAACTATGATGCAGAACTTTGGACTGTATTTGAGACTTCACTTGCAACCGTTGATTGGACCTACAATACCGCTGCTACACCTGAAACAGCATATACCCTTAAGACTGCTCTTAAAGCTGCTGATACTCAGGTAACTTCTGATTGGGAAGCTCTTAAAGCTTCTTACTCAGCTCCGCTCAACTTCGACGCTCTCAATGCTGCAATAGCTGAGGCTGACAATGTTGACAGAACTCTCTACACAGACGCTTCTATTGAAGCTTTGGATAGCGCTCTTGCAGATGCAAATGCAGCTCTTCAGGCTACAACTCAGGATGAGATTGACGATGCTACCGACGCTCTTGTAGCTGCTATCGCTGCTCTTGCAGAGAAAGCTGATTACTCAGATCTTAATGATCAGATCGCAATCGCTGAGGGACTTAATGCTGCTGATTACACAGCTGCAACATGGGCTGACCTCGAAACAGCTCTTACCGCTGCTAAGGCAGTTGATGCAGATCTCGACGCTTCCAAGCAGTCAGTAATCGACACTGCCGCTGCTAACCTCGCTGCTGCTATTGCCGCACTTGATACTCCGGCTGATTACACCGCTCTTGACGAGCAGATCGCTGCTGCAAATGCACTTGATTCAACTAAGTACACAACAGATTCTTGGGCAAGAGTTGAGTCAGCTCTCGCTGCTGCAAACGCTGTTGACCGTAACCTTGGTTCTAAGAGCCAGGCAACTGTAACAAACGCTGCAAACGCTCTTAAGAATGCAATCGCTGCTCTTGCAGAGATTTCTGATACTTCAAGTGTTAACGAGATTTCTTACACACCGTCAACATCTACCGTAAACGACTTCAACTTCAAGATCGACACAACTAACGGCCGCAACCGTGTTGCTAAGATCCAGATTATTGAAGAGGACGGCGGTACAAGAACTTATGACAGATACAACAGCAAGGTAAGCATCGTTTCTTACGACGCTGACGGCAATGTTGTTAACGATCTTTCCCGTGCAAAGGCTTACGAGATCTGGACTATTAAGGGAATCAACCTTCCGGCTGGCAGAAATTACTCTGCAACAGCTATTTACCAGGATTACACTCGTGAGACTTATGACGAGGGTTATAAGTTCACAGTTCAGCTCAAGTGCGACGACGCTGAGGTTTACGAAGTTGCATTTGAGAATGCTGAGGGTACATCACAGTGGACTCCGGCAACTGTTACAACCGGTCTTGATGTAACAGGTATCCGTTTCGTAGCTCCGAACGGTGGTACACAGACTTACTATGCAGCATCTGCTGCTAAGGAAGCTGACGGCAAGCTTGTTTATTCAATGGCTAAGATTTGGGCAACTCAGAATGGCGAAAATACATTCACAGTTATGGCTCAGATTGCCGGCGAGTGGCAGACCGTTGGTACTTACACATACACTTGGAATGCGTAAGTAACTGCTACCTGACTTTAATTTAAGTCTCTTTTGGGACTGTGGGGAAACTCACAGTCCCTTTTTCAAATCCTTTTATACGGCGCAATTAAGTTGAAAATGAGGATTTGATTCAGCAAGCCGGAAGCGGTTGCTATGCCGAGCTTTATATTAAGATATATGTGATGTGACAAAGTGTTTATAATGCTAAACATCTAAGCTTGATAATAAGAAAAGCTATAATTTACAACAGTAGTTATTTTCGCTTTGTTGATATCTTTAACAATGAATTTACATAAAAAAGACTTGCACGGTTAATTGTGTGCAAGTCTTTTTGCTATTTTCGGTTTGATGTGCTTCGCTTCAATATGATTTTGTTTAATTATTGGAGATTATCTAATCGTAGTCAATGGCGAAGTTACTGCTTGTTTGGGATTGAAACTGTGAATACTGCCCCGTGTGTGCTTCTGCACGGGTGGTCGTCCGGCAAGTCGGCTCTGTTTTCGCCTTTGAGCGTGCAACCCATATATTCTGCGGAGCTTTTTGCGATGGAAAGACCTAAGCCGGTATGTCCGGTTTTACCTACATAATAGCGCACGAACAGGTACTTTTTGTCCTCGTCGCTCAGTCCGCGGCCGTCGTCGGATACGCAGATATTTTTACAGTTATCTCCGTCAAAGCAATAAACTTCAACCTCATTGTTTGCATATCTGATAGCGTTGGAGAGTAGATTCCTTATAACGGTCGATAAAAGCTTTTTGTCTGCGAGAGCGGTTTCACTTTCGGAATTGAACACGAGTTTGATTTCCTTTTCGTCCTGCATTGCATAACCGTCGATTCGTTTAATTTCGTCCTTTAAAATTTCCGAAAGATTCAGTTCCTCCATATTTACCGGTCGGTTGAGAACATCAAGCTCGGAGAGTATCAACATTTTTTCGACAACTTCGGTTAAACGGCGGCTTTCGTTGATAATCACATCAGCCGCTTCGGAATTGTCCATAACGCCGTACTTTATGGCTTCCGCGTATCCGCTGATAGACATAAGCGGTGTTTTTAAATCGTGCGACAAATTCTGAAATGAGCGGTTGTGCTCCTGCTTATACGCTTCAAGCCTCGTCAGCATTTCATTGATACTGACGACGAGCGTATGAAGCTCCTTTGTTGTTTCTTCAACATCCACGGGAGTGAAATCGCCGTCACCGATAACCTCCATATGGTCGCTGAGCTTTTTGATAGGCTTGGATATGTTATGCACGATTATAAACGCGGAGATGACAAAGCATAGAACAGAAAAAACAACGATTACCAAAAGCGCCTGATTGCTTGATTTAATGGTTGTAAGCAGACTGAGGAGCGAAACGAAAATGTAGTAGCTTTCATCGCTTTGCGTGTTTATGCTTACTCGTTTCATTACGAGAATATCTTTGTCGGCATTGATCTGAAAGATACTGTCGCTGTCTTTTATGTCTGAATTTTTAAATTTATTTTTAATCGCCGTTTTTTCGCTTTCGTTCAGGCTTTCGGCGGAATTATTTACTGTTCCGTTTGCGTCCGTGGCAATAAGATTTATTCGGTAGGCAACGGACCTGCGCCCGATTTCTTCTTCATAAAGTTTGAAAACATTGCCTTCGTCGGTATAACCGTCCTCTTGAACATCAGCTAACTGTTCCATTGTTCCTGAGATTGAGTTCAGGTCGCTGACAACATTTGTGTAAAGCATCAGAAGAATCACAATATTGAAGAAAATTATCATAACAACGCTGATTACCGAAATTGCTATAAGCAAAGGATCAAGTACGCTTCGTCTGAGCGTTTTCAGCTTTTTTCTGCCGTGATTTCTTTTTGATAATTTCCTTAGCGGAGCAGGTTTTTTTAATTCGTCAATCATATTTGACCATTCCTTTAAGGCGTAATTTACAAGCGGATTTTAACCGATTCTGAAACCGAAGCCTCTTACGGTTTCGATTTTTACCGTTGAGTTGCAGTCGGCAAGCTTCTTTCGAAGCCTTTTCATAGCGTCGTCGGTGGCTCTTGTATCAACTTCGTTATAATTAAAGTTCCAAAGCTCGCGCAGAAGTTCGTCTCTTGAAACGGCTCTGTCTTTATTTTCGGCAAGGTAAGTGAGCAGATTGAATTCGTTTGCCGTCAGTTCGACCTGCGCGCCGTTTTTGATTACCGTTCTGCGCGCCTTATCAATCTGTAAATCACCGCAGCTAAGTAAATCCGCAGTTTCTTTTTTCGGCTGCATCATTTCAATACGGCGGAAAATCGCCTGAACCCTTGCGACAAGTTCAATCGGTGAAAACGGCTTCGCCAGATAATCGTCACAGCCGATGGTAATTCCCGCAACTCGCTCAATATCCGAACCCTTAGCGGAAACGATTATAATAGGAACGCTGCTTTCTTCGCGGAGCTTGGCGCAGAGCGAAAGACCGTCCGTACCCGGCATCATTATATCAAGAATAACAAGGTCGGCAGGATTTTCTGTAAATTTTTTATAAAGCAAATCGCCGTTTTCAAAAGTTTGCACTTCAAATCCGCTTTTTTCAAGGAACGCTTTTTCAAGCTCGCGGATATTTGCGTCATCTTCGGCAATATATATGAGCTTTGTCATTTTATCACTTCCCAAAATAATTATAAACGATTACGGCTTCAAAGTAAACGATCTGCCACAAAATTGCCACATTTGTACCTTTGATTTGACTTATCCGAGGGCAGTATAATATATAATGAAAGACCGCATAAAAATATATTTACGAGAGGTGGTAAATGTGTCAGACGATGTAAAAAAGCCGACCGCCGAAACGGCTCCCGATGAAAAGCATGTTGTTAAAATGTGGACGCCGTACAATATCAAGGTTGACGAAACATATAAATTTATACCGGAAAGCAAGGCGTTTATCCGATTTTCAAACGGATTCAAGTCTATTGCCATTCCGCTTTTGAGAGCTTTTAATAAACTCGTTTTTAATCTGAAAGTCGAGGGTAAAGAAAATTTAGATAATCTCAAAGGCAAGGGATATATTACTGTGTGCAATCATGTCAACCTGATGGATTGCGGAATGGTTGCCGCTACCATAGGGAGATCGGATATGGTTTTCACTACCATTCCGGAAAATTTTGAAATCCCTGTTGTAAGATTGCTCGTCAAAGCGCTCGGCGGAATTCCGATACCGAGAGGCGTTAAGGCACTTGAAAAATTCAGCGAAGCCGTAGGCAAAATGCTTGAAAGAGGTCAGGTTGTGCATTTCTATCCCGAAGCCGTGCTTGTGCCGAGGTATAACGGACTGCGAGGATTCAGACGCGGAGCGTTCAGTTATGCGGCGAAGTTTGATGCGCCGATAGTTCCGATGATTATAACTTTCAGCAACAAAAACAAAGGACTTCATAGGAAGCCTACTCCAACAATTCATGTCTTGCCGCCCGTTTATCCTGACAAAAATCTGTCGGAAAGAGAACGAAGCAATCAGATGAAAAAAGAAGTTTTCGACGAAATGGAGAAGAAATTTGAGCAAACCGACTGTCTTAAAGATAATACGGAAGTTATAAAGAAATACGGACTTGACGAAAACAAATAACACAAGCAAAACGAGGTACGAAAATCCGATAGGAAATACCAACGCCGGATAAGGAAGTATTCTATAAAACAAGAGGAATTTGCCGCACAAATTTCCCACTTGTTACGACATAAAACGAACTCCACCCGAAGAAGAACGAAAAATTCTTTTTCGGGTGGATTGTTTTGTTTTTAATAATGAAGTGTTTGCTTTCGCAAACATGAAGCAAAGGCCAACGCCTTTATGAAGCACAAGACTTTATCTTGTATGAAGCGAAGCGCACATAAAATCATGTGCCGCAGGCACGCTTCATAGCCGACAGGCTGCTTCGTTTTTCATGCACCGTAAAGGTGCGCTTCATTTTCGGCACAGCATACTGTAAATCTAAAATACCGCCTTATGCGACTGTGCCGAATTCGTACCTCACTTTTTTATGATTTGCCATGCTTCAATTAGCCTGTTTAGGCTGTAAGCCGCATTGGCAGGTGAAGTCGAGGGCAAGCAGACAGCTTCTCTTTTCACCGTAGGGAAAATATACCGATTATAGTATTTCTCGGCGGTTTTGCCGTTGACAAAAATCTTTTGGATATCGGTGCTGTCAAAAATAATTCTTAAATTGTTCGGTACTACATTCTTAATCGAACTGTCAGCGCTGCCTACAATATCGCAGGAGGCTATCACATCCCAAAGAGCGATTGAGTTGGTGAGCAGAAATTTCTTCTTTTCTTCAACGGTAGAGGGAATCTCGGATTGCATGACCGCCGCCGTAACTTTCCAAAATCGGTTTTGCGGATGACCGTAGAAAAACATTTCCTCACGGGATTTTACCGAGGGGAAGCTGCCGAGGATAAGGATTTTTGAATTTTTATCATAAACGGGCGGAAAAGGGTGGTTTGTCATAGATTACTCCTGTGCAGATGTTTTCTTAATCATATCACATTGCGGTTTGTCTTGTCAAAAATCAGGCAAAATTTATGCAGACGGTTGACAACGGTAGTTCTCGCTGTTTTCAGACCTGATTGGTATCTTGCGATTGCTTCGGCGGCAATAGCTCTTGTTTGTGTTCTGCTGTTTAAATGGATTAAAGAAAAAGGAACAAAAATTTTTGAAGCATTATAATTTCCGAAAGGATTTTTAATATGGAACTGATAGCAATTTTGCTCAAATACGGACTGATTATTGCTGTATTATCTGTTATAGCGTATTTTGTTGTTAAAAAAGCGGTCAAAGACGCGTTTAATGAGGACGAAAATGACAGAATAAAATAAAAATTTTGTATGTAACCCTTTTATTTTTGAGAGAATTAAGGTATAATATATAAAATATATAAATACCACACAGGAGGATACTTATGCCCAAGCGTACGGACATTCATAAGATACTCATTATAGGCTCAGGCCCAATCATTATCGGACAGGCTTGCGAGTTTGATTATTCGGGAACTCAGGCGTGTAAGGCGCTCAAAAAGCTCGGTTACGAGATTGTTCTCGTCAACTCCAATCCCGCTACAATAATGACGGATCCGGAAACGGCTGATGTTACATACATAGAGCCGCTTAATGTTGAAAGGCTTACACAGATTATAGAGAAAGAGCGCCCCGACGCTCTGCTTCCCAACCTCGGCGGTCAGTCGGGACTTAATCTGTGCGCCGCACTTTCAAAGGCAGGCGTTTTGGAAAAATACAATGTTGAGGTTATCGGCGTTCAGATTGACGCGATTGAACGCGGCGAGGACCGAATTGAATTTAAAAAATCTATGGAAGCTATCGGCATTGAGATGGCTCGAAGCGAGGTTGCTTATTCAGTTGACGCCGCTCTTGAAATTGCCGACAAACTCGGTTACCCGGTAGTTCTCCGTCCCGCTTACACTATGGGCGGCGAAGGCGGCGGACTCGTTTACAACAAAGAGGAGCTGAAAACCGTCTGTGCAAGAGGTTTGCAGGCGAGCCTTGTAGGTCAGGTTCTCGTCGAGGAGTCAATTCTCGGCTGGGAGGAGCTTGAACTTGAAATTGTCCGCGACGCAGAAAATAATATGATAACCGTCTGCTTCATAGAGAATATTGATCCTCTCGGAGTACATACCGGCGACTCTTTCTGCTCCGCTCCGATGCTTACAATTTCGGAGGAATGTCAGAAGCGTTTGCAGGAGCAGGCTTACAGAATAGTAGAATCCGTGCAGGTTATAGGCGGCACCAATGTTCAGTTCGCGCACGATCCCGTAACCGACAGAATCGTTGTTATCGAAATCAATCCCAGAACTTCGCGTTCCTCCGCTCTTGCTTCAAAGGCAACCGGTTTCCCGATTGCTCTCGTTTCGGCTATGCTCGCCGCAGGACTTACCTTGAAAGATATTCCTTGCGGAAAGTACGGCACACTTGACAAGTATGTACCCGACGGCGATTATGTTGTTATTAAATTTGCACGCTGGGCGTTTGAAAAATTCAAGGGCGTTGAGGATAAGCTCGGTACGCAGATGCGTGCAGTCGGTGAAGTTATGAGCATCGGCAAGACATACAAGGAAGCTTTCCAGAAAGCGATACGCAGCCTTGAAACAGGCCGTTACGGTCTTGGCTTTGCAAAGAATTATAATTCTATGACAAAGGAGCAGCTTCTCAGACTGTTGATAAATCCGTCGAGCGATCGCCATTTCATTATGTACGAGGCGCTTCGCAAGGGTGCAAGCGTTGATGAAATATATGAGCTTACAAAGGTAAAGCATTATTTCATCGAGCAGATGAAGGAGCTTGTCGAGGAGGAGGAAGCTCTCGCGGCTCATAAAGGCTCGCTTCCCGACGACGCTTCCCTCACAGCGGCCAAGAAGGACGGCTTCTCGGATAAATATTTAAGTCAGATACTTGAAATTCCCGAAGAGGATATCCGCAACCGCAGAATAGCCATCGGAGTTGAGGAAGCTTGGGAGGGCGTTCATGTCAGCGGAACTCCCGACAGCGCATATTACTATTCAACCTACAATGCCGAGGACAAGAACCCGGTTAACACGGACAAGCCAAAGGTTATGATACTCGGCGGCGGTCCTAACAGAATCGGTCAGGGCATTGAATTTGACTATTGCTGTGTTCATGCGGCAGTCGCGCTTAAAAAGCTCGGCTTTGAGACTATAATTGTTAACTGCAATCCCGAAACCGTTTCAACCGACTATGATACTTCGGATAAGCTTTATTTCGAGCCGCTCACCCTTGAAGATGTTCTCAGCATATACAAGAAAGAGAAGCCGGTAGGAGTTATTGCTCAGTTCGGCGGACAGACTCCGCTGAATCTCTCGGCAGAGCTTGAGAAGAACGGCGTTAAAATTCTCGGAACTTCTCCGAGCATTATCGACCTTGCAGAGGATAGAGATTTGTTCAGAGCTATGATGGATAAGCTCGAAATTCCGATGCCCGAATCGGGTATGGCTACAACCGTTGACGAAGCTCTGAAAATTGCTTCCGAGATCGGATATCCCGTTATGGT
The DNA here is from genome assembly GCA_029007095.1 of Clostridia bacterium. Lineage (GTDB taxonomy): Bacteria > Bacillota > Clostridia > Oscillospirales > Acutalibacteraceae > CAG-488. The sequence goes on along the minus strand of JAQXHF010000088.1, from coordinate 30,001 downwards.
TCGTCCGTCATATGTTCTCGGCGGACGCGGAATGGAAGTAGTTTATGACGACGACAGTATGCGCGAATATATGGCGGCGGCAGTCGGAGTTACTCCCGACCGTCCGATACTGATAGACCGCTTCTTAAATCACGCTCTTGAATGTGAAGCGGACGCGATAAGCGACGGCACACACGCATTTGTTCCCGCTGTTATGGAGCATATCGAGCTTGCGGGTATTCACTCCGGCGACTCGGCTTGCATTATTCCGTCTGTGCATATTTCGGCTGAGAATGTCAGAACTATCAAGGAATATACAAAGAAGATTGCAGAAGAAATGCATGTTCAGGGACTTATGAATATGCAGTATGCCATTGAAAAGGGCAAGGTTTATGTGCTTGAAGCAAATCCGAGAGCTTCCCGAACCGTTCCCCTTGTTTCAAAGGTTTGCGGAATTAAGATGGTTCCGCTCGCTATCGACATAATCACTTCGGAATTTACGGGCAGACCGTCTCCTGTTCCGGAGCTTTGTGAGAAGAACATTCCTTACTTCGGCGTAAAGGAAGCGGTATTCCCGTTCAATATGTTCCGTGAGGTCGATCCTGTGCTTGGCCCCGAAATGCGCTCCACCGGCGAAGTTCTCGGACTTGCCGAGGATTACGGCGAAGCTTTCTTCAAGGCTCAGGAGGCTACTCAGTCCAAACTGCCTCTCGGCGGTACGATGCTTATCTCGGTAAACCGTAAGGACAGAGAGGAAATTATAGATATTGCGAGGGACTACGCCGAGGCCGGATTTAAGATTCTTGCTACCGGCAATACCTGTGACGCTCTCAACGCAGCGGGCATAGAGGCCGAAAAGGTTAAGAAGCTTTACGAGGGACGCCCGAATGTGCTTGATATTATCACAAACGGCGGAATTGACCTTATTGTAAATTCCCCTGTCGGCAAGGAAAGCGTACACGATGACAGCTATCTCAGAAAGGCGGCAATCAAGGCGAAGATTCCTTATATTACTACCGCGGCGGCGGCAAGAGCTACCGCGAGAGGCATACTTGCCGTTCAGAAGCACGGCTGCGGAGAAGTTAAATCGCTTCAACAGCTTCACTCTGAAATTAAGGATATGTAAATCATCATATAATAATAAACGGCTGTCGATTTCGGCAGCCGTTTTTGCGTAGTTACTATGTTTTGTTCAGATTTTTTGTTTCATCAGACCATGTCTGTTGCAGTAAATATATAGGGTTCCTCTGCCGTTATCGGGGAAGCGTGTTTCTGCATTTCCCTCAGGATACAATTTGACAAGGTTGATTCTGTCGCATTGCGTTAAAGCCATAAAGGAAATGTAGTGTTCCTTAGTCATATCGTGATGTACGGTGACAAACCGCTCGTTCTCCACTATTTCAACAGAAATATTATGCTCGCTGTCCGTCTCCTCCGCTTCAAGCGCAGGCAGGGTTATGCCGCAGCAGGAAACCGCCGCGTCGCCCGTGGATACTATCGCATTTCCGCAAACGGGGCAGACATAAAATTTTGCGTTGAGCATATTTGAAGATTTGTTTTTGTTTATAATCTGTTCGCCGTTCATCAGTTCCGCGACCGAAACACCGAGCGCTTTTGCAAGCGGTTCGATAAGCGAAATATCGGGCAGTCCCCTTGCCGTTTCCCATTTTGAAACGGCCTTGTCGGTTACACCTATAATGTCCGCAAGCTCGGATTGTGTGATTTTCTTTTTTTCACGCAGCATTTTAATCGCCGCCGCCGTTACATACATATTCAAATGCGTCGCTCCTAACCTTAATTGTGGCTACATTATATTATGCGGAGCGCTGTATTACAACCTACGCTGCGTTTACTTGGGTTAAATAAGCTCGTTGCTTTCGCTTGCGTCGACTTCAAATATATCCTTAAATCTAAAACGGGCTTTTGCTTTTTCTTCGGCAGGCTTTGCTTCTGTCGGCGGTTCGGTAATTTTTTCGGGAGCTTTTTCCTCCGGTGTCTTATCCGGCTCTTTCTCGGTCGGAGGAGCTTCTTTAATCGGTTTTGTGTAATTCTGCGATTGCTTTTCACGCTTTATTTGCTCCTGTTTTTTCTGCACCTTGCCGTAGTTTTCGAGGAATTTATCGGGATCAAAGTCCTCGGTTATTCGTCCGGGAGCCGCAGACGACAGTTTTTCCCTGTTGGGATGCGAGTAGCTTTCGAGGAAACTGTCTATATCTCCCTCGGCCAAATCCTTTACGGTTTCTTCGACAGGAATGTTTACAGCCTGCGGTTTGTGTGCGTGGCGGTGTTCACTTTTGCGGCGGTTCGCTGAACGGGAAATTTGTTTAAACTGATTTGGACTTATAGCCTCTATATCGCCTATTTCGGGCAGCTTTTCGCTGTGGCGGCGGGATTCTTCGCGCTTTCTTTTCTCGTTCTCAATTCGCGCTTGTTCTTCGGCAAGCTTGGCGGCTTCAACGGCTTTCTCGGCCTCGACCTTTTTCATTCCTCTGCGGTAGAAAGCATATACCATACCGAGAGAAATAAGCTGTATTGCAAGCGTGTGAATCATAAAAGTCCAGGTTACATATCTGTCGGTGATATAGATACTGTTGGCGAGGAAAACATAGAAGAAATGGTCAAATACCGCGGCGGCGGTACTGCCTGTCAGCCTTGTCATAAGTCCCCATTTTATTCCTGCGACGGTTTCGTGGACGATATAGAAAATTATAATAAATACTATAAGCTGAGTTGTGGCGGCGTCATAGTAATGAAAAATAAAATTTCTCAAAAGGTACGGAGCCGTCATCATCATATAAAGGAGCGATTGAATTAGGTTTGCGGAATTAAAATCCATTACCGTTTTAAGCTTTTTGAGAGTGTAACCGCGGAAGAAAAATTCTTTAAAAACCGAACTTATCGCCGTGGAAATAATGTAAATCAAAACAGCGATAAAGGGGGTAAGATTCTCTGAGGAATAAACAAATTTCATACTCGGCGGATTAAATTTCAGCGAGATTGCCGTCGTATCCGTAACAGAAAAATAAATACACTCAACCGCCGTGACGATTATAAGAGGTATCGCCGTGAAGAAAATACCCTGAATAAAGCCTGAAAAGATTTTACGCTTGTCGCGTGTTATTCCGAGGGTGGAAATAGAGGCTTTCTTTATCCAAATTATTATAAAAAGAACGGCTATGCATACGAATCTTGAATAAAAATTATCACCGAGAACGCTTCTGTCCGATTGAAAGAGAAACAGATCAAGGCTGTATATTATAAGCATGAGCAGGTATGTATTCAGAACTTCCGGAATCGTTCTTCCTTTCGGATTACTCATTTCTTATTTCTCCTTTTTAAGCTGATATTTCATTGTAACATAATTTCATATGTTATTCAATGCCTGCATAGAAATTTGACTCCCAAGCCGGTATGTACGGATGGTGTCGGAAACGAATTTTATATTCGCTGTTTAACGAATGAATTTTAATAGGCAGAGCAAACATATCGCTGTTGCGGTGATATCCGCAGACATAGAGCTTCGGCGCGTATTTCTTTATCGTTTGCGCCGCTCCGTCAAGAGCGCGTTCCTCACTGCCCTCTATGTCCATTTTAAGAACGGTTATCTCTCTGCCCGAGAGAATATTATCTACGCTGTCGGACTGAATACTGATAGTACCCGCTGCGGAAAGCTTGGAGTTCCTGCCCTTTTTCTTTTCAAAGGCGAGCGTTTCTTTTTTGTCCCATGCGGCAAGATTAAAGGCTTCAAGCCTGTCAATGTCGGCGGTGTTCGCGATAAGCTTTTTGAAATTTTTTTCATCCGCTTCGAGCGCGTAAATTTTTCTGTATTTTCCGTCGCAGGCGGTGAGAAATTCCCTGACCGTGTCGCCGTCATACGCGCCGAGATCCATAAAAATCTCATTTTGGTTTATTTTCAGGCAGTTTTTGTAAGCCTCTTCTTTTTCGCTCTGACATTTAAAAAGGTATTCGGTCTTACCGCTGACCTTAAAGTTAAGCACATCCGTATATATTTTGCGCGATAGTTCGTCGGCAAGCAGGCCGTATGCCTTGTCGAATTTCTCATCGTTTGCGGCGATGTATTCTCTTGTGAAATTTCCGTCGTTAACAATCGGCACATTCGGGACAAAAAGCAGATGCTTCTCGGACATTTGACGGATTCGGTGCAGAGTCGGTTCGTCGTGGACGGCAAAGCATAAAACGATGCAAAAATCGTTGTATTTTTCGCAAACCTCGGAGTATTTCAGAACCTTGTGACCTCTGAAACTGTGACCTCTTACAAATTCGTCGCTTGCGAAAATATCTGCGACGGGTACTCCGATTTCACCGAGCGTATCCATAATCATATCGGCGCCGTTACCCATTCCGTAAAGCACTACCGGCAGGCCACATTCCCTGACCGACTCCCATACATTTTTTTCGTTAATTTTTTCAATCATAATTCTTACGCTTCCTATTGTTATTGGCTCAGCTATTATGATATACTATTTACAATAAATATTCAAGGATGTGATTCAATGAAGCTGTGCTTTGATGATGTAATAATATCGGCTTCTGATGAAACCGCACTAAAAGCGGCGGCTTTTCTTGCAGAAGAATTTGAATTACGAACAGGCAAAAAACCACGAATTTCCGAGAAATCGGACGAGAAAAATCCTCTGATTGAACTGAAAACCGTTTCGCCGTCACAGGCGGAGGATTTCTCCATAACGCAGAATGGCGACAGAGTAACCGTTACTGCTCACAGGCTCAGAGGACTTATTTACGGATACTCTCTTTTCCTCAGAAAATGCACCGTTTTGGGTTCGAGCATTTATCTTACCGAGGAGCTGAACTGCACAAAGACTCCGAAAGCAAAAATACGAGGTCATCAGCTCAGCTATACGGATATGAACAACACCTGCGACAAGTGGACGATGGCGGACTTCGAGAGATATTACCGTGATTTGATGTTCTTCGGTATGAACACCGTCGAGGCGACGACGGGCAAGATGAAGCGGAATTCTATGATGAAATATGATTTTCCCGACTCCGTCAGAATGATGTCGGAGCTTTGCATAAAATATGACCTTGATTTTTCGCTCTGGCACCCTGTTGACAAGTCGATGACCGATGAAGAAGCTTTATCGGATTTGATTGAAAAGCTCGGAGGAGCGCCGAAGCTTGACTATCTTTTTCCGCCCGGAGGAGATCCCGGCGATATGGAGCCGGAGGCTTTTATAGAGAGATGCAGATATTTTAAACGGGAGCTTAGAAAGATTTATCCGAGCGTACAGCTTTGGCCGTCTGCACAGGCTCCGGGAGACATTCGCGATTGGGGCGAGCGGTTTATAAGTAAAATGAATGAACTGCCCGATGAGATAGACGGAATAATTTACGGGCCGAATCACGCAATGCCGTTAGATGAGCTGCGCCGCCGATTGCCTGCTCGGTATCCGCTGCGATTCTATCCCGATATTACGCACAATGTCCGCTGCGAATATCCTGTTCACTTTGACAGGGACGATTGGCATTATGCGTTTGCGGCAACTCTCAGCCGTGAATCCGTCAATCCGCGCCCTTGCGAGCTTCAACTTCTGCACAGAGTAACGAGACAGTATTTTGTCGGAAGCGTAAGCTATTCCGAGGGCTGTCATGACGATTTTAATAAGGCGGTGTATTCCGCTCTTGATTTTGATTACGAATGTGACCTGAAAGAAATTGCCGAGGATTATGTGAGAGCGTATATTTACGGCGCGAACTCCGCCGAGCTTGCCGACGCTCTTATGTCGCTGGAAAGCAACTGGGACGGCGCTCCCGAATACAACACAGCGATAGAACGCAGTTATTCCGCTTTTGAGACGATTGCCGAGAGACAGCCTGAGCTTATGAATAACTGGCGGTTCGTACTCCATTTTTTTAGAGCCGAGTGTGATAAGCTTGTCCGTGACAGGCGGATTTTTGAGTTAAAGCTGATAGCGGAAGCCAGCAAAAAAGCGGCTTGCAGTCCGGACGAAGCCTTAAAAATACTCGAAACGGATTTCGATGAAAGCTACAAGGCACTCCGCTCGGATATTGATAAAAATGCAAAACGCCTTTTTGAACTTCTCGGAATTCAACTCGATGTCAAAACTTACGGCGGAATGGGTTGGGAGCGCGGCTGTACGCTTGACACGATAGACAATCCGATAACAGACAGGCGGTATCTCATAAAAAAAATCAGAGAAAATCCCAATTTGACGGAGGAGTATTTCTGCCGCAATCAGGTTGACAAAGATGAATATTATTTTTCGTTTGCCGAACACGGCTTTGATGTTATCGGCAAGCAGAACGGCGAATTTTATATGAATTTCAGAGGCGACTCGAATTTTGACGCGGAGCTTCCGATGTGTACCGTCAAGGTTTATGACCATTTTTGTTTTAGTGGCAGAGTGGCAGGTCTTTGCGGCGGCGACTACAAGCTGAACATAACCTACAAGGAACGCAAAAATGATGAGATTAAGCATCACCGTGTTGTTGTGAATCGCAGAGTTATCCACGACGGAGGTCAATTCGGCGGCGAGATTGACCGCGAATTTACCGAAAAACACCTTGCACCGGGTTTTGTCCGAGTCAGCTATGATATCCCGGCAGACTGCCTTGAAAACGGATGCGCGCTTATAGAGATTACCGAGCCGATTGACGGCTTTCAGATTTGCGAATTCAGCTTCACCAAAGCAAATAAGGGTTGACAAATAACCGCCTGAGAGATATAATATCAAATTGAAACTGAAACTCAATTTCAATTTGAGGTGAATTATGGAAAATTCATATACTACAAAACAGGGCGAGGCTGTTCTGAGCCTTTTGAAAAGCCGATCGGGAACGCATTTTACCGCGGACGAAATAGTTGCCGCACTTATGAAAAGCGGCGTTTCGGTGGGCAAGGCTACGGTTTACCGCCATCTCGACAAGCTTATAAAGCGCGGACTCGTCAGGAAATATGTTGTTGACGAGGGCGTAAGCGCCTGTTATGAATTCATCACGCACAGCGGCGACTGTACAAGACACTATCATCTTAAATGCTCCGAGTGCGGACGGCTTCTTCATATTGAGTGCAAATATCTTGACGAGGTTTCTTCCCATATCCTTAAAAATCACGGATTTATTATAAGTCCTGAAAAAACGGTGCTTTATGGAGTATGCGAAAGTTGTAGGGAGGGCAAAAATGCGTAAGAAAATTTTTGCTTTGCTTGCGATTTTTTCGCTTATCTGCTGTTCGCTCACAGCCTGCGTACAGCCGACAGCTCAAAACGGTGACGAGCTTAAAATAGTTTGTTCAATCTTTGCGCCGTATGACTTCGCGAGGCAGATAACGGGAGGCAAAGCTGAAATCACGATGCTTCTGTCGCCCGGAGTGGAGAGCCATTCGTACGAGCCTGCGCCCGATGATATTATTTCTATCGAGAATTCAGATTTATTCTTTTATGTTAGCGAGCATACCGAAACATGGGTTAGTCAGATACTCAGCTCTGTTGAAAACAGAAGCGTTGAAAAAGTTGATATAGCTTCGGCTCTCGGAATTCAGATTCACGAACACGATCACGAGCACGGGCATGAACACGACGAGGATGAGGAGGAGCACGGCGAGGATAACGAGCTTGACGAGCATATCTGGACAAGTCCGAAGATTGCCACCGATATGGTTAGAGTGATGACGGAAAAAATTTGCTCCGCCGATCCTGAAAACGCCGACTTTTACAGGGAGAATTCCGAGAAATATATCGAGGAGATATTAAAACTCGATACGGACTTTCAAAACCTGATAAACGGTTCTGAGCGAAAGGAAATCGTTTCCGGTTCGCGCTTTGCTATGAAAAATTTTGCTTCCGAATACGGACTGACATATACTGCCGCTTTTGACTCCTGCGTTGACAACACAGAGCCGAGCGCCGGCGTGATAGCAAAAATAATTGATAAAATCGAAGAGGATAAAATTCCGGTTATTTTTTATGAGGAGCTTACCGAGCCTAAAATTGCTAAGATGGTTTCCGAGGAAACCGGTGCAAAAATGCTACTGCTTCACTCGTGCCATAATGTCAGTTATAGCGAGCTTAAATCCGGCGCAAGCTATGTTTCGCTTATGCGCTGTAACTATAATAATTTAAAGGAGGCGCTGAACTGATGGCGTTGCTGAAATGCGAAAATGTTTATATGAGCTACGATTCCGTAACCGCTGTCAACGGCGTCAGCTTTGAGGTAGAACAGGGAGATTTTCTCTGCATAGTCGGTGAGAACGGCACGGGCAAAAGCACCCTGTTAAAAGGTATTCTCGGACTTCAAAAAATTGCGCGCGGAGCGGTCAGCTTTAACGGAATAAGCAATAATGATATCGGATATTTGCCGCAGCGCACCGAAGTGCAAAAGGATTTCCCCGCCGCTGTCAGAGAGGTTGTTATAAGCGGACGGCTAAGCTGTGGGCGTAAGCTTTTTTATACTCCTGCCGACAGGAAGATTGCAAATCAAAATATGAAGATGCTCAACATAGACGGGATAAAGCATAAAGCCTTTAACGAGCTTTCCGGCGGTCAGCAGCAGAGAGTTCTGCTTGCCAGAGCACTTTGCTCCACTCAGAAGCTTTTACTGCTCGACGAACCGACAACGGGACTTGATCCGTTTGCGACCGCCGATATGTATTCGATAATTTCACACCTTAACAAGCACCACGGCGTGACGGTGATTATGGTTACGCATGATGTAAGAAGCTCCGTGCTGTACGCCAATAAAATTCTCAGTATGGAGCATGACGGCGATTTCTTCGGAACTGTTGAGGAATATAAAAAAACGGCGGCGGCGCGCCTTATTTTAGGAGGCGACTGCGATGCTTGATATACTTGTTCAGATGTTTTCATACGGATTTATGGTCCGTGCAATAATTGTCGGCGTTCTTGTCGCATTGTGCGCGGCGTTGCTCGGAATAACTCTCGTGCTTAAACGATATTCGATGATAGGCGACGGACTTTCCCATGTCGGATTCGGCGCGCTTTGCGTTGCGCTCGCAATGAATGTTGCTCCGCTTGCCGTTTCTGTCCCGGTTGTAGTGGTTGCGGCGTTTCTTCTGCTCAGGATAAGCGAAAACAGCAAGATAAAAGGCGACGCGGCAATAGCTTTGATATCGAGCGCGTCGCTTGCAATAGGCGTACTTGTAACCTCTGTGACTACGGGACTTAATTCCGATGTCAACGGATATATGTTCGGCAGTATTTTGGCTATGAGCGACGCCGATGTTATCGTCAGTATTGTGCTTTCGGTATTCGTTCTGACGCTGTATGCCGTATTTTACAATAAAATTTTTGCCGTGACCTTTGACGAGAGCTTTGCGCGGGCGACAGGCACGAGAACGGGCGTTTATAATACAATGATTGCCCTGCTTACTGCGATAACGATAGTTATAGGTATGAGAATGATGGGCGCGATGCTTATTTCGAGCCTTGTTATATTCCCGGCATTGACGGCGATGCGAGTTTGCAAAACCTTTAAAAGCGTGGTTATCACGGCGGCGATTGATTCGGTGGTTTGCTTTTTTACGGGACTGTGCATTTCATTCGCGTTTTCATTACCGGCAGGAGCAAGCGTTGTCGCGGTCAATACCGCAGCGTTTCTTCTTTTCTCGGTATTCGGAATGATAAAAAAGAAAATTTCATAATATTACTGAGGTGAATTCAATGAAAAAACTTGAAAATATCAGAGAGTTAAAGGAAAATCCTGTCAAGCTGATATCGGACGACTGGGCGTTACTCAGCGCCGGAGAGGCCGGTAAATGGAACGGAATGACGGTTAGCTGGGGCGGAATAGGCGAACTGTGGGGAAAAGATGTAGTTTTTGTTTTTGTCCGTCCTCAGCGCTACACCAAGGAGTTTATTGACGCAAGCGATTACTTTACTCTCAGCTTTTTTGACGGTGAATATAAGCAGGCGCTTCGTATTTGCGGCAGAAAATCCGGCAGAGACTGCGATAAAATGCAGCTTGCCGGATTGACGGGAGTGTTTGACGGCGACGCGGTGTATCCCGCCGAAGCTCGTCTTGTTATTAAATGTAAAAAAATCGCTGTGCAAAAATTGGATAATTCGGGATTTATTGATAAGGATATAGAGGAAAATTACGCAAACGGCGATTATCACTATGTCTATGTCGGAGAGATAAAAGAAATATTGCAGGCATAAACATAATTATGAAAGTCACTTTTTGAAAAGGCTTTTTTGCAGTTCAAAAAGTGATTTTTTCTTTTGCGCCGTTTCATCGGGCAGAGCGATGAAACCCGAATCGGTCTTGCCGAGCAAATCGCCCTCGCGTGTGCCGGACGGAAGCTGAGAAGTCGGTATTTTGATTATCTCCGACTCACATTCGCATACGGCAACATTGTTTTCGATTCTGTCTACTGAATAGATTTTCATTTTTGCATCCCCCTGCAATTAAAAGATATAGCGGTAAATTTGTAAGCTTTTTAAACAAATTTACCGCTGTTTTGTTATTCTTTATTTGTTACGGTAATGCCGAGCAGGTCAAGCTGATCTTTGTCAACCTCTGACGGACATTCGGTCATAAGCTCGCTTGCATTCTGAACCTTTGGATATGCGATTACATCTCTAAGGCTGTCACAGCCGAGAAGCTGCATTACAAGTCGGTCAAGACCGATACCCATTCCGCCGTGCGGCGGCGCACCGAAGCGGAACGCGTCAAGCAGGAAGCCGAATTTTTCTTTCGATTCTTCCTCGGTAAGTCCGAGAAGCGCAAAGATTCTCTTTTGCAAATCCGGGTTTGTTATACGGATTGAGCCTGAGCTTAACTCTATGCCGTTGAGTACAAGGTCGTAAGCCTTTGCTCTGACATTTGCCTTGTCCGTTTCGAGATAATCGAGGCACTCGTCCATCGGAGCCGTAAACGGATGATGCATTGCAACCCAGGTCTTGCTGTCCTCGTCCCAATCGAAGAACGGGAACTCCGTAATCCAGAGAAGATTGTACTTATCCTTAGGAATGATATCAAGCTTCTTTGCAACCTCCTGACGGAGCGCGCCGAGTACATTGAATACGATTGAATTTTTAACATCACCGACAATGAGGACTACATCGCCCGGTTCTGCGCCGGCTCTGTCAAGAATAGCCTTGTTTTCCTCATCGGTGAGGAACTTTGCAAATGATGAGGAAACTGTGCCGTCCTCGTTAAGACGAGCCCATGCAAGTCCCTTAGCGCCGCTTCCCTTTGCCGAATCGGTGAGCTTGTCAATCTCTTTTCTGGTAAGAGTTTTAACCGCATTTTTAGCTGTAAAGCCTCTTACCGAACCGCCTGCGGCTACTGCCGAAGCAAAAACGCCGAATCCGCAATCCTTAACGATATCGCTGAGGTTATAAAGCTCCATACCGTAGCGGGTGTCGGGTTTGTCCGAGCCGTAACGCTCCATGGCTTCCTTATATGTAAGTCGGGGAAGCGGAAGCTGAATATCAATACCGAGAGCTTCTTTGAAAACTCTCTGCATATATCCCTCACCGATAGCGAGTACATCTTCCATATCGACAAAGGACATTTCGATATCTATCTGTGTGAATTCCGGCTGACGGTCGGCGCGCAAATCCTCGTCGCGGAAGCAACGCGCAATCTGCATATATCTGTCAAATCCGGCAACCATTGAAAGCTGTTTGTAAAGCTGAGGAGACTGCGGCAAAGCATAGAAACTGCCGTTATGAATTCGGCTCGGAACGAGGAAATCGCGCGCGCCCTCCGGCGTTGAACGCATCAGCATAGGCGTTTCAATCTCGATAAAGCCGTTCTCATCAAAATAATCACGGGTTATTTTGCATATTTTATGGCGCATGATGATGTTTCTCTGTAAATCGGGACGGCGCAAATCAAGATAGCGGTATTTGAGCCTTGTAGCTTCGGCAGTCTGGCAGTTTTCAACTATCTCAAACGGCGGTGTTTCGCTCTTGCCGAGTACACGCAAATCCTTGACATCAATCTCAATATCGCCCGTCGGGATATCCTTGTTTTTTGAGGAACGCTCACGAACGATTCCCTTTGCCATCAGTACAAATTCGCTTCTGGCTGTAAATGCCTTGTCGAAAATATCCTTATCGGTATTTTCGTCAAAAGCTAACTGAACAATACCTGTACGGTCACGCAAGTCAATGAAAATAAGCGCACCGAGGTCACGCTGACGCTGAACCCAACCGGCAACGGTAACTTCTTTTCCGGCGTCTGCAAGACGGAGGTCACCGCAATAGTCGGTTCGCTTTAAGCCTGTCATAAAATCCATTTATTTCATATCCTTTCAGATGTATTTTCTTATAAATTACCGAGACTTCCCAAAATTGACGAGATATCGAAATCGTCTCCTGCGCTTGCGGCGTCTTGAAGCCGCGAGGCTGCGAGTTGAAGCGTCATATTCATAAAGGAGTCTGTAAATTCGTCGAGGGAAAGCTCGGTTGTTTCTCCGCTTTCCATATTTTTCACTTTGACCGCATTTGCCTGCAAGTCATCATCACCGAGAACCGCAGTAAATGACGCACCGATTTTATCGGCATATTTCATCTGCGCTTTTACGGAACGACCGACCACATCAAACTGCGCGCTCACGCCGGACTGTCGAAGCTCCAAGGCAAGCGAAGCCGCTTTAAGCGAAGCCGCCTCGCCTATGCTGGCGATATAGATATCGCATTTTTTGTCTTCGGGAAGCTCGATTCCCTGTGCGTCGAGAAGAAGCAAAAGCCGTTCAAGTCCCATTGCGAAGCCGAGAGCGGGAACATGACCGCCGCCAAGCTCCTCGATAAGACCGTCGTATCTGCCGCCTCCGCAAACGGTTCCCTGTGCGCCTATCGAGTCAGAAACAAATTCAAAAACCGTTCTCGTATAGTAATCGAGTCCTCGTACGATTCGCGGATTAACTTCATAAGAAATGAGCATAGCGTCAAGATAGCTCTTAACCTTGTCAAAATGTTCGCGGCAGTCGTCGCAAAGATAGTCGAGTATAACGGGCGCTCCGTCGGCTATTTCCTTGCAAATCGGACTTTTGCAGTCGAGAATTCGCATCGGATTTCGTTCAAGCCTTTCCTGACAGGTCGGGCAAAGCTCGTCCGCTCTTGCCGTGAAATACTCCTTTAATGCGGCGTGATAATTTTTGCGACATTCCGGGCAGCCGATTGAGTTTATTTCAAGGCGGATTTCCTCTATGCCGAGGAAACCGAAAATCTCGTTGCCGAGAGCTATAACCTCGGCGTCAGCGGCAGGAGAATCCGTGCCGTAGCACTCAATGCCAAACTGATGAAATTCTCTTAATCTGCCCGTTTGCGGTTTTTCATAGCGATAGCATGAGGTCACATAGCTTACTTTTTGCGGCATCGGTTCGTTTGTCAGTCCGTGTTCAAGGAAAGCTCTTGCGGCTCCTGCCGTACCCTCCGGTCTGAGGGTTATAGAGCGACCGCCTTTATCGTTAAATGTATACATTTCTTTCTGAACTACATCGGTGGTGTCTCCGACAGAACGGGAAAAAAGCTCCGTGTGTTCAAAAACAGGCGTACGGATTTCTTTGAATCCGAAATCCGAAGCTATGTTCATGACGGTGCTTTCAATAAATTGATTTTTGTAGCTCTGGGAGGGAAGCACATCCTGCGTTCCCTTTACAGCCTTTGTAATAAGCGCCATAAATTAACTCCTTAGTATTATGAAAATCTCCGCACCAAAGCAATGCCGTCATTAGGCGGCATTGCGGTGCATATATTTTAGCAATGTCAACGCTTGGGATTGACGATATCGCGCCAGTCAAGATCGCCTCTGTCGAGACTGTGTATAAGCGCCTCGGCGGTTGCAATATTTGTCGCTGCGGGTACATTGTGAACATCGCAGAGACGAAGCAGACTTGATACATTCGGCTCATGCTCTTTGGGATCAAGCGGATCGCTGAAAATCAGCAGCATATCTATTTCGTTGCAGGCGATAAGTGAACCTATTTGTTGGTCGCCTCCCTGCTCTCCGCTGAGGAAGCAGTTTATGTCAAGTCCTGTGGCCTCTGATACCAATTTACCTGTTGTGCCTGTTGCAAAGAGCTTGTGGCGGCTGAGAATACCGCAGTATGCAATGCAGAATTGAGTCATAAGCTCCTTTTTGGCGTCATGTGCGCTGATGGCAATGTTCATAGTTTCGCACTCCTTTTCGTTTAAATTTGTTTTATATAATATTTATCTCGTTTGATTTTATTCCTGTGCGTCCGCGGAAGCTTCGGCGTCGGTATTGTCCTCGCCGCCGACCTCCTCTGCGGAGTCTTCGCCGCTTTCTTCCTTGGCAACGGGAGTCATCGAAACAACGCTTTCACCCTCGCTGATTCTCATTACCTTGACGCCCTTTGACGGACGGGCAAAGGTGCTGATACCGTCTGCCGGAATTCGGATGATTATACCGTCCGAAGCAATCAGAATGATATCCTCGCTGTCGTCAACCTCGGCAACGGCGGCAACATTTCCGTAATCCTCCGTGTGGTAGTTGATAAGTCCCTTGCCGCCTCTTGATTGAAGTCTGTAATTTGAAAATTCGCTTCTGCGACCGTATCCTGTTTCGCTGACGGTAAGGATAGTTTTGCCCTCTGTTACGGCGGCAACGCCTACTACCTCGTCGCCCTCGCGAAGCTCGATTGCTTTAACACCTCTTGCGGTTCTGCCGATAGGTCTTGCGTCATTCTCGTTGAAGCGAATACACATACCTTTCTTGGTGGCAACGATAAGGTCCTCGTCGCCGCGCGTCATCTTAACCCAGGCAAGCTCGTCGCCCTCGTCAAGATTTATTGCGATTATGCCGCCTTTTCTTATGGTCTGATATTCTTCAACTCTTGAACGCTTGATTATACCGTTGCGAGTGAACATACAAATGTATTTATGCTCGTCACCGTCAATGATTCTGTTCATAGAAGTGATTTTTTCATCGGCTTCAAGCGGCAGAAGATTTATAATGTTCATACCCTTGCTCGTTCTTGAACCTTCGGGAATTTCGTAACCTTTTATTTTGAAAGTTCTGCCCTTGCTCGTGAAGAAAGCTATCTGGTCATGAGTAGAGGCGGTGAACATTGTTTTTACAATGTCGTCCTCGCGCCTTGTCAGTCCCTTGATTCCCTTGCCGCCTCTGCGCTGAGTCTGATACTCAACCTGAGGGATACGCTTAATGTATCCGAAATCGGTCAGCGTGAATACGCAGTCTTCAACCGGGATAAGGTCTTCAATATCGACTTCGCCGGAAACATTGACAATTTCTGTTCTGCGGTCGTCTCCGTATTTATCGGAGATTTCGAGAGCCTCCTGCTTAACAACTCCGAGCAGCTTGATTCTGTCGGAGAGAAGCTCGGTAAATTCGGCAATCTTAGCTCTCAGCTCGTTCAGCTCGTCCTCGATTTTGATTCTTTCAAGACCTGTCAACTGTCCCAAACGCATCTGAACGATTGCCTGAGCCTGAATGTCGTCAAGTCCGAAACGCTCCATAAGAGCGATTTTACCGTCGTTGACACTCTTTGATGAGCGCAGAATTGCGATAACCTCATCAATGAAATCGAGAGCGGTAAGCAAGCCCTCCAAAATATGCGCTCTGTCCTGAGCTTTTTTAAGGTCATAGCGTGTGCGCCTTGTAACAACCTCAAACTGGAAATCAATATAGTTCTGTAAAATCTCTTTGAGTGTGAGCAGCTTCGGCTCGCCGTTGACAAGCGCTATCATTATAACGCCGAATGTTGATTGAAGCTGAGTGAAAGAGTAAAGCTGATTGAGAACGACCTGCGGATTTGCGTCACGCTTGAGGTCAACCGAAATGTGCATACCCTTTCTTGAAGAATAGTCGTTTATATCTGAAATTCCCTCGATTTTTTTGTCCTTGACAAGCTCGGCCATACTCTCTATGAGCCTTGCTTTGTTGACATTATAGGGGATTTCCGTGATTTTAATTTCAAATCTGCCGTTGGGTTTTTCAACTATCTCGGCCCTTGCACGGACGGTAATCTTACCTCTGCCCGTGGCGTAAGCGGCTCTGATGCCGGCTCTGCCCATAATTATGCCGTAGGTCGGGAAATCGGGGCCTTTGATATGCTCCATCAGCTCGTCGAGAGTCGCGTCGGGATTGTCGATAAGACAGCACATACCGTCTATGACCTCGCGCAGATTGTGCGGAGGAATGTTGGTAGCCATACCTACCGCAATACCCATAGAACCGTTGACGAGCAGGTTCGGGAATCTTGACGGAAGCACCGTAGGCTCTTTAAGTCTGTCGTCATAGTTAGGTACGAAGTCGATAGTTTCCTTGTCGATATCGGTAAGCATTTTGAGCGCCATTTTGCTCATTCGCGACTCCGTGTAACGGTAAGCGGCAGGCGGATCGCCGTCGATAGAGCCGAAGTTACCGTGACCGTCAACGAGCATATATCTCATAGAGAAGCTCTGTGCAAGACGAACCATAGCGTCATAAACCGAAGCGTCGCCGTGCGGATGATATCGGCCGAGAACCGAACCGACGGTATCGGCGCATTTACGGTAAGCCTTGTCCGGAGTAAGACCGTTCTCGTACATAGTGTAGAGTATTCTGCGGTGAACGGGTTTTAATCCGTCGCGTACATCGGGCAGGGCACGGGAAACGATAACCGACATTGAATAGTCGAGGAAAGCGTTGCGTACTTCCTTGTTTATGTCTATATTATATACTTTGCTTTCTGATAGGTTTTGGACGAAATTTTCGTCATCATGTGTAATTTCTTTTGCCAACGCAAGCGCCTCCTTTCTCAGGTATCAAGATTTCTGACATATTTTGCGTTTTTCTCAATGAATTCGCGTCGCGGCTCAACCTTATCGCCCATAAGTATAGAGAAGGTTTCGTCGGCTTCCATAGCGTCTTCGAGAGTTACGCGAAGCATAATTCTTGTTTTCGGATCCATAGTTGTTTCCCAAAGCTGGACGGGATCCATTTCACCGAGACCTTTGTATCTCTGAATGTCGCAGCTTCCGCCAAGCTCCTCGTTTTTGCGGTCGCGCTCCTCGTCGGAAAAAGCATAGGCAAATTTTTTGCCCTTGCTTACTTTAAAAAGAGGCGGCTGAGCGAGATAAACATGGCCTGTTTCGATCAGCGGACGCATATATCTGAAAAAGAAGGTTAAAAGCAGAGTTCTGATGTGAGCACCGTCAACATCGGCATCGGCCATAATTATAACCTTGTCGTAACGCAGTTTTTCAAGATTGAAGTCCTCTCCTATTCCCGTGCCGAGAGCCGTAACGATAGGAACGAGCTTTTCGTTGGATATTACCTTGTCAAGTCTTGATTTTTCAACATTGAGCATTTTGCCCCACAGCGGAAGAATCGCCTGATACTGACGGTCTCTGCCGTCCTTGGCTGAGCCGCCTGCGGAATCTCCCTCGACGATGTAAATCTCGGTGTTTTCCGCGCTTTTTTCGGTGCAGTCTGCGAGCTTGCCGGGGAGAGAATTGCTTTCAAGCGCACCTTTTCGTCTGGCAAGGTCACGCGCCTTTCTTGCGGCCTCTCTTGCTCGCGAAGCGTCGAGAGCTTTTGAGAATATCGCCTTTGCGACGGACGGATTTTCTTCAAAGAAAGTCATAAGCTTGTCATAAACCATAGAGGAAACAAGTCCGGTGATATCCGTGTTTCCGAGCTTGCCCTTGGTCTGACCTTCAAACTGAGCTTCCGTAAGCTTTACGCTGATAACAGCGGTTAAGCCCTCTCTGACATCTTCGCCTGAGAGCTTCTTGTCGCCGTCTTTGAGTATGCCGTATTTTTTGCCGTAATCATTGAAAACTCTTGTTAACGCGGTTTTGAAGCCTGTCTCATGCGTACCGCCGTCGATAGTGTTGACATTGTTCGCAAAGGACAGAATTACCTCGTTATAGCTGTCATTATACATCATCGCGACCTCGGCGTATCTGTCGCCGTTGGTGGACGAGAAATGTATCGGCGGAGTGTGCAGAGGAGTTAAAGCTCTGCTTGTGTTGATATATTCAACAAAGCTTGACAGACCGCCCTCGTAGCAGTAAACCTTTTCAATCGGATTTTCGGGATCGCGCAAATCGGAGAGCGTTATCGACAATCCGGCGTTGAGGAACGCAGATTCGCGAAGTCTTCTTTCAAGAACTTCAAAGTCATAGACCGTAGTTTCGGTGAAAATTTCGGGATCTGCCTTGAAACGGATAAGAGTACCCGTCTGGTTTGTATCACCTATAATTTTCATTTCGGTGACGGCGTTACCCCTTGAGAATTTCTGATAATATATATGACCGTCGCGCGAAACCTCAGCTTCCATCCATTCAGAAAGAGCGTTAACGACAGATGAACCTACGCCGTGAAGACCTCCGGAAACCTTATATCCGCTTCCGCCGAATTTACCGCCGGCGTGAAGAACCGTAAGTACGACCGTAAGGGTAGGAATTCCCATCTTTTCATGTATGGCAACGGGGATACCTCGTCCGTTGTCCCTGACGCTGATAACATCGCCGGGAAGTATCTCAACCTCTATATGTGTGCAGAATCCCGCAAGAGCTTCGTCTATTGAGTTGTCCGCTATTTCATAAACAAGATGGTGCAGACCTCTCGGGCCGGTTGAACCGATATACATACCCGGTCTTTTTCGCACCGCTTCAAGTCCTTCGAGAACCTGAATCTGATCGGCGCCGTATTCCTCGGTAACGACGGTGTCCATCTCGTCGTCGAGCAGGTTTTCGTCAACGAATTCGGCTTCTACCGTTTCAGGAACAGCCTGTTCGATTTTTTCTTCGTTAGACACAGTTACATACCTCCGTTCATCAGCGAACTCATCATATTCTTTTTCTTCTGCTTTTTGGGTTTGTAAACAGGAGGATGTTCAAGCTTGCTCCTCCATGATGACCTTTTGAGAAGTTTGTTGATCTCAATAACATTAAGAGACATATCTTCCATATAGTCAACGCAGTTTGCGAGCAACTCCTGATCGTCGTAGAGCGAGCCGAGAATTGTGACGGCTATAACGCTCTGAGTCTGATTAAGGCCGTTGTTGTAAACATCGTTAAGCATATTGAAAAGCTTTTTCATTTTTTGCGGATTGTTCTCTTTTACTGTTTTTCTGAAAGCTTCGTTGCCGTGATTTATAAAGAAATCGTCGGCAAGGAACTCCCCGTATTTCTCAATGTTTTCGCGGTATGCGTCCCTGAGTTCGGGATAAATCTGCACGAAGCGGCTGCCGAGAGTTACAAGGTCATAGTAAACCGAACCTTTCTGCGCGGCGCTTTTGGAAATGGGCTTAGGCAGCTTTTCTTTTGCCTTTTTTTCGTCGGCATAGGTTGTTTTTATACCGTCTGCAATTTCGGTTACGACATATTTTACGCTTCGTTCATCTGCTTTCTCAATGTCAAAGAGAGTGGTTGACATATTTTTAAAATTATCGCTATCGGCATTTTCGGTAGAGAGAGAGCAAAAAAGAGAGATTTTGTTCTCAAAATATTCGATTTTTACAGTGCCTTTGTCACCCGTGTAAGTAAGGACGGACTTTCCGTTATTTACCGAAATCGGAGCTGTACCGTCCTCTGTTCCCTTAGGAACGCAGGCGGTAAACCCGTTGGATTTCATAACATCTTTAAGACCGTTCATTATCTGCAAAAAAGCGGCGTTTAATTCCATATAATCAATACTCCTCCGGTAATTATATATAACTATAATAATATTGATTTATTATATCATATAAATGTAGTTTTGTCACGAATTATTTGCAATAAATCGAGATTTTTTAAAAAATATAAAGGACGGATTTTATTTATGTTTTCGTATTATTTGCGCCTCGTGCGTTGACTTAAACTGCATAATATGATATCATATACTGAAATTTAATCATCAAACGGAGATGAAATACTGTAATGAAGAATGCTCTGATTCTTTTCGGGGGCGTTTCAAGCGAACACGATGTGTCTGTCGTTTCGGCAAAATCGGTCATCGAGAATGTTCCCAAAGATAAATATAATATAATAATGCTCGGAATTACCAAGGACGGAAGTTGGTTTAAATACGACGGCGATGTCGCCCTGCTTCCTGAGGACAAATGGCTTGATGATAAGGAAAATCTTACAAAGGCTATAATTTCTCCCGACCGCGGCGACCACGGCATTCTCGTTTTCGGTTGCAACGGCGTTGAAAAAATCAGAATAGATGTAGCTTTCCCCGTTCTTCACGGCAAAAACGGCGAGGACGGTACCGTACAGGGCTTTTTGCAGCTTTCGGGTATTCCGTTTGTAGGATGCGATATGCTGGCTTCCGCCTGCTGTATGGATAAGGCGGTTACGAATTCTCTTGCGGACAACGCAGGAATTCCGCAGGCAAAGTGGCTTGCTTTCAACCGTTGTGAATATGAGGTTAACAAAAATTCAATGCTTGCAAAAGCCGGGGAATATCTCGGATTTCCCATATTTGTAAAACCTGCCAACGCAGGATCTTCGGTAGGCGTAAGCAAAGCTGAGAATAGCTCAGAGCTTCCCGAAGCCGTAGAAAAGGCTTTTAAAGAGGACGATAAGATTGTTCTTGAAGAGGCCGTTGTAGGTTCAGAGGTTGAGTGCGCCGTACTCGGCAATGAAAATCCCGTTGCTTCAACCGTCGGAGAAATAGTTTCGTGCAAGGATTTTTACGATTACGAGGCGAAATATGTCAATCCCGCCAGCGAGCTGCATATCCCGGCGAGAATTTCCGAGGAGAAAATCGAGGAGGTTCGCGCCGCCGCCGTCAGAGCGTATAAGGTGCTCGGTTGCAGCGGTCTTGCAAGAGTGGATTTCTTTGTCCGCGAGAGCGACGGCAAAGTAATGCTCAATGAGCCGAATACGATTCCGGGATTTACATCTATCAGTATGTACCCCAAGCTTTTTGCGGCTTCGGGCATACCGTATTCAGAGCTTATCGACAAACTTTTTGAGCTTGCTGCGGAGAAATGGGAAGTATGAATTGCATAGTTACGATAAAGCATTTCCACGATGTTGACGGCAGTATGGAAAATTCAGAGCTTACCTCGGTCGGTGAGCTTAAAGGCACGGCTGATAATTTCACCGTTAGCTATACTGAAAATTCCGATTGGCTTTCGGGCTGCGTTACCGAAATCACGGTTAAAAACGGACTCAGAGCGGAAATCGTACGCAGGGGCAAATATGCCACGCAAATAATTGCCGAACAGGGAAAACGCCATAATTTTGAATATGTTACGCCTTTCGGACGGATTCATATGGGAATTTACGCTTCAAAGGTCAAATCGGAATTTAACGAGAACGGAGCGTCGCTCGATCTTTGCTATGAGTTTGACCGCGAGGGCGTTCACATCAGTAAAACGAGGATTAAGCTCAGCGCAAAATACAAGGAGGAAAAATAATGTCCTATTTAGTTAATAAAGTTCAGGAACAGCTCAGAAGCGCAGTAATGTCGGCGGCAGAGCTTGCGGCTCAAAACGGCGAACTTGCGGCCGTTCCCTCGGCACCTTTTAAAACCGAGGTTCCGTCAGACAGGGCAAACGGAGATTTTTCGGCAAATGCCGCTATGGTTTGGGCGAGGGAGCTTCACGCTGCGCCGAGAAAGATTGCGGAAATTATCAGGGACAATATTTCTCTTGACTCAACTTATTTTACTCGAATGGAGGTTGCCGGTCCGGGATTTATGAATTTCTATCTCGGTGACCGCTACTATGCCGATATATTAAAGGATGTTCGCCAAAAGGGCGCTGATTATGGCCGCTCCGACTACGGTAAAGGTCAGAGGATAAATGTTGAATTTGTTTCGGCAAATCCCACCGGACCTATGCATATGGGTAATGCGCGCGGAGGTGCGCTCGGAGATTGCCTCGCCGCCGTACTCGACTTCGCAGGATACGATGTAAGCCGCGAATTCTATATAAATGACGCCGGCAATCAGATTGACAAATTCGCACTTTCTCTTGATGTTCGTTACCGTCAGCTCTATCTCGGAGAGGACGCTGTCGAGCTTCCCGAAGACAGCTATCACGGCGAAGACATAAAACAGAGAGCAAAGGAGTTTGCCGATGTTTACGGTGATTCCTATATTAACAGTGAGGAATCGGAGCGCCGCAAGGCACTTGTTGATTTTGCTTTGCCCAAGAACATTGCGGCAATGCAGGAAAATCTCACAAAATATCGCATAAAATATGACACCTGGTTCCACGAGAGCGTACTGCACAATGACGGAGAGCTTGCCGATACCATTCAGCTTATGAAAGACAAGGGACTGACCTATGAAAAGGACGGAGCGCTCTGGTATAAAAATATTGAGGTTCAGACAGAACGGCTTTTAGCTCAGGGCAAAACTCAGGACGAGATAGATAAGTTAGAGCTTAAAGACGATGTTCTTATAAGAGCCAACGGCAATCCGACATACTTTGCTGCGGATATAGCTTACCACCGCAACAAGCTTTCCGTAAGAGGATTTGACAGAGCTATTGATATCTGGGGAGCCGACCATCACGGTCATGTTGCGAGAATGCAGGGCGCACTCGACGCAATAGGAGTCGGCGGAGATAAACTTGATGTTATACTTATGCAGCTTGTTCGCCTGACTCGTGACGGCGAGGTGGTTCGTATGTCAAAGCGTACCGGCAAGGCGATAACTCTTGTAGATTTACTTGATGAGATTCCGATAGACGCGGTTCGCTTCCTTTTCAATATGAGAGAACCGGGCTCGCAGATGGAATTTGACCTCGACCTTGCGGTTGAGCAAAGCTCAAAGAATCCTGTTTATTACTGCCAGTATGCACATGCAAGAATCTGCTCAATTCTCAAAAAGATGAAAGCGGACGGAATAGAGC
Source organism: Clostridia bacterium (assembly GCA_029007095.1). Lineage (GTDB taxonomy): Bacteria > Bacillota > Clostridia > Oscillospirales > Acutalibacteraceae > CAG-488. The sequence continues at coordinate 7,224 of JAQXHF010000088.1, read as the reverse complement.
CGTGCGAATGTACGGTTGAGGAGCTTGAAATGCTCAGAGAGGAGCCGGAGAGAGAGCTTATCCGCCATCTTGCGGCGCTGACAGATGAGATTGTTGCGGCGGCGAAAAACTATGATCCGGCTAAAATCACCCGTTATGTTGTCGAGCTTGCAACGCTCTTTCATAAGTTTTATAATTCATGCCGCGTCGGCTGTGACGACGAGAAGCTGATGAAAGCAAGACTTTATCTTTGCGTTTGCGTTAAAGATACGATAAAAAATATACTCGAAATGCTGCATATCACAGTTCCCGACTCAATGTAATTCAATATATATAAACGGACTTGCACTAAACCGATTGTGCAAGTCCGTTTTGCTGTTTATATGATAATGATTTTATTTTATTAAATCCGACAATAGCTTTTTGACGGTTCTTTCCATGTGAAACGGAGCGTTGTTCACGGCGTCTTCAAGCGAGTAGGAATCTGAAATAAGCGTTTCTACACGCCGTATTCCGAATTCGGCGGCTTCAATGTCGGAGATTTCGGACGAACCGACTATGGCATAGACGGGTACGCCGTGTTTCTGTGCGGCTTTACAAACGCCCGATATGACTTTTCCGCGGAATGATTGCCTGTCGAGCCTACCCTCTCCCGTGATTACCGCGTCTGCGCCTCTCAACTTTTCTTCAAAGGAAATCAGCTTCATAACCGCGTCGATTCCGCTTGTCACGGACGCGCCTAAAAAGGCAATCAAGCCGCCGGACAAGCCGCCTGCCGCACCTGCAAACGGCATATTTTTTATATCCTTGCCGATTTCTTTTTCTATTATGTCGGCAAAGTGTAGCATACCGTTTTCGAGCCTGTCTGCAAATTCACCGACAGCACCTTTTTGCCTGCCGTAGAATTTTGTAGCTCCTTTTTCTCCTACGAGAGGATTATCAACATCGGCAAGCACGGTCATTTTTACATTGCTTTGCCAAACCGAATCGGCAGAGTCGATTTTTTCAATTTTTTCGAGATTTCCGCCTGTCGGTTTTAGCTCAATTCCGTTCTTGTCAAGGAAACGGTATCCTAAGGCGGCAAGCGCGCCTATTCCGCAGTCGTTTGTCGCACTTCCGCCAACGGCAACATAGATTTCCTCTGCGCCGTTTTTCAGCGCGTCGGCAATCAGTTGCCCTGTTCCGTATGTAGAGGTCAATACAGCGTTACCGTCCTTGTATGGGATAAGAGTGAGCCCGGAAGCCTTTGCCATTTCTATAAACGCTGTTTTTCCGCGCATGGCGTAGCTTGATGTTATCGGTTCAAAAAGCGGATTTTTCACCGTTAAACAACATTCGGTAAAGTCGCCTGACTGTAAAATAACATCCAAAGTACCCTCGCCGCCGTCTGCAACGGGACAGGAAATAATTTCTATATCCTCTGATATTTCTTTTGCACCGAGCGTTACTATTTCGGAAATTTGCTTTGAAGTAAGACTTCCTTTAAAGGAGTCCGACGCGCTGATTATTTTCATTGTTCCGTACCGTATGGATTCCTTTCGTTATGATTTAACGGGATTGCCTTTTTGCAAGACAACCCCGCTCATTTTGTTTATACTTTGTAATTCTTAACAAATTCTTTGTAGAAAGCGACTGCGCTCGCAACCGAATCGAGGTCAATGTTTTCGTTCTCGGCGTGAACTGATGCAAGCTGCTCCTTTGAAAGACGGATAGGAGCGAATCTCAGAACGCAGGGGCATACATCGGTAAGCGTTCTTGCGTCGGTGCCTGCCGGCAGAATGAACGGAGAAGCCGGATACTGCGGGAATACCTTAGCAATACACTCCTTTGTATATTCAAACTGCGGCTTAGATATGTCTGCCGGAGCGTGATATTCGTTGCCGTCAGGTTCTTCAACCGTGATATCGTATTTGGCGGCGATTTCTTTAAATTTTTTGATATCCTGTTTAAAATCGTCTTTGTCAACGGGACGAAGGAAAGCTTTTGCGGTGCAGAGCTTTTCGGAGGAGCTGCCTTTAATCTCGTTAAAGGTGCAGGTAGTGCCGATAAGGCCGCCTGCCTGAGCATTAAGCTTGGGCATAACGCTTTTGATTATTGGACCGAACAGCCAAAGATTGCTGAACATAAGCTTCATCATAAATCCGCAGTATGGAGCGAGATGCTCAAACATTGCAATTACCTGAGAATTCAGTCGACGGATAAAAATATTTCCGCTTGTAACTTCGTTGATGAACATTGACATTCTCTCGACAGGAGTATTGCTTGCGGCGCTTGTCAGGCTCGCGTGTGCATTTGCGGCGGTTGCTTTGAGGTTGAAATAGTACCTACCCTTTTCGTGAACCGCAATCATGGCGCACTTGTCGCACTTCATTCCGCCGATAGGCGGCTCGATTATAGCTCCGCCCTCGTCGAGGATAACATCAAATTTTATTCCGTTCTTTTTAAAATACTCGTTGGCTTTCGGTATGCCGTCTCCGCCCAGTTCCTCGTTGTGAGAGGAGGCTATATAAAGATTACATTCCGGTACAAACCCCTCGGACAGAAGCTCCTCGACCGCCGAAAATTCGGCAAAGAGCGGCGTTTTGGTATCGACGGTACCTCTGCCGTACATTTTTCCGTCTTCAATATGAGCTGAAAATGCGTCGAACTTCCATTCCCCGTCAGCGGCGACAACATCGTGGTGCGACATAATCATAATGTTGCGGTCGGAATTCTTGCCGGAGATTTTATATACCCAACAGTCGTCAGAAAATGTCATTTTTTCGGCTTTTTCATCAATCAGCGGGAAAAGCCGCGCCATAACATCACGAAGCTTTGCAAACTGAGCGTCATCGTAACTGTCCTTTAAGGAAACGGTTTTGCATTTTATCATTTCCGACAGGCGCTCTGCGTATGAGTTGATTTCCTCATCGGTAAAATTCAGGTCGGATTTCGTCAGCTTTCTTGCTTTTTTTGTGACGGCGGCGGTTCTCAAAACAAGGAACAGAATAAAAGCCGCAATTATTATAATCACCGATAAAAATATTTTCATAGCTTAACCCTCTTGCTTATTTCTGTTCGGCAGGCTTTTTGTCTTTGGCGGAATTTCTTATTACCGAAATGACATCTTTTTCTTTGTAGAAGAAATAGACTATTACCGCTGCCAGAGTGAATAAACCTCCGACAATCGCCGTGAGCAGAAGTCCTTTTTTGCCTACGCTTTCGCCTGTGGCCGCGCCGATAACGACAAGCGACGGAACTATCATAATAGCGAGAGATGTTCCCATTTTGGTAACAAAGCTCTTTGCGGCGGCAAAGGTTCCCTCTTGATTGACGCCGGTTTTAACCGTGTCATACTGAATTACATCTGCCATCATTGACGAGGGGAGAATGTTCAGCACGGCAAACGGCAGGGAAACAAACAGAGCGAAGATCATTGCTGTTGCCATCTTGTGATCTTTGGGGAAAATATCGACAAAGCAAATCAAAAACTCCGCAACCGTAAATACGATACAGCCGACGAGCATCGGGATTTTTTTGCCTTTGTTCTTTGACCATTTGTTGATAAGCGGATAAAGTATAAGAGAACCTACTATGGAGGTTGCCATAATTATAATGGATTTTTCTTCGGGTATTCCCATAAGCTCGGTTATGTAATACATTATGCAAGCCTGAAAAAAGCTCATTCCCGTTCCTTCAAAAAGCTGACCGAGGGTTACAACTACGAAATGCTTGTTTGAAAAAGCGTGTTTCAGCGATTTTATAAGAGGTACGGTAGGCCTTACGGAGTTTACATATTCCTTTTCTTTGATTGTCATTGACGGGATAAGGAGCAGAATTACTCCGATAACGGTGAAGATAAGGAAAGTAAATCTCCATGCCGTGATAGGTTCAAGCCCGAAAGCTTTTTTCATAACGGAGACGATTGCCGGAGTCGCATATCCGAGCATACTGCCGACAACGAAGAAAAGCGAGCTGTATGTATATGCGTCAACGAGCTTGCCCTCGTCGGTAATCATTTCCGGCAGCAGAGCGTTGTGAGGTATCATATAAAGCGTGTAGAATATGAAATATGCCCAGATGAAAACGGCAAGCCAGATATTATTAAACATATGATTCTGACTCGGCGACCAGAATATCAGCAGGGCGCTGAGCGCAAACGGAATCGCAAACCACTTCATCATCGGAATTCTGCGTCCGTTTTTATTTTTGCTTTTGTCGCTTATTCCCGCGACTATCGGATCGGAAAAGGCGTCTATGATATGTCCTATCGCCTTAATAAGACCTATAACCGTAAGAATCCCGAAAACAACATAACCCTGGGTTATGAGAACGGGAAGTCCCGAGCTTTCTGTCGGCTGATAGAAATATATCAGATAATTGTTGAGCATCGTGGTGAACAGTCCTACCGCGAACTGCGGCAGGCAGAAATTGATTATAGTCTTTCTTGAAACCTGTTTCATAACTGCCTCCTGTATAGTACCGATATTGTGATGTTCCGTGCGAAAATTTATTTTTCTTCATCAGGCATAGGCTTGATGATTTTTTTGTTTACGATTGTATAGAATATGAGAGTCATAACAAGCGAAGCGATTTCGGCTACGGGATATGACAGCCAAACGAGATCGTCGTTGCCGACAGACATACCGTATCTTGCAAGTATATACGCAACGGGGACGAGTACGATTAACTGTCTGACAAAAGAAACCACCATCGAGTAAACGCTTTTGCCCGTCGCCTGGAAAGTTGCGCCCATTGCGATATTAAATCCTGCAAAGAGGAAGCTCGTGCCGATAATTCTGAGAGCGGGTACGCCGATTGCGAGCATATTTTCTGACGCGCTGAAAAATCCCAGCAGAGTCTTTGGAATTGCGATGAAAAGAATTGTTCCTATCAGGCTGAAAATTTCTGCATACACAAGCGACAGCTTGACCGTTTTTTTCAGTCTGTCCTTTTTCCGTGCGCCGTAGTTGTATGCAACTATCGGAATAGTTCCGTTGTTAAGTCCGAAAATCGGCATACAGATAAAGCTGTTCAGCTTAAAGAAAGCGCCGAAAACCGTCGCCGCCGTTTCCTTACCGGTCGTGTAAATTATAAGAATTTTGTTCATAGCGTAGGTCATAATCGAACCGATTGCAACCATTATGATTGACGGCACACCGATTTCGTAGATTTTACCGATTATTTTTCCGCTCGGTCTGAAAGCTTTGAAATTCAGTTTTAACTCCTTGTTGGAGCGTTCGTTGATGATTATTGCGAGTATGGCGGCAACGATTTGTCCTGTTACCGTTGCGATGGCCGCACCCTTGACGCCCATCTTTAAGACGAGAATGAAAATCGGATCGAGGATTATGTTGATTATTGCGCCGACGCCCTGAGTTATCATTGTCTGGAAAGTCCTGCCGGTGGATTGGAGCAGTCTTTCATATGTTATTTCTACAAAAATTCCTATGCAGGCTCCGCAGACGATCTGCATATAGTATGTTCCCTGCTCAATGATATAGGGGACATCGGTCTGCGAACGCATAAAAAATTCACTGCAAAATATTCCGAGAAAAGTGAAAACTATTGCGCTGACAACGGCAAGAAAAACACCGTTTTCCGCAATTTTGTTTGCCTGCTCCGGCTTCTTCTCACCGAGCGAGCGGGAAACGAGAGCATTGATACCTACGCCCGTACCGGTTGCAACTCCGATCATCAGGTTTTGCGCGGGGAACGCGAGCGAAACCGCCGTAAGTGATTGTTCGTTGACCATTCCGACGAAAACGGAATCGACAACATTATAAAGAGCCTGAACAAGCATCGAGATTATCATCGGAAGCGACATATTTAATATAAGCTTGTTGACAGGCATAACGCCCATTTTATTCTCTTTCATGGGTTCTCCTCCTTTTTAGACTGATTTTTACATATTGTTTCAATTATACCATACAGTATATATGCAGTCAACAACAGAAGACTTTTATTATCACATACGCGGAAATTCAATCATGTTTTTAATTACACTTGAAATTACGGCGTTAATAATATATAATAATTCAGTAGAACATTAAAATTATCATGGAGGGCGAATATGGAGAAAATTCTTGTTCTTGATTTTGGCGGACAGTACAATCAGCTGATTGCCAGAAGAGTTCGCGACCACAAGGTCTATGCGGAAATACTGCCTTATACGACGCCTATTGAAACGATTAAGGCAAATGATTACAAGGGAATAATTTTTACAGGCGGACCGAATTCAGTTTTTGATATGTCCTCGCCTCATTATACAAAAGATATTCTTGATATGGGCGTGCCGATTTTGGGCATTTGTTACGGCTGTCAGCTTATCGCTTGGATGGGTAACGGTGAGGTTAAAACTGCGCCGAAAAGCGAATACGGCAAAATCGAATTTACCGCCGATAAAAAATCGCCGTTGTTTAAGGATGTTGATGAAAAATCCGTGGTTTGGATGAGCCATACGGATTATATTTCAACACCGCCTGAGAATTTTGAAATTCTCGGTACAACAGACGATTGCCCTTGCGCGGCAATGGGAAATGCAGAAAAGAAGATTTATGCGGTTCAGTTCCATCCTGAGGTTACTCATTCTGTTTTCGGCTCACAAATTCTCTATAATTTCCTTTATGAGATTTGCGGTTGCAGCGGCGACTGGGTAATGGATAATTTCATTGATGCAACAGTTGAGAAGCTTAAAAACGAAATCGGTGATAAAAAGGTTATTCTCGGTCTTTCCGGTGGAGTTGACTCGTCCGTTGCCGCAGGTCTTCTTTCGAGAGCCGTAGGCAAACAGCTTACCTGCGTTTTTGTTGATCAGGGACTTATGAGAAAGGATGAGGGCGATTTTGTCGAAAAAACCTTTACCTCTCTCTTTGATATGAATTTCGTCAGAGTTAACTGCGGCGATCATTTCCTTGCAAAGCTTAAAGGGGTTACAGATCCCGAACAGAAGAGAAAAATTATAGGTACTGAATTTTTCAATGTTTTCTGGAATGAAATCAGAAAGCAAAACGAACTCGGATTCTTTGCTCAGGGCACTATTTATCCTGACTGTATTGAGTCGGGCAAGGGTGATGCAGATGTTATCAAAACTCACCATAACAGAGTAACAGTACCCGACGATGTTGAGTTTTTGGGAGTAATCGAGCCTCTTTGCGATTTGTTTAAAGATGAGGTTAGAAAAGTCGGCGAAAAGCTCGGCATACCGAAAGAGCTTGTTTGGCGTCAGCCGTTCCCCGGCCCCGGCTTAGGCGTAAGAATTATCGG
>JAQXHF010000087.1 GCA_029007095.1 Clostridia bacterium | reverse complement strand
GCATTTTTAGCCCTTACCTTGCCTTCAAAGCTGAACGGCTTGGTTACAACCGCAACGGTGAGAATACCCATATCCCTTGCGATTGACGCAACAACCGGTGCTGCGCCCGTACCTGTTCCGCCGCCCATACCTGCGGTGATGAATACCATATCTGTTCCCTTGAGAACTGCGGAAATCTCTTCCTTGCTCTCCTCGGCAGCCTTTTCACCGACTTCGGGACGACCGCCCGCGCCCTGACCGTGAGTTGATTTCTCACCGATCTGGATGCGGTGTGTAGCCTGAGAATTAACAAGAACCTGCTTGTCTGTATTTACAACAATAAACTCTGCGCCCTGCATACCCTGAGCGATCATGGTGTTAACAGCGTTTCCGCCGCCTCCGCCTACACCGATAACCTTTATCTGAACGGTGTTTTCAAAATCATTATCAATTTCAAATGCCATTTTATGAACCTCCGTTTTTTAAATCTGACAAAATAAGTAATAATACTATTCGCGAGTTTAAACATTAGTATTTTAACATACTTTTTTTATTATTTCAAGAAAAAATTTATAAAAAGCAAAAATTTTTTATAAATTTAATCAAGTGAATCCACAGGATCAACATACACCTTGCCTTTAACGCTCAAATCGACCGTCGCAACAGTATCTTCGCTGATTTCATTTTCCGATTTAATAATTTCAGCCGCAGATTTAAGCTTGTATTCTATATCCGAATTGTCGCCTAATTCAAGTCTGAGCCTTGACTGAACATCTATTGATATGTCGGCTGTGTTGCTTATGTCGATTTTTGTTATACCGGTTATGCCGTTTTTGTTGGCTTTTTCAAGCAAATCCGCGTAGAGAGTCGCTTCATCATCGGTAATTTCTATCTGTTTCCCCGGTTCTGCAACAGGAACATTTTTAAATTTAATTTCAGTCGGAACTGAATTTTCCGGCTTATTTTCAACGATTTCAAGCGTTTTAAGGCTGTCATCGGTTATAGCATATCCGCCGTCGCAGGCTGTTATAAATTTAGGTTTGGCTTCGACTACGGTTATTATCACAGAGCCGGATAAATTTCTCTTAAACTTAACCGAACCGATATACGGAAGATTTTGAGTTATTCTGTCTCCCGCATTGGTAAAATCCGTAAATATCATATTATCTCCGACATCAATTCCGGACGCTGTGACAATTTCCTGTGCTGAATAGTGAGAACCGGGATCTTTAACGCTTATCGAATTTATCTTAAAAGCAACAGCAATAATAACAACAAGAGCCGCAATGATTAAAACAACCGACAGAACTGCTTTAAGGATTTTTCGGTTTCTCTTTACCTTTTTGAGCTTTGCTTCGTATTTACTCCTCATTTTGGGAGTCATTTTTGCTACCTTTTTAGCAGGCAACTCTTTCATTGTTTTATCATTCCTTTCCTGTTGTAATCATTAATTTCAGATAAAATGCTTTAAAGATTAAACTCTTTTTATATCGGCGCCTATTTGTCTTAATCTATCTTCCAAGGCCTCATATCCTCTGTCAATATAATTTACATTATCGACGGTAGTTTCACCGTGAGCGCAAAGTCCGGCAATTACAAGAGCCGCTCCTGCGCGCAAATCGTGTGAAGAAACTGCCGCTCCCTGTAAAAATTCAACTCCGTTTATTATAGCGACTTTGTCATGAACCGTTATGGACGCGCCCATTCTGTTAAGTTCAACGGTGTGTCTCATTCTGCTTTCAAATATATTTTCGGCAATGACGGTAGTGCCGTCGGCAACGCTTGCCATCGCTGTAACTATCGCCTGACAGTCGGTAGGAAATCCCGGATAAGGCATCGTTCTGATAGTCTGCATACTTTTCAGCCTTTCGGGAGCGGTGATTTTCAGCTTACCCGAACCTATCTGAATTTTACAGCCGGACTGTTCAAAACACGGTATTACCGGCATTAAATGCGCGGGTACTATATCGTCAAGCACAACAGTTCCGCCCGTTACAGCCGCGCCCGCCATATAGGTACATGCTGCTATGCGGTCGGGTATTATATAGAACTGTGTGGAATACAGTCTGTCAACGCCCTCTATAACGATGGTACTCTCGCCTGCTCCGCTGATTTTTGCACCGCAGGAATTGAGAAATTTTGCAAGGTCTGAAATTTCGGGTTCTCTCGCCGCGTTTATTATAGTAGTAACGCCGGCGGCTCTTACGCTTGCAAGTATGATATTTTCAGTTGCGCCTACGCTCGGAAATGAAAGCGTGATTTTTGCGCCTTTTATCCTGCCCTTTCTTCTGCATCTGATTCTGCCGTATTCCTCGGTTACATCAATACCGAGTTTTTTCATCGCCATAAGATGCAAATCAATAGGTCTGATTCCGATATCGCATCCGCCGGGAGCGGTCAGCTCCGCCTCGCCCGTCCTCGACAAAAGCGCACCCATAAAGATGACGGAAGAGCGCATCTCGCGCATCAAAGCGTCTGAAATGCTGTCCGAGTCAAGGTTACTGCTGTCTACATATACGGTGTTTGAGTTTCTTTTAACTTCGCAGCCGAGCGAAACCAAAATATCAACTGTTGCGTCAATATCGGAAAGTCTCGGACAATTATGTATTACGCAGGGTTTACCTACCGCAACGGTTGCGGCAAGTATAGGAAGCGCGCTGTTCTTTGCTCCCTGAACCTTTATGCTTCCGTCCAATCGGTTTTGTCCCTTGATAACGAATTTACTCAATGTGAACACCCTTTCCGAAACAATCAGTCTGCTCTCAGTTTATGACGGTTTCGGAAAATTGTGATTAGCTCACTTCACTATTTCACAAATACAATCGGTAATCCTTTCGGTCGCGTCAAACACAGCCATCTTCTTAGCGTTTTCGCCTATCTTTTTAAGCCTATCCCTATCGCCGAGTAAAGAATCGACTTCCTTTATAAGTCTGCTGCCCGTAAAATCCTTTTCCTCTATCATTACGGCAGCGTCGTTTTTAACCATCGCCATACCGTTGTGATACTGATGATTTTCGGCGGCGTACGGATAAGGTACAAGTATTGCCGGTTTTCCCATTGCTTGAAGCTCGCTCAATGTGCTGGCTCCGGCACGGCAAATAACAAGATCGGCCGCCGCCATACAGCGGTACATATCGTCTATATATTCTCGAAGCATTATATGCTTGTTCTTTTCAAGGTCTATTCCTTTTTCTTTTTGCAAAACATCAAACATTCCTGTTCCTGCCTTGCCTGTCGCATGCATAAAATAGCAGTCTTTTTTCTCATATCTTTCACATATGAGCTGAGTTACAGCTTCATTGATAACTCTTGCGCCAAGACTTCCGCCCATTGAAAGTATCATCGGTCTGTCATCAAGCTTCAATTCGGCTCTTGAAAACTCTCTGTCCGCCTTTATCATCTCGCCGCGCACGGGAAGTCCCGTTACTACGCACGGATTTTTAGGCTTCATATACTGTTCCGCTTCCTTAGAGGTCAGCATAACTCTGTCAACTTTCTTTGCAAGAGCCTTGTTTGTAACTCCCGGAAAAGCATTCTGCTCGTGAATCGCGGTAGGAACTCCAAGCTTACACGCCGCCTTTAACACAGGACCGCTCACATATCCGCCGAAACCTATAACAGCGTCGGGTGCAAAATCCTTTATTATCTTTTTGGCGCGTCTTTCGGAGCTTATCAGCTTTGAAACGGTCGCGATATTGTGACGAAGTCCCTCAAAATTCATATCGCGGCTGAAACCCTGGATATCAATAGTCTTAAAGTCATAACCCGCCGCCGGTACGAGCTGAGCTTCCATTTTGACCGCAGTTCCTACAAAAAGTATCTTAACCGACGGATATTTTTCCCTTATATATCCCGCAACAGCAAGAGCCGGATTTATATGACCGCCTGTTCCGCCTGTTGCAAAAAGAATTTTTTTATTGTTGAGATCTTGCATTTATATCACCTTTGCCTTTTCAGATACCGTCCTTGAAACCGACAGCACTATGCCCATTTCTATAAGCTGCATTACCAACGCCGTACCTCCGTAGCTGAAAAACGGAAGAGAAATTCCCGTATTTGGCATCATATCGGTTACGACAAGTATATTCAGTATAGTTTGAAGTCCTATATGGAGCATTATTCCGAGTACAAGCAATCTGTTGTAAAGCGACCTCGACTTATCGGCAATCATAAATCCGACAAAAATCAACAGCGCAAAGAGCAGAAGTATAAGAACGCATCTTACAAATCCAAGCTCTTCGCCTACAATAGCAAAGATAAAGTCATTCTGAGGCTCGGACATATAAAGATACTTTTGCTTTGAATTACCGAGTCCCAAGCCGAAAAATCCGCCCGAACCGAGCGCAAACAAAGACTGATTCGTCTGCCATCTGGTGTCAATATCGTCATAATCCTTTACAAAGAAAGAGTCAATTCTCGCGGCCTGATATTCGGACAAAATCTGATGTCTGAATGCAATTACCGTTACCACAAGCGGTACGCCTATCGCAAGCCCTAAGGCAAACCATCTGTTATCAATTCCGCCGAGGAACATCATTCCTATGCATATTAAAAATATAAGAATTGTGCAGGATAGATGCTTCTCCATATAAATAAGCAAGCAAAGCGCGGCTGTAATTCCGAAAAGCACAAGAGCCGCCCACCATTTGTTTTCAAGCAAGGTTTTATATTTGTCTATCGCCCATGCAAAGAACATTATGATTCCGAGCTTTGCGATATCAGACGGTTGAAAAGAGCCTATACCCGGAATCCTCAGCCAGCGTTTAAAGTCTTCGCTCATACCCTCAGGTCTCCAAGGCTTGATAAGAACGACAACCAAAAGCAACAGACAGATAACAAAAATCGGAACGGTCAGTTTTTTTAGCAATTCCGGATTAAGCTTAGACACGAAAAACATCAGGAATATTCCGCCGACTGCAAAAACGAGCTGCCTTTTTATATAAAACATAGAGTCGCCGTTTTCGTACTTTGCAGTAACATAACTTGCCGAAAACATCATAATAAGTCCGATGGTCAGCAATGCAAAAACAATTATCATAAACGGTATGCTGAAACCGCCGCTTATAAAAATCGGAGTTCCCTTAAAGGTAATTATCTTCTTCTTTTTGCCGGAGGAAGCCTTACGGCGGTTTTCCCTGTCGGCATTGTTAACAAGCTCTCCGGTTGACATCTTATTTCTCCTTCCGTTAATCCTTAATGTGTATTAAAGCATCATGCGAAATCCGCCGTAATACATAATCAGCACTGCGGCTGCCCCGCCTATTAAATTGACAATGCTGAAAACTAAATCTATCTTTTTTTCGCTCCAACCGCAAAGTTCAAAATGATGATGTATAGGAGCCATCTTAAAGATTCTCTTGCCGTGTGTGAGTTTAAAATAACCTATCTGTATAACATCAGACAATGCTTCGATAACATAAATTATTCCTACAAGCAAAAGTATCAGCGGGCAGTCAAGCGCATACGCTATCGCAACGACAAGTCCTCCGAGGAACATTGAGCCTGTGTCTCCCATAAATACCTTAGCCGGAAATTTGTTCCACACAACAAATCCGATGCATCCTCCGAGCATTGCCGCCGCAAGCACCCCTACGCCGAAGCATTTATGAATTATAGCTATTGTGATAAAGCTGACTGCCGCCGTTGCGGTTACGCTTGAACACAATCCGTCGATTCCGTCGGTGAAATTAACCGCGTTTATCGCTCCGTAAAGCACGCATACGCCTAATATCCAAAACCAAAATCCCATACGGACATTTCCGACAAAAGGAATGAACATATACGGATCCTTACCCATAGCAAGGTAAAGACTTGCAAGATATCCTGCACAGATTACAAGCTGAGCCGCCGTCTTCTGCATTATCGAAAGTCCGAGATTGCGTTTTTTTACGACCTTTATATAATCGTCTGCAAAGCCTACCAGTCCGAAAAGCAGAGCCATTATCAATCCTGCCCAGAGCTTAGTGCTTACATCGCCCGACAAGCCGAGGTTATTATCAAAAATGTAATTGAGAATAAGTACCACAGCGGCGGAAAGCGTGATTCCGATTATGAACATAAGTCCGCCCATTGTCGGAGTGCCCTGCTTCTTTTTGTGCCACTTTGGGCCTTCTTCAAGAATAGTCTGACCGAATTTCAGCTTATGAAGCCACGGAATGACCTTAAAGCCGAGCAAAGCGGTGATACCGAAAGCCGCAACCGCGCTGAGCGAAATTAAAAGATAAACATTCATAGAAATAACCCCTTACAACTTACTTTATTTTTTCATAAACAGCATTTATAACATCTTCAAGCGCCATTCCCCTGCTCGCTTTGAAAAGAACCGCGTCACCTGTTTTAAGGGTGGTAACAAGCTCGTCGGCAAGCTTTTCCTTGTCAAGGAAGCTCTTAACTGTCGGTACGCCACATTCAACAGCTTTATTTGCCGTCAAAACCGATTTTTCACCATAGGTAAAAAGAATATCAATATGATTTTTGGAAGCAAGAAGTCCTGCATTTCTATGAGCTTCATCGCTTATCGAGCCGAGTTCAAGCATATCTCCGAGCACGGCAATTCTGCGATTTGCCCTCACGCCCGAAAGCATACGCAAAGCGGCTCTCTGCGAATCGGGACTTGCATTGTAGCAATCCTCGATAAATCTGATTCCGTTAACTATATTGATTCTCTGACGCATACCGGACGGAACATATTTTTTCAGTCCCTCTGCCGCCTGCTCCGGTGTGACGCTAAGCTGCATACCTGCCGCAAAAGCCGCAAGCGCATTATAAACATTATGGATTCCCACAGTCGGTATAGTAACGCGCTGAGATTTATCCTTATCAAAAACAACAGTAAAAGATGTTTCATCGTCAAGCTGGACTATGTCGGTAGCTCTGTAATCACAATCTGACGAATCAATACCGTAATAATAAACAGGTCTGTTTTCAATATTTGCGCTCATAAGATACGGATCGTCGCCATTTAAAATTATCGGGCAGCCTTCGCGGAGTCCGTCTAATATTTCAAGCTTGGCTTTCAATATATTTTCCCGTGAGCCGAGTGTTTCCATATGCGAAACGCCGATATTGCTTATAATTGCAACAGTCGGCTCGGTAATATGTGACAGCTCCGAGATTTCTCCGCGGTTGCTCATTCCCATTTCGATTACCGCCGCTTCGGTATCGTTTTCAAGTCTTAAAAGAGTTCTCGGCAAGCCGATATTATTATTAAGATTGCCCTCGGTTTTAAGAGTATTGTATTTTTCGGAAAGAACGGCGGCTGTCATTTCCTTGGTCGTTGTTTTTCCAACGCTTCCCGTAAGTCCGACAACAGGTATGTCGAACCGATTTCTCATATAATTGGCAAGCTGTCTGAGAGCTTTTGCGGTATCGTCAACCTTTACAAAAAGTCCGTCGCAGTCGACATCGTGGCTAATCATCGCGGCGACAGCTCCGTTTGACAGCGCGCTTTGTGTGAAATCGTGACCGTCAAATCTTTCGCCCTTTATTGCTATATATATTTCGCCGGGCCGGGCAATTCTTGAATCTATGCACACTCCGTTGATTTCAGCTTCACCGCTCGCAGTTCCGCCGACAGCGGCGGCGATTTCGCTCAACTTCATAGTTTTCATTTTATTAAAACCTCGCTTTTTCTTCAAGTAAACGCTTTATAATCTCTCTCTCGTTATAGTAAATTTTCTGTTTGCCTAAAATCTGATATTTTTCGTGTCCCTTTCCGGCTATCAGCACCGTGTCACCGCTTTGTGCGGAAAAGAGGGCGGCTTTTATCGCCTGAGTTCTGTCGGTTATCTTAAAATATGTTTCTCCGTCAAGTTCGGAAC
>JAQXHF010000086.1 GCA_029007095.1 Clostridia bacterium | reverse complement strand
TCGTCAAGAGAGTCTTTTAATCTCTGTCGAGGACCTAATCTGTCGGCGGGAGTGTTTTTATATCCGTCGGGAATCCAAATATTGTTGACGCAGGTTGAGTCAAGCTCTTTGGCAAAGTATTCACCGATTTTTCGCATTGCTTTGCAATGGTCGATCCAGAATTTACGGACGCTTTCATCGGGGTGGGAAAGGGTAAGACCGTCGTCTGCCATTTTGTGTGAGAAAAGAGTCGGATTTATATCAAGTACGATTCCGCGCTCCTTTGCAAAATCAACCCATTTTGAAAAATGTTCGGGCAGAAGCTTATCTCTGTCAACAGGCTTATCTGTGACAGCGTATATGGCATGAAGATTTAATTTGTGCTTACCGGGAATCAGACTGAAAGCCTCGTCAATGTCGGACATAAGCTCGTCGGCGTTTCTCGCCTTACCGGGATAATTACCGGTTGCGGCAATGCCTCCGCTGAGTTCACCCGAACCCTCAAAGCCTGTTACATCATCGCCTTGCCAGCAATGCATTGAAATTGAAACCTTGCCAAGCTCGTCGATAACTTTTTCGGTATCTATTCCTATTTCGGCATATTTTTCTTTTGCGTATTCGTATCTTGAATTCATCTTGTCACCTCATAAAAATTAGTGATTTTTGATTATATTAACATAAAAATATAGATTTTTCAATACAGTCTATGGTATAATTCATTTAAAACTACATTATAAAATAATTTGTCGCAATATTGACTTTACAGGGGAGTGATTTTATGAACCAATTTATAATACCTATTATAATGATAGTTGCGGATATTTTTGCAATTCCTATCGTTATTAAGCTGCTTATGAAAAAATATTCCGAAAACCCCGGAAAGCTCAGAACTATGATAATTGTTTTTATAAGCGTTATCGTAATAACCGACGCCGTATCTATCGGAGTATCCGTTACAAGGGGAATTAAATTTGACCGTGAAGCTGTTTTATATACTCAGGGTGAAGATGTAGTATATTACGACCGTGACGGAGATAAATACACCTTAAAGGAAATAAACTCGAAACAGTATTTTGTCAATTCGCAGGAATCCCGTATGATGCTCGCGCAAAGAGTTTATGTCGATATGGACGGATACATAGTTCTTGACGCGGGAAATACTTTCAAACCCGAATCGGACGGCAGTTATTCCGACTCCGACGGAAATAAATATTATCCGGCATTAGATGTTAAATGGAATTCAAAAGGCGAAATGCAGCTCTGCGAACAATCGTGATTGATTATTCGTATCCCGTTACTGCATAAAAATATGTATAGTTTGTGAATTTTATACAAAGTTACCCTAAATATTGTTATTTAATATGAAAAAATTATATTTAGGTCTTGTAAAATTTAATTAAATAGTTTAAAATATATTCGATATGCTGAGCTTGTCAGCGAAAACATCATTAAGTAAAGGATGAATATAATGGCAAACGAGAAAACCAAGGCAGAGCAATACCGTGAAGAAAGAAAAGCGCGTATTGCGGAAACTGCCAAGAAAAATGCAAAAAATATGGGAAAATCCAATACTGCCAAGCGTATCGCAAGCAAGGTAGTTTTGATTGTTCTTATCGTTGCTATCGCCGTTACAGCGGTCGGCTATTGCCTGAATTATTACGGCGTGCCTGAGCGTATGCTTAAAATCGGCGGAGTAGGCGACGCACAAAGCATTTCCGCGGCTGAATATGAATTCTATTATATGTCTGCGTATAACGATGTCTGCACAATGCAGCAGCAGTACGCTCAGTACGGACAGGATATGGGCTTCGACACCTCTCTGCCTATTGAGGAGCAGACGGGTACAACCACAAACGAGGACGGCGAAGAAGTTTCGTGGCAGGAGTTCATTCACGACAGAGCGCTTTCCCAGATACAGATTTACAAGGCTCTTTACACAGAAGCCGTTAATGCAGGACTTGAACTTGATGAAGCTGACGAGGCTTCCATCGACAAGCAGATTGACGAGCTGCGCGAGCAGGCTGACAGTAACGGCTATTCTCTCAACGCTTTCCTTAAAAAGACATACGGCGGCGCCGTAAACAAGCGCTTCCTTAAAAAGCAGCTTGAAATTCAGGTTCTTGCCCGTAAGTATTACACAACTCGCACCGAAGAGCTTGCAGACAGCTACGATCAGGCGGATATCGACGCTGTTTACAATGCGGATAAGGACAGCTACGATCTTGTAAGTTACAGAATTTACACCTTTGCTCCTGCTTCTCTTACACAGGGTGACGATGAGGACGATAAGACCTTTGAAGCTCGTGAAGCTAAGGAAAAGGCAAATGCTAAGATTAAGGCTGAGGCTTTCTTTAAAGCAGTTACCGATGAAAAATCATTCCTTTCACAGGCAGCCGCACTCAATAAGGATGTTGAGGATTATGACGCAGAGACCGAAACAAAGGGTGCTCAGACTCTCAAATCCGACATTTCTCAGAGCTATAACGATGAGCTTGCAAATTGGCTCTTCGATGCAAACACCAAGGTCGGAGACAAGAAAATGGTTACTGATTCCGACAGCGGAACATACTATATCGCTCTTTTGACTCAGGGCAAGCATCAGGTAAATACTGTTGCGGTTCGCCACATTCTCTTTTTGACAGTTGACCAAAGCTCCGGCGAGGCTCTCTCCGATGATGAAATCAAGGAAGCTAAGGAGAACGCCGATAAGGCTCTCAAAACATGGCAGGAGGGCGACAAGACCGAGGAGAGCTTTGCAGCTATCGCAAACGACCTTTCTGAGGATACCGGCTCAAATACTAACGGCGGACTTTACAGTTCGGTTGTTCCCGGACAGATGGTTACCGAGTTTGACGCATGGTGCTTTGATTCGTCCCGTAAACCCGGAGATGTTGAGATTATTGAAACAGATTACGGATATCATGTAATGTACTTCGTCGGCGTTAACGGCGAGTATTATGACGAGACTATCAGAGCCGAAAAGGCAAGCGAGGATATCGAAACCGAGTCCAACGAGATTACCGAGAAAGACGAGTATAAAGTTGGCGTAGGTCCTCGTCGTACAGCTTACGCAGAGAAAAAGGTAATGAAGAAGATTAAACGATTGCTTGAAATTTACGCTGCAAATTCACAGTATTCATATTATTAAAATCTGATAACAGGGCAGCCGAAAGGTTGCCTTGTTTGTTTGATAAGGGCATTTTTATGTTGCTTTAAGGAGGGAATATGGAGGTTTTTAAAAGATTTGTAAAAATGGCTAAACCGTTCAGGAAACCGATTATTATTACGGTTTTAAGTCTGATAGGCGTTTCGGTAATGAGCCTTGTAACGCCTGAACTTGTCCGCAGACTCACATCTTCGCTTACAGACGGCACGGCTACTAAGCAGATGATAATTCTGTTTGCGGTAATTCTTTTTGCGGCATATGCATTAAAAGCTTTGCTGAGTTTCCTTTCAAAATGGCAGGCTCATGTTGCGGCGTGGAACTTTGTCGGCAAGCTTACGCTTACAGTTTATGAAAAGTTGCAAACGCTTTCTATGAAGTATTACAGCGACAAGCAGACGGGACAGATTATGAGCCGCGTTATAAACGATTCCCGTAATATGGAAACGCTTATTGCCCATGCGCTTCCCGATTTGCTTTCAAATATACTTATAATTATATTTGTTTCCGTAATGATATTCACTATAAATCCTATACTTGCGCTTATTTCTCTTATACCTGTTCCGTTTGTACTTTGGGTAAGCACAAAATTCTCGTCTAAGGTAGCTCCGCTTTTTAAAACTAATCAGCAGGTTTTGGCCGAACTGAACGGAGTTGTTCAGGACAATATTTCGGGAATGAAAGAGATTCAGGCTTTTGCAAAGGAGGAGTATGAGGACGGAAGACTCAGTGATTACTGCCGTCATTACAGCAGCGTGAATATAAGAGCTAATTTTGCGGCGGCAATTTTCCACCCGTCGGTCGAGTTCCTTACATCAATGGGTTCGGTTCTCGTTATGGGTATCGGCGGTACGCTTGCGCTTAACGATGTGCTTTCGACAGCGGATGTCGTTGGTTTCTTTATGTATCTTTCGCTGTTTTATACTCCGCTTACAACTCTTGCAAGACTTGTTGAGGACGCGCAGAATGCTTTTGCCGGCGGCGCAAGAGTGCTTGAAATTCTTGATACCGAACCTGATGTGAAAGAAAAAGAAAATGCAAAGGAAATCGGCAGAGCGGAAGGCAATATTGATTTTCGTAATGTCAGTTTCTATTACAAAGAGGACGAGCCTGTGCTGAACGATATTTCATTCAGCGTAAAAGCAGGGCAGATGGTTGCTTTTGTAGGAGCCACGGGCGTCGGAAAATCAACTATCGTTTCTCTTATAGAAAGGTTTTATGATCCCGTCAAGGGTGAAATCCTTTTGGACGGCAATGACATAAGCGACCTTACGCTGAAAAGTCTGCGAGATAATATTTCAATCGTGCTTCAAGATGTTTTCCTGTTTAACGGTACGATTTATGACAATATTGCATACGGTAATCCCGGCGCTTCCGAGGAGGAAATTCTCAAAGCTTCTAAAATTGCAAGAGCGGACGATTTCATACGCGATATGCCTGACGGCTATTCAACGCTGATTGGCGAGAGAGGAGTCCGTCTTTCGGGTGGCCAGAAGCAGAGAATTGCAATAGCGAGAGCGGTGCTTAAAGACGCGCCCGTACTCGTTTTTGACGAAGCAACATCTGCTGTCGATAATGAAACCGAAGCTTTGATTCAGCAGGCGATAGACGATCTTGCTCAAACAAGGACGGTTATAGTTATTGCACACAGACTGTCAACGGTTATGAAAGCCGACAATATTATCGTGCTTGAAAACGGAAAAATAGCCGAGCAGGGAACGCACGAGGAATTGTTGAAGCTTGGCGGAATATATGCGAAGCTTAGCAAAATAAATACCGCAAAGGTTTAAGAAAGGAACGGTTAAAATGATAGTTACACCTATTGAAAAGCTTACTGATTACAATGAAATTCCGTATGCGGAGGAAATCGTAAAATTTGTCGAGGAATTCAAAAAAGGAGATATGCATACCGGCAGATATGACATATGCGGCGACGACGCTTTTGCAGCGGTAAGCAGATACGATACAGAACCGCAGGAAAACAGAAAATTTGAAAATCACAGAAAATACATAGATATACAGATAGTCCTTGACGGTAGCGAGAAGATATACTGGGCGCCCGTTGACTCTTTAAAAATGGTTTCTGAGGACTATTCAAACGGCGGCGACATTGCTTTTTATCAGGGTGAGCCTAAATCGTGCGTTGTTCTCGGCGGCAGCGAGTGCGCAGTCCTTTTTGAAAACGACGCTCATATGCCGAATGTAATGCATAATGATATACAAAGCGTTTTGAAAATAGTATTCAAAATCAGAAATAAATAATAAGATTTATACATTTTATCTTGACAATTATGCAATTAGGTGGTATATTTACTCATATAAATTTTATTGGGAGGCTTTTCTCATGAAGAAAATAATATCAGTACTTTTGGTTGCAGTCCTCGCTCTCGGAGTTGTCGGACTTGCAGGTTGCGGCAAAGAAGCAGACACACAGAAGGTCGTTGCAAGCATTGATGACCTTCCGGGCGCAAAAATCGGTGTTCAGCTCGGTACAACAGGCGATATCTTCGCTTCGGATTACGAGGAAGAAGGCTCGACAGTTGAGCGTTATTCAAAGGGCGCCGACGCTGTAATCGCTCTTTCTTCCGGCAAAATCGACTGTGTTATCATTGATAACGAGCCGGCAAAGGCTTTCGTTGCAGTAAATGACGATTTGAAGATTCTGGACGATCCGTTTGCCGTGGAAGATTATGCTATATGCGTAGCTAAGGATAATTCTCAGCTTACAGCAGATATCAATAAGGCTCTTGCAGAGCTTAAATCCGAGGGTGTAGTTGATCAGATTATCAAGAACTACATCGGTGACGATACCAAGGGAACCTGCCCGTATGTTTCCCCTGAAAATGTTGACCGTTCAAAGGGCGAGCTTCACATGGCTACAAACGCAGCTTTTGAGCCGTACGAGTATATGGGCGAGGGCGGCAATGTTGAGGGTATCGACGCAATGCTCGCTTTGGCAATCTGCGATAAGCTCGGTTATTCACTTGTAATTGACAATATGGAATTTGACAGCATTATCACAGCAGTTACTCAGGGCAAGGCTGACTTCGGTATGGCAGGTATGACAGTTACCGAAGAGCGTAAGGAGAGCGTTGATTTCACCGATTCTTACACCACAGCAACTCAGGTAATTATCGTAAAAAAATAAGATAAACGGTAAATAAATTTTAATGGAGCGCATTTAACCGTGTGCTCCATTTTAAAAAGGAAAATATTATGAATTATTATAATTTACTGAGCATATCCGTCTTTTTTTCTGATTTCAAGCTTAGTTTTGTAAAAACTTTTATAAGAGAGGACAGATGGCTTCAATTCCTTAAAGGACTCGGAGTAACTCTTGAAATCTCTTTATTCGCCGTAATACTCGGTATAGTTCTCGGTTTCGCCATTGCGCTTATCCGCTCGTCGCACGATAAAATCATAGGCAAAGGTAAATGCAGAAGGTTCTCCGATTATGTGCTGAAAATTTTAAATGCTATATGCAATGTGTATATCACCGTTATCAGAGGTACGCCCGTTGTTATTCAGCTTATGATTATGTATTATATAATCTTTCAGTCGTCGAGAAACGGAATTATCGCGGCAATACTCGCTTTCGGTATCAATTCAGGAGCATATGTTGCCGAAATTGTGCGGTCGGGAATTATGTCAATCGACCAGGGACAGCTTGAAGCCGGACGCTCGCTTGGCTTCAACTATTCAAAGACAATGTTTTATATAATTCTTCCTCAGGCATTTAAAAATGTTTTGCCTGCGCTTGGCAACGAATTCATCGTGCTTCTGAAAGAAACTTCGGTAGCCGGTTATGTTGCGCTTGCCGACTTGACCTATGTCGGTAATCTCGTCCGTTCAAGAACATACGAGGCGTTTTTCCCGCTGATTTCCGTAGCTTTAATTTATTTGGTTATTGTTATGATTTTGACAGCAGGACTCAAACGACTTGAAAGGAGGCTGCGTAACAGTGAAAGATGAGGCATTGATTAAAGTAACGGATCTTCACAAGGTTTACGGTGAGCTTCACGCACTTGACGGAGTTTCAACCGAAATCAGAAAAGGCGAGGTAGTTGTTATAATCGGACCGTCAGGCTCCGGCAAATCCACCTTTTTGCGTTCACTGAACCTTCTTGAAGAGCCGACAAGCGGCACGATTGAGTTTGAAGGCGTTAATATAACCGATAAAAAGGTTGATATTAACCTTCACCGCCGTAAAATGGGAATGGTTTTTCAGCATTTCAATCTTTTCCCGCATATGACAATACTCAAAAACTTAACTCTCGGCCCGACGAAGCTGCTTAAAATGGATAAATCCGAGGCCGAAAAAAATGCGATTGAGCTGCTTGAAAAAGTCGGACTTGCCGACAGAGCAAACGCGTATCCGTCACAGCTTTCCGGCGGACAGAAGCAGAGAGTCGCTATTGTGAGAGCGCTCGCAATGAAACCCGATGTAATGCTTTTTGATGAGCCGACATCGGCTCTCGATCCTGAAATGGTAGGCGAGGTTCTCGATGTAATGCAGGAACTTGCCCGCGAGGGAATGACTATGGTAGTCGTAACTCACGAGATGGGCTTCGCTAAGGAAGCGGCAACCCGTGTGATTTTTATGGATTCAGGTAAGATGGTGGAGGAGAACACTCCCGATCAGTTTTTCAGCTGTCCGAAGACCGATAGATGCAAGGATTTCTTGTCAAAAGTCCTTGTTTGATTTGCACAAAAATGTATTTTCTTTTTGTGTAAAAAGCAAATTTAATTTTTCACAAATCTAATGTATAATATATTAGCAATATTTTTGAAAGGGGAACTTTTATGGAGTTCAAGAAAACTTTGGCAAATTGCATAACAATAGCAGTTTGTGTTATCGCACTTTGTATTTCATCTGTTGTCGGAGTAGGTAAGATTTCCGACGCTAAAATTAAAACTGCGGGTGCAGCTTCTCCTGCTTCTTCTGACAATATCGACGGCGATGTTACATCGGATCCGACCGGCGATGTTACCGAAGATCCGACTGCTGATCCCGGCGCAGTAGATCCGACCGGCGATGTTACCGAAGATCCGGCAGCAGACGCAGGCGACGCGACCGAAACACCGGCTGCCGACAACGGCAATACAGGTACAACAAATGCTGCTAACAACAGCGGCAGCTCATCTACACCGGCTGCAACAAACGCTGCAAACACCGGCAGTTCAGCTCCTAAGACAGCGGCTCAGATTATTACATATTACAACAATGCCACCGCAAAGGTAGTTGACTCAAAGGCAGGATTCAGCAAGGTAAGATACACCGATAATGAGCAGATGAACGCAGGCGCAGTTATGAAGTCTTTTAAGTCGCTCATCTATAAGTTTATGGGTATCGGTTCTGAGAACAAGTACGAGGAAAATGTTACAAAGGGCAACTGGGGCGACAAAACCTATATGATGAAGAGCAAGCTTGCAGCTTCCGATGTAACAAGCGCAACCTGCACAACTTCGGGTAATAACTATGTTATCACTTTGAAGCTCAAAAACGGTTCAAGTGCGGCCAACAAGTCAAACCCGACCACAAATCCGACCACCGCTCTCGATAAATGCGGAATCAATGTCGGCGTTAAGGATAAGAGCTATTACGACCATAAGTCCGCTTCTGTTGTTTATGATGCAATCGAAGGTACTTATGCCGGTGCAGACATCAAGGAATCATATTCAGGAGCAACAGTTAAGGCTACTATAAATTCCAAGACCGGTCAGATGGTAACCCTCAATGTTGTATGGAATATCAGCATGGCTATTGATATCAAGGTAGCTTCCGGTACTGCAACAGGTACAAGCCATGTTACATATTCAAACTTCAAGTTCTGATAAATTGAATAATTCGTATTTACTTAACTGAAAATAATAATCACCGTAGACTCAAATTGTCTGCGGTGATTTTTGAATTATGAAAAAATATCGCGGCTCATTTGATTGTCGTTCATTTCATAAACATATAACTTATTGCTGTCATTTTCGCATACGGCGAGAAAAATTTTTTCAATCGGCGGAAAGTTCCCATCCTTTAACTGTTCCCTGAGCCAGATTTCATTTTTGCCGCAGCTTTCAAGGTTATCGTGCAGAATTTTACCGTCGGAAATGAAAACAATAGGAGCTGTTTCCTTAGCAGGAGATAGATTAAGGTCGCTGTTGTTAATAGGTCTTTTGTCCGACTTGGGGAGAAAGCTCAACTGACCGTTTTCTTCAAGTATAACGGTTTGCAGGTCATCAATGTTAAAATATCCTGCAAGTCTGCATTGGCACAGAAATTCGTTGACATCAAGCTTAGCTTTTGAGAGATTTCCTCGAAAAATCTTATCATTGTCCATAAGGATAATTGCTTTGCCTGAAAAAATCCGCCTGAATTTTATGGATTTGTTTGTCAATACTGACAGTATTACCGCGACTATGCAGTAAACGGCAAGCGCGATTGCCGGTATCCAGAATTCATCAATAGGGGATATCGCCATTTCGGCGGCGATGGAACCGATAGTTATTCCGTTAATGTAGTCAAAAAGGCTCATTTGCGATAGCTGTCTTTTTCCCATAAGCTTAGTCAGAAGAAAAAGCTCTGCAATCGAAAGTAATGCTGTAAGACAAATTTTTAATGCTGTCATTTTATCACCTGTTTTATTATTTCACAATTTAACGGTAATAATACTAATGACATTAAAAGTGATGAGCGTATATAGCAAAAACAAAATTATGTCAATATATTGTACTTTATAAATATTTTAACATAATTTTGTACAATATGCTGAATTTTGACGGTAACTTATAAGTTTAAAGCAGAAATATACTATAAATTGTGACATCAAAAGCTTTATACACTATATATTGCATTTTTGCGATGATAAATAAATATTTATTCAAAAATAAAAATAGATTGCACTTTCAGTAAATTAGTGGTATAATTTCATAGGTTAAAGAATTATTTGATTTTTAGCTTATTTTTCGCTTTTACATATATGAAAATAAAAGGAGCTGAAATAATGGATAAAATTTACATCAACGGCGGCAAACCGCTGCACGGTGAAGTATCCATTAGCGGCGCTAAAAATGCCGCTGTCGCAATCCTTCCTGCAATAATTCTCGCACAGGATGTGTGCCGAGTTGAAAATATACCGAATATCAGCGATGTTTCGATGATGATAAGAATTCTTCATCAGCTCGGTGCAAAAATCCAGAAAATTGACAACACAACCTATGAAATTGATTCAAGTACGATAAATTCATATGTTGTAACTCACGATATGACTAAACATCTTAGGGCGTCTTATTATCTTATCGGCGCATTGCTTGCTCGCTTCGGCAGGGCAAAGGTAGCTATGCCCGGCGGCTGTAATTTTGGCGTCCGTCCTATCGACCAGCATATCAAAGGCTTTGAAATTCTCGGTTCTTCTGTCAGCTTTAAAGAGAATGCGATGATTGATGTTGAGGCTAAGGAGCTTACCGGCGGACTTGTATATTTTGATGTTGTTTCGGTCGGAGCTACTATAAACCTTATGCTTGCCGCAGTTAAGGCTCAGGGACTTACTATAATCGAGAATGCGGCAAAGGAACCGCATATCGTTGACCTTGCGAATTTTCTTAATTCAATGGGTGCCGATGTCAGAGGCGCAGGTACGGATGTTATAAAAATACGCGGAGTCGAGCATATGCACGGCTGCACTTATTCGATTATTCCCGACCAGATTGAAGCAGGAACCTTTATGGTTGCCGCCGCGGCGACTAACGGAGCGGTTCTTGTAAAAAATGTTATACCTAAGCACCTTGAATCCATTACCGCTAAGCTTGTGCAGTGCGGCGTAACTGTTGAGGAGTTTGACGATTCCGTGCTTGTTAAGGGTAACGGCAGACCGGGAAAATGTAATATAAAAACTATGCCTCATCCCGGATTTCCCACCGATATGCAACCGCAGTTTGCGACTATGCTTGCTATCGCTAACGGCACGAGTATAGTTTCAGAGGGCGTTTGGGACAGCAGATTCCAGTATGTCGAGCAGTTGACAAGAATGGGAGCTAATATTTCCGTTAACGGTAAGGCTGCTACGATTGAGGGAGTTGAGTCACTCAACGGTTCTCCTGTAAAGGCGGACGATTTGCGCGCAGGTGCGGCTATGCTTATAGCCGGACTTATCGCCAAAGGTACAACTTCTATTGAAAATATAATTTATATCGACCGAGGATATGACAATGTAGTCGGTAAGTTTAAGCAGCTCGGCGCGGACATTTACCGCGTTAACGATTCTGACGAGCCGCAGCTTATCGAGAATTCCGAGGTTGGCTGACTGAGGTGAAATATGGCACGGTTTTGTTCTCTGTTTTCTTCAAGCAGCGGCAATTCTACTTATATCGGTTCGGGCGGCGGCGGAATTCTTATTGACGCCGGAGTCAGCGCAAGGCAGATTACTTTGAAATTAGATTGCATTGGTGTCAGTCCTGCTGACATCGGTGCAATTTTTATTACGCATGAGCATAGCGACCATATAAAGGGATTGCGCGTTTTCGCTTCAAAAAATAAAATACCTGTTTATGCTACCGAGGGGACGATAAATTCGCTCATATCGGCAAAGGCGATTGATTCGTCTGTCGATATAAGGGTTATAAATCCCGGCGGAACAGAGGTTTGCGGTCACTTTGTTAAACCGTTCAGCACCTCGCATGATGTTGCCGAAAGCTGCGGTTATACGGTTGACGCTGAGGACGGCAGAAAGCTTGCTGTCGCAACCGACACGGGCATAATTACAGAGGATATGCGTTCTGCGCTTGCGGACTGTGATTTGGTTATGATAGAGTCAAATCACGATATCGGTATGGTGCGAAACAATATGAATTACCCTTATATGCTGAAACGCAGGATTCTTTCCGATGTCGGACATCTTTCCAATACAGCTTGCAGCGAATTTGTTACCGAGCTTGTAAATAGCGGTACGACGAGAGTTATACTTGGGCATCTCAGCAAGGAAAACAATATACCGTCCTTGGCTTATCAGACTTCGAGGTCGGCTCTTGAATGTTCGGGAGCGGTAGAGTCAAAGGATTACATATTAAAGGTTGCCGGAGGGCCGGAGCCTGAAATGGTGGTGCTGTAATGCTCGGAGTATCAATAATCTGCGAGGGCAAGCTCAAAGAAAAATATTTGCGCGACGCCTGCGCGGAATACGAAAAAAGGCTCGGCGCATTTTGCAGGCTGAGTATCACGGAGCTTACGCCGAAGCGGCTGCCGGAAAATCCAACCGAAGGCGAGATTAAAAACGCTTTGTCAAGCGAGGGCAGGGAAATCCTTTCAAAAATTCCTAACGGCGCTATGGTTTATGCAATGTGTATAGAGGGCAGAGAGCTTGCATCAGAGGAGCTTGCCTCTAAGTTAGAGAATTGCGCGGTGCGCGGTTTCGGCAATGTTGCGTTTATAATAGGAAGCTCATACGGCCTTAGTGACGAAGTGAAGCAGAGAGCGGATTTTAAGCTGTCTATGTCAAAAATGACATTTCCGCATCAGCTCGCAAGAGTTATGCTGCTTGAACAGATTTATCGCGGATTTAAAATATCTTCGGGAGCAAAATATCATAAATAGATTGAAATTGAATTCATACATAAAGGGCGATACCGGGTTTAACGGCTCGGTGTTGCCTTTTGTTAATGTATTGTTATCTGTTTTGCATTAAAGTCCTTTTTGAGCAAAAACTATTGTATAAGCACAAAGGTTGTGATAAAATACAAATTAGTGGAAGTATATCTGTCTGTATATTTCATATGTTCGTGGGGGCGATTGAGACGGAAAATATAGAATTACCTGTTGAAAAGCACAAAATCAAATTAGAAAATAAGTGCGTATTTATAACAGGTGCGGCGGGCTTTATAGGCTCTAATTTGGCTAAAAGGCTTTTGTCAACAGTTGAGGGAGTCAGAGTAGTCGGACTTGACAATATGAATGATTATTATGATGTTCGGCTTAAAGAATCGCGCCTCGAAGAATTAAACGGTTTTGACAATTTCAGCTTTGTGAGAGGTAATCTTGCGGATAAATCTGTTATAGACTCTGTTTTTGAGCAATACAGACCTGAAATTGTTGTAAACCTCGGCGCACAGGCAGGAGTTCGTTATTCTATCACGAATCCCGACGCATATATTGAAGCAAATATTATAGGTTTTTATAATATTTTAGAGGCTTGCAGACATTCTTATGACAGCGGTAAAACTCCCGTTGAGCATTTGGTTTACGCGTCAAGTTCTTCCGTTTACGGCACTAATAAAAAAGTTCCGTACAGTACGGACGATAAGGTTGATAATCCCGTAAGCCTGTATGCCGCAACAAAAAAGTCAAACGAGCTGATGGCTCATGCTTATTCAAAGCTCTATAATATTCCGTCTACCGGACTGCGATTTTTCACGGTGTACGGCCCTGCCGGACGGCCCGATATGGCGTATTTTGGTTTTACGGATAAGCTAATAAAAGGCGAAACTATAAAGATTTTTAACTATGGAAACTGCAAGCGGGATTTTACCTATATTGACGATATTGTTGAGGGAATAGTCCGCGTTATGCAGGGAGCGCCGGAGCGCAGAAACGGAGAGGACGGGTTGCCTGTTCCGCCTTATGCAATTTATAATATAGGTAATCAGAATCCTGAAAATTTACTTGATTTTGTAAACATATTACAAGAGGAGCTTGTTCGCGCAGGAGTTCTGCCTGCCGATTATGACTTTGAAGCTCACAAGGAGCTTGTTCCGATGCAGCCGGGCGATGTGCCTGTGACCTACGCCGACACAGCGCCTTTGGAGCGAGATTTTGGGTTTATGCCCAGCACGAGTCTGAGAACCGGTCTGCGCAGGT
>JAQXHF010000085.1 GCA_029007095.1 Clostridia bacterium | reverse complement strand
TACTTATTATTACAGAAAGCATACCTTTGTTTGCCAGATAAACCACAGGAACAGAAATCTTACTGTAAAAACCGCCTTGCAGGATTCGTGCAACTCGTTTTTCTATTACTACGGCGGTGAAAAGCTCGGCATAGAAAAAATGAATATGTACCGTGAAATGCTCGGCCTCGGACAACCGACAGGAATCGAGCTGAAAGAGAATGTCGGAATACTCGACTCACCGAGTTACAGAACTTCGATAGGACAGACCTGGCAACCGGGATTTTCTCTCCAATCGGCAATAGGACAGGCGGGCAATCTGTTCACTCCGTTACAGCTTTGCAACTATGTTTCAACCATCGCAAACGGCGGTACAAGATATTCGGTTCATATTGTCAAGTCGATACTTTCATCGGGAAATTCCACGGTCGTTAAAAATAATGAACCGACAGTTGTGTGCGAAACCGGATTTTCAAAGAAGAATGTCGATATAGTAAAAGAGGGTATGAGACTTGTTGTAACAAACGGTTCCTGCAAAAGCACTTTCGGCAAACTTGATATTCCGGTTGCTTGCAAAACGGGTACTTCTCAGGTCGATAAAACGATAAACGGAGTTAAAAAGACATACACTAACGGCTTTAATATTTCATTCGCTCCGTATGACGATCCCGAAATTGCCGTTGCGGTCGCTATCGAAGGAGCTACATCCGGCGGCAGCTGCGCTCCTGTTGCCTGCGATATTTATAATTATTATTTTAAGAATATCAAAAATACTCAGGTTGAAAAAGACGAGGTAATCGAACCGGTCACCGACGATTATCTTGTAGGATAAATAAAAGAAAGGCTTATTTTATGAAAACTGACAAAAAGATTGAACGATATTACAGACAGCTTGAAAATCTGCACATCGGCTGCGAAGAGCCGAGAGCATATTTCGTGCCGTTTGACGCTACCGACTGCGACCTTACGGCGAGAGAAAAATCCTCCCGTTTTACAGGACTTTGCGGAGAGTGGGATTTTGCTTTTTTCCCGAATGTTGAGGAGCTTGACATTGAAGCCCCGAATTTTCCGTCGAGCGTTGTATGCCGTGACAAGATAACTGTTCCGAGATGCTGGCAGACTTATACAGAACGCGATTACGACAAGCCGAATTATGTAAATCAGGACTATCCGTTCCCTGTCGATCCGCCGTATCTGCCTGACATCATTCCCTGCGGATTTTATCGCAGAACTCTTAATTTTAACAAAAATTGCGACAAGGATTATTTTATAAATTTTGAGGGAGTCGCACCTTGCTTTTCCCTTTGGGTTAACGACGAATTTATCGGTTACAGTCAGGTGAGCCATTGCACGAGCGAGATGAATATAACCGACGCTCTTGTAGACGGCGAAAATACATTTGAGGTTCTTGTTGTCAAGCAATGCGACGGCAGCTATCTTGAAGATCAGGATTTCTTCCGCCTGTCGGGAATTTTTCGTGATGTTTACATACTTGAAAGAGATAAGGCTCGTATTAGTGACTTTTTCGTTGACTGTGATGTAAACGACAGCTTCGATTTTGCTGAAATCACAGTAAAGCCTCAGCTTACCGAGTCGGCTGAGATTTCATGGGAGCTTCTCAATCCGGACGGAATAAATATAGCAAAGGGTACAACAAGCGGCGATTTTACCGTGAAAATCGAAAATCCCGTTCTCTGGAACTGCGAAGTCCCTCTAAGCTATACTTTGTTGATGACTGTCGGTAAAGAGAAAATCACTCAGAGCGTGGCCGTTAAACGAATAGAGATTAAAAACCGTTGCTTGCTTCTTAACGGCAAAAAGATTAAAATTTACGGTATAAATCGCCATGACAGCCATCCGGAAACAGGATATGCTGTGTCGGTAGAGCATATGGAGCGCGATTTGCAGATATTAAAGCGCGCAAATGTTAATACTATAAGAACTTCTCATTATCCTAACGATCCTCGCTTTACCTTGATGTGTGAAAAAGCCGGATTTATGCTGATTGACGAGGCGGATATAGAAACTCACGGAATGGGTTACAATTTCGGAGATTGGTATTGGGATCATTGGGCGTATCTTTCCGATGTTCCTGAGTGGCGAGAAGCATATCTTGACAGAGCGCGCAGACTTTACGAGAGAGATAAAAACTGCGGTAACATTATAATGTGGTCGCTCGGCAATGAGTCGGGTTGCGGAGAAAATCACAGGCAGATGGCAAATTATATCCGTTCAAGACAGCCGAAAGCCATAATTCACTACGAAAACGCACACCTTGAATATCAGGAAAAGGTCAACAAGGATTTTACCGACATCTCGGATGTTGAAAGCAGAATGTATGCTTCAACTCAATATCTTAAAAATTATCTTGAAGATCCTAACAGCACGAAGCCGTTTTTCTACTGCGAATATGTTGATTCCATGAGTACGGGCGATATTCCTTACCATTGGGACGATTTTGAGGATTATGATAATTACTGCGGCGGATGCGTTTGGGAATTTACGGATCATGCCGTCAATATCGGAACGCCGGAGAATCCTAAGTACCGTTACGGCGGAGATTTCGGCGACTGGCCGAATGACGGTATTTACTGTATAGACGGCGTAGTTTATCCCGACAGGACATTGCGCCCCGGATATTACGATATGAAAATTGCATATCAGCCGCTTAAAATGGAATATTCCGACGGGAAACTTACCGTTACAAATAAACGCTATTTTAAATCCGCCGACGATTTATACCTCGATATAGTCGAGGAGCATAACGGCAGGGAGTTCGCAAGGCATACTGTCGGTGAGCTTGACCTCGCGGCAAGAGAAAGCAGAAGCTTTGATATAAGCATAGATACAGCAGACAGCGATATTGTGACTCTTACGGTTTATATCAGGCAGAAGTTTGATAATCAATGGGCGGACGCTGACTATGAGGTAGGCTTTTCACAGTTTATTGTTAAAAATGAACCGATAAAAGCCGCGGACACTTCGGAGTATCCTCTGTCTGTGCAGGAAAGCCGTACAAATATTACCGTTACTTGCGGTGCAACCGAGTATTCTTTCAGCAAGATAACCGGACAGATCACCGATATAATCAGTAAAGGCGAAAGACTTATAACAAAGCCGATTGAATTTGCGGTTTGGCGAGGCTGCACTTACAACAGCCGCGGTATCCTTGATACATGGAAACGCGCAAGATATGACCACACCAAGCAGAAAACTTATAAAGTTGAAATCACAGAGAAGAGCGCCGAAAAGGTTGTTATATCTGCCGAGCTTGCTTTCTCTGCGGCGGCAATGCCACCGGCAATAAAGGCAAAGGTTGATTTCACATTTAAGAACAACGGCACATTAAATGTATCGTTTACAGGAGATGTAACATATAACGCTCCCGAACTTCCGCGTTTCGGCTTGAAGCTCTTTATGCCGAAAAAATATGAAAACATTAAATATTTGGGATACGGCCCGCAGGAGAGCTATGCCGACAGACACCGCAGCGCAAGACTCTCGGAGTTTACGACTACGGTTACATCAAACTATGAACATTATATCAAGCCACAGGAGAGTTCCTCTCACTATGCAACGAGGATAGCGGAAATCTCTGACGGCAGCGGAAACGGATTAAAATTCCGCGATACAGGCGCTAAGGGCTTCTGTTTTAAGGCTCTGCATTATGACGATGCTCAGCTTTTGGAGACTCTCCACGATGATGAGCTTGAAGAGCTTGATGAAACGATAGTATGGCTCGACTATAAAATACACTCCAACAATCAGGGAGTGGCGTATCTTGATCCCGAACGCTCTTTTGATGAAAAGAAATTCAGCTTTTCATATGATATAATTATTTAAAAAAGGAGACGGAAATATGAAAAAGTTTATGGATAGGGACTTTTTGCTGACGACCGATACTGCAAAAAAGTTGTTCTTTGACGACGCTGAAAAAATGCCGATTTTTGATTGGCATTGTCACCTGTCGCCCAAAGAAATTTATGAGAACAAACAGCCTTCCGATATTGCGGAGCTTTGGCTGGGAGGAGATCATTACAAATGGAGAGCTATGCGTAGCTTCGGTATAAACGAAAAATATATAACCGGCGACAGCTCAAATTATGAAAAGTTCAAAGCTTGGGCAAAGGTTATGCCGTACTGCATAGGCAATCCGCTTTATCATTGGACTCATCTTGAATTGCAGCGCTATTTTGATATTTACGAACCGCTCAGCGAAGCAACCTGCGATGAAATATGGGAAAAGGCGAATGCAAAAATCGCCGCCGGCGGATTCACGCCGAGAGAGCTTATAGTAAATTCAAATGTAACCCATCTCTGCACAACCGATGACGCGGCGGACTCGCTCGAATACCATAAGCTTATTCAGGCTGACGATAGCTTTAAGTGTAAGGTTGTTCCGGCGTTTCGTCCCGACAAGGCTCTTAATATAGAGCAGGCGACATTCCTGCCGTGGCTTGCAGACCTTGAAAAGGTCAGCGGTGAGAAAATAGACAGCTATGCCGCGATGGTTTCCGTGCTTAAAAAGAGAATAGACTTCTTTGCGGAAATGGGTTGCCGCGCGAGCGATCACGCATTTTTATATGTGCCTTACAACAGAGCGACCGAGGACGAGCTTGAAGCTATTTTCAAAAAAGCGCACAACAAGCAGGAGCTTACCGTTGAGGAGCTTGATAAGTACCGCACGGAGCTTTTCCGCTTCTTTGCAGGAGAATATGCTCAGCGCGGATGGGGTATGGAGGTTCATATCGGCGCGCTTAGAAACAATAATTCCACTATGTTTGATAAGCTCGGACCAGATACCGGATATGATTCTATCTGTGACCGTGAAATAGCCGAAAACTTGTCAAAGATGCTCAATTCGCTTGAAAGTGAAGGCAGACTTCCGAGGACAATTCTGTTCACGCTGAATCCAAAGGATAATTATGTTCTCGGCACAATGCTCGGAAACTTCCAGTCTGACGAAGCGGCTTCTAAAATTCAGTTCGGTTCTGCATGGTGGTTCAACGATAATATCGACGGAATGAGAGAACAGATGAAAGCGCTTGCAAACCTCGGCGTTCTCGGTAAATTCGTTGGTATGGTAACGGATTCGAGAAGTTTCCTTTCATATCCGAGACACGAATATTTCCGCCGCATACTTTGCGGACTTGTCGGTGAATGGGTAGAAAACGGACTGTATCCTTATACAGACGAGCTTGATGAGATTATCAAGGGAATTTCCTATAATAATGCTATCGAATACTTCTCAATGAAATAAAGTTGCGCCGAACGAGAAAGTTTTTTGAAAAAAGCTTGACTTTATTGAATTTTACTGTTATAATTTTTAGGCTACAAAATTATGAGTGTAGCAATCCTTGCCGCTGAATAAGCGGCCGGAAGACCAAAAGGAGGTGCTTTAAATGGCAGAAAAGTATGAGGCAATGGTTGTATTGTCCGTAAAGGAGAGCGAGGAAGCAGCTAAGGCTGTTGCTGAGAAGCTCAAAGCTCTTATCGAGAAGAACGGTACTGTCGAAAGCGTAGAAGAGTGGGGTAAGCGCAAGCTTGCTTATGCTATCAACTACGAGACAGAAGGCTACTATGTTCTTTATACCTTTACTTGTGAACCGTCTTTCCCGGCAGAGTTCGACCGTGTTCAGAACATTACTGACGGCGTGCTTCGTTCACTTATAGTTAAGAAATAAGGGGAAGCAATTACTATGATTAACAATGTTGTTTTGATGGGCAGACTTGTCGCAACTCCTGAGTTGCGTCAAACCCAGAACGGAATTTCGGTAACTTCTTTCTCCCTTGCTGTTGAGCGTTCATTCGCAAGACAGGGCGAGCAGAGACAGACTGATTTCATCAACTGCGTCGCGTGGAGAAATACAGCCGATTTTATTTCGAGATATTTCCAGAAAGGTTCGATGATAGCCGTAACAGGTTCGATTCAGACCAGAAATTACGAGGATAAAAACGGCAACAAGCGTACCGCTTTTGAGGTTATAGTTGACCAGGCAAGCTTCTGCGGCTCCAAGGCCGAGAGTGGCACATCCGGCGGTGTATCCGGCGGATACGGTTCAGCTCCTGTTGCCCCGGCTCCGTCATTCTCGACGGGCGGCGACGGTGATTTTGAGGAAATTCCGGGTGACGACGATCTCCCGTTCTAAGCGGAGTATCGCTGATTTTGTTAAATTCAAATTTCACTTTGCATAGTACAAAGTATAATTGCAGCAGCGGCAATTTGGCTGTGCTGCCACGAATGGAGGTTAATTAAATGGCTTACGATAAGGCTAACAGCCGTCCCAACAGAAAGGGACGCAAGAAGGTTTGCTCCTTCTGCGTAGATAAGGTTGAGTGCATTGATTATAAGGATGTAAACAAGCTCAACAAGTACACTTCCGACAGAGCGAAGATTCTTCCCCGTCGTGTAACAGGTACCTGCGCTAAGCATCAGAGAGAGCTTACAACAGCTATTAAGCGTGCTCGTCATGTAGCTCTTATGCCGTACACTTCTGACTGATAAACGGCATACAATAAAGATAAAGAGACTTCGGAAATGTTTTGTGTATTTCCGAAGCCTTTTTGTTTTTCATAATCGAAACAGATATACGAAGCTGTATTGACAATATGGTACAGAAAATTATATAATGTCTAAAACAGAGATGATATCTATACTGTTTAGGAGGAAAGATAAATGTTAAAATCAAATTTCTTTAAAAGAGCGGTTTCGCTGGCTGTTGCCGCGATGATTGCGGGTTCTGCTTTTACCGCCGCTGCTGCTGCCGATTATTTGTACGGCGATATCAATGCTGACGGATTTGTTAATTCGCTTGATGCGCTTGCTGCGATCAATCACAGTATAGGTAAGGTTACATATACAGACGAAGCGTTGAAACGCGCAGATGTCAACGCTGACGGCGAAGTTAACACCAATGACGCCCTGCTTATTCTTAACTATTCAATAGGAAAAATCGAAACTTTCCCTGCGGAAAAAGAGGAGAGCAAAATTCCATCTACCGCTGAGGAAATCACGGCGTATTACAATGACGCTGTAAACAAAGTTATTGACTCCAAGGCAGGCTTCAAGAAGAACCGCACAACTACTCTCAATTCGCTTGAAGGCGGTTCTCTTATGAATATGCAGATAGTAATAGATATGGTCAACGAATTCCTCGGCGTAGGAACGCAGACCTTTAATAATGAAAAAGGTAATGCCGGATATCTGTCTGCCGCAGCTCTGAATGCTTCTGATGTTAAGAACGCAGCCTGCACTCAAAAGGACGGCGTCTATACCGTAACTCTCACTCTTAAAGACGGCGCAAGCTCTGCCACGGCTTCAAAAACGACAGATACTTCCCCGATTGCAAGAACGGGAGTTTACTGCGGCAAGGGAGTCAGCAGCAATTTTGATTACAAAAACAGCGCAAATATTTATGAGGTTATCAAAAGCACAGGAGAAGCTACAGTTGATAATGTTAAAGGCACTACATATAATTCAAAGATTGTTGCCAAGATAGATTCGTCAACAGGTAATTTGATTTCGCTTGATGTGTCTTTTGACTGGAACGCAACTCTGACGAAAATAAAATACGGCTTCGTAACCGTTAAAGAAGGAAAAGGTATTGTATCAACATCAGTTTCGCTTTCCGACATTGAATGGTAAAATTTGACCGTAAATAAAATAACTGCCGCGATAAGAAATTAAACTTATTGCGGCAGTTATTTTATTTTGTGCAGTAATTATTTGAGCATATCAAATACAACTTGTTCCATATCTTCTTTCTTGCAGCATCCTGTAAATCTCGGAGTCTTGCCTTTGAGATTTGCAAGCTGTGCAGGACATTCTGCGCCTGTTTCCTCGTGAAGTTTAAGAACCATATCGAATTCATCCATTCCGTTGCAAATGCCGGGATGAACGGCGTCAAGAACGGCATTGCTGAATTTGAACGGATTTGCAGTGGACGCGATAACCGTCGGAGTGTTGTCGCCCGAATCGGCTTTGTATGAGTTGTAAACATCAATAGCTACTGCGGTGTGAGTATCGCAGAGGTAACCGTTTTCGTTGTATGTTTTAGCAATGCAGGCTTTTGTCTGAGCGTCGTCACAGCAACCTGCTTCAAAGACCTCGCTGAGCTTTTTGAATACCTCGTCGCTTACGGTATATTTTCCGTTTTCGGAAAGCTCCGACATCCAACCGCCGACGAGTTTATCATCCATATCGGAGAGCAGGAACAAAAGTCTTTCAAGGTTTGAAGAAATGAGTATATCCATTGACGGAGAAATAGTGCTGTAAAAATTACGCTTGCGGTCATAAGTGCCTGTTTTGATAAAGTCGGTGAGCACATTGTTAGCGTTAGAAGCGCAAATCAGCTTTCTTATGGGAACACCCATCTGCTTCGCATAGTACGCGGCGAGAATATTACCGAAATTACCCGTGGGAACTACAACATTTATTTCATCGCCCGGCTTGATTTCGCCGTTGTCTATCATATCGCAGTATGCCGAAACATAGTAAACTATCTGCGGAACAAGTCGTCCCCAGTTTATTGAGTTTGCAGACGAGAACATCATTCCACGGCCTGCAAGCTTTTTGCCGATTTCCTTATCGGTGAATATTCTCTTGACGCCTGTCTGAGCGTCGTCGAAGTTTCCTTCTATGGCGCAAACTCCGACATTTGAGCCTTCCTGAGTTGTCATTTGAAGCTTCTGCATCGGGCTTACGCCGTCGTTGGGATAGAAAACGAGAATTTTAGTATTCTTTACATCTTTAAAGCCTTCAAGAGCGGCTTTGCCGGTGTCGCCTGAGGTCGCAACGAGAATTACTATCTGCTTATCCGGATTTGACTTAGCCGAGGCAACAGTCAGAAGATGCGGAAGAAGTTGGAGAGCCATATCCTTAAACGCACAGGTAGGACCTCTCCAAAGTTCAAGAACCTCTGCGCCGTCACCGAGCGAATGAAGCGGAGCAATTTTTTCACTGCTGAATTTAGAACCGCCGTAAGCGCCGTTTACACAGCTGTCAAGCTCCTCCTCTGTGAAATCGGTAAGATAAAGGGAGAGAATTTCTTTTGCCCTTTCAATATAGCTTTTTGAAGTAAGACCGACTATATCGTCCATAGTAATTTTGGGTATGCTTTCGGGTACGAAAAGTCCTCCGTCAGCCGATATACCTTTTGCAATCGCCTGAGCAGAGCTTACCTTTACGCTCTTGTCTCTTGTGCTTGTGTATAACATAATAATTCTCCCTTCAGGAATGTTTGCTAAATTATATCATATATCGTATTGCAGTTCAAGTTTCTGCAAATGCATTTTCTATGTAATTGACCGAAACAGGGCGAAAATCATCGTCAAGAATAACCTCGCAGACATCGAATCTATGCATAAGACTGTGAGTGTATGCCCTGTCAAAAATTTTTGCGCTGCCGATAATTCGATTCTGCTTAGCAAAATCAACTGCTTCTTTCGGCTCGTACCATGAGTCGGCTCCGCGCGTTTTAACTTCTATGAAGCACATATATTTACCGTCTTTTTCAGCTATGAGGTCAATTTCACCGACTCTCGTTCTGAAATTTGCGGTTATTATTTCGTATCCGTGATCTCTGAGGTATCGGGCGGCGAATACTTCGCCCCATACACCGGCTTTATTTGTTATTTTCATAGAATTTTTTTAGGAAACTCATACGGTGAATTTCACACGGTCCGTATTCGGTCAGAGCCTCGTAATGAAGCTTTGTTCCGTAGCCTTTATGTTTTGCAAAATTATATTCGGGGTATTTTGCGTCTGCTTCAAGCATAAGTCTGTCTCGCGTGACCTTTGCAAGCACCGAGGCTGCCGCAACCGAGGCGGAAAGAGAATCCCCCTTGATAACGGTTAGAGTCGGAACGGGAAGTCCGGGATCGCGGTTGCCGTCAACAAGCGCAAAATCAGGCTTTACGCTCAGAGCTTCAAAGGCTCTGTTCATAGCGAGAAATGTCGCCTGCAAAATGTTGATTTTGTCAATTTCCTTTTCACTTGCTGTCGCGATTGAGTATGCGACGGCTTTTTCTTTTATAACTTCAAAAAGGTAGTCGCGCTTTTTCTCCGTAAGCTTTTTGGAATCGTCGAGTCCGTCTATAATGCAACCCTCCGGAAGAATTACGGCGGCAGCGCATACGGGACCGGCAAGCGGGCCTCTGCCGGCTTCATCTATTCCGCAAATTGTTGAATATCCGTTTGCACGGGCTTCGTTTTCGTATTTATAAGCGTCGGTCATTGGTGTTCGTCCTTTTGCTTTAATTAGACTCAGGCGGCTTCTCCATAGAAATCCTGCCTAATTTTCCGCCCCTGTATTCATCGAGCAGAGTTGCGGCGACTCTTTCCGAATCTATCTCGCCTCCGCGAATGAGCATACCGCGCTTTCTGCCAATCATCTCAAAAATTTCCCAAGATTCGGAATCGGAAAAGTTATCCAATTTATATCTCTGAGCAAGTCTGTCGGGGTAGTCCCTTTTTAAAATATCAATAAGTCTGACGGCCATAGTTTCGGAATCCAAAACAGAATCCTTTACCGAACCAATAAAAGCGAGCATATCTCCCACAGCCGGATCGTCAAATTTCGGCCAAAGTACGCCGGGCGTATCGAGAAGCTCTATGCCGTTGCCGATATTAAACCATTGATTGCTGCGGGTTACACCCGGTTTGTCGGCAACCTTTGCACGGACGCGTCCCGCCATTTTATTTATAAAGGAGGATTTGCCGGTATTGGGAATTCCGACAACCATTACGCGGAGAGCTTTGCCGACCATTCCTTTTTCATTGTTTGATTTTATCTTTTCGGCAAGAACCTTGCGTACAAGCTGCTGATAATTGTTGAGCCCTCTGCCGCTTCGGCAATCGGCGGCAAGAGCCTCAAAACCGCAGCTTTTAAAATACTTAATCCATTCTGCGGTAGTTTTTTCATCAGCCATATCGCATTTGTTCAGCAGAATTATTCTCGGCTTGCTTGCGGTAAGCTCTCCTATCTCCGGGTTTCGGCTTGCAAGCGGCATACGCGCGTCCAAAATTTCTGTAACGGCGTCCACCATAGAAAGGCTTTCTTTAATAAGCCTGCGAGTTTTTGCCATATGGCCGGGAAACCACTGTACCGTTTGCTTTTGAAAATCGCTCATAGCTACTCCTGCTTTCAGAATTTAGTGAAGTTCGGCGTAGCGCGGAATCTGACCACGCCGAGTATGTATCTCTCGTCAACGCAGCCTATCGCAGGAGAACGGCTGTCGGTAGAATCGTTACGGTTATCACCCATAAGGAAAAGCGAGTTTTCGGGAACGACTATCGGGAATTCGACGCCCTCCGGGGAGTATGTCGGTTCGGCTATATAGTCTTCGCTAAGAGCTTCGCCGTCAACATAAACCGTTCCGCTGTTGAAATCAATATCAACCGTCTGACCGCCTGTTGCGATAACGCGCTTAACAATAGGCTCGTTAAATGCATTCGGCTGTGTGCTGATTACTATATCTCCCTGCTTAAAATCAGAGCTTATAGACTGAACTATAAGCCAGTCGCCGTTATTGAGCGTCGGGAACATCGACTCTCCCTGAACGCCGACAAAGCGGAAAATAAAAGTGAAAATGAAAGCTATAATGCACAATGCCGACAGAAAGATTGAAAATCCGTCATAGACAGAAGAAATAAATCTGCTCGGCGCGGGGAAATCTTCATTATCAGACTGTTCGGGGTTTGTTTCATTTATATTTTCTTCTTTAAGCATAGTTTATCTCCGATTTATTCATAATCATAAATGCCGAAATCACCGAAAGGCAGGAAACGGAAAGCGGCTCTGCCGAGAATATATCTCGTGTCGATAAATCCGATATCGGTCCAACGGCTGTCGGTAGAGCCGTTGCGGTTATCTCCCATTACAAAAACGCATCCTTCGGGAACGATAAGAGGAAATGTTTGATCTCCGCGCTTGTGCGTAAGTTCATATATGTAAGGCTCGTTAAGCTCCACATCGTCGACAAAAACCTGACCTGAGGCAAAGTTGATATCAACTTTCTGACCTTCGGTGGCAATTATTCTCTTGATAATAGGTTCGTTAAAAATGTTCGGCTGAGTTATAACGACAATATCGCCGGTTTTGTATTCGGTTTTGGGTATTGTCAGAAGCCAGTCGCCGTTATTGAGCGTGGGAATCATTGATGTTCCGACAACGCTTGTCGGTCGGCACAC
The DNA here is from genome assembly GCA_029007095.1 of Clostridia bacterium. Classification (GTDB taxonomy): domain Bacteria; phylum Bacillota; class Clostridia; order Oscillospirales; family Acutalibacteraceae; genus CAG-488. The sequence continues at coordinate 518 of JAQXHF010000085.1, read as the reverse complement.
AAAGGTGAAAAGTATGAAAATTATGACGATGGCAGTTACTACCGAGCTGACCATATCATAAATTTTGCTCCATTTTATATTATTCTTCTTAGACTGTTCGGGAGTCAGACCGTCGGGAAAATACTCGATCCATTCCTCTGTTACGCGACGATTGCTCAAAAGCAATGTAATACCCCCTTGTTAAAATAAAGCCGTTTAAGGCGTTAAAATTCGTTTAGCCGAAAGGCAGATAAAAAATAAAAGGGCATGGCGAAGCGGAGCCTCCCATACCCTCAACGGTACGGCGGTGCGTACCTTACGCTCGATATCAGCCGATTGACTGCTTAACCTTTGCAGCCTTACCGACTCTGTTACGCAGATAGTAGAGCTTGCTTCTGCGTACTTTACCTGTTCTGATAAGCTCGATCTTATCTACATTAGGTGAGTGGACAGGGAAAACTCTCTCCACACCTACGCCGTAAGCTACACGACGAACGGTAAATGTCTCGGAAACTCCGCTGCCCTTGCGAGCAATTACG
>JAQXHF010000084.1 GCA_029007095.1 Clostridia bacterium | reverse complement strand
TTCATCTGCGCGGACGCAGGCGAAGCCGCCGAAAAGCTTCTCGGCGAGGGCAAGCGCCCGGAGGTAATAGTCCTCGACCCGCCGCGCAAGGGCTGCTCCGAGCAGACGATTAAAGCCGCCGCAGGCATGGCTCCCGACAGGATAGTGTACGTCTCCTGCGACCCGGCCACGCTCGCGCGCGACTGCGCCGTGTTCAAAGAACTGGGCTACGAAGTCGAAGAAGCGACACCCGTCGATCTTTTCCCGAGAACGGCGCATGTTGAGACGGTTGTTCAGTTGGTTAGAAAAAAGCCGGATACATATATCGACATTACCGTTGATATAGACGAGCTGGATTTAACATCATCCGAAGCAAAGGCAACTTATGATGAAATCAAAGATTATGTGTTTGAAGGATTTGGTTTAAAAGTTTCATCGCTCAACATAGCACAAGTTAAAACCAAGTGTGGGATTATTGAGCGAGAGAATTATAACAAGCCGAAATCCGAAAACGTTAAACAGCCACAATGCACAAAAGATAAAGAAGAAGCTATTATGAGTGCTTTAACTTGCTTAATGTTTGATTTTGATATAACATTAGCCCCGATAGGTTTGCAGATATTTTCTGCTTCCTTAACGGGGCTTTTATCTAATATGTTATGAGAAACATCCGTTCTTTGAAAATGAAGTCTATATTAAATTGGCATCAAAATTTGCAAGATAAGAACAATCCAAAAAATTCATGCTTAAAAAAATCGGACCAGAAATTCATAAAATCCTGGTCCGATTATGCTATTTTAAACACTTAATATCTATTCCACCGTTAATGACAGGAGTTCCTTTAGGCTTATATACATTGACAACGGAAAGTGACAATAATAAAATATATATTGCATCATTTGCAGAGCACTGATTTTCAAGATTTGATTTCAGTTTAGCGAATGTATCTGAGTACATAACCACTTCTTCCAATTGTCTTAATGTAATCAATTTTTTAGGGGCGGGATATCCTGTTAAAGCAAGGTACGCGTTATCCGCTCGCCAAATACAATCACGCAGCTTGCTTTTTGCTTGCAGCTCTGTCATGAAATCTTTGCTGCCAATTACCATGTTAAAAGCATCTGTGGCTAAGGATTCGATTCGAACTTTAAGTCCTACAAGAAGATTTTTTAGATTATTCATTGCATTTCCTCCGGTTTTGTAATAAATTCAATGAATATTCTGTCATGAGGTGTGATTTTAAATGTCTTCATTGTTAACAATTAATATCTCCCTCGAAATAAAAAAACCATGATAATCACTCCCTTTTAGTGAAAATCATGGAAATACATATAAAGCAATACCGTTATCAAAACAGAATAAAAGTATAATGATATTTTTCTGCCTTTGCCATGAAATTCACTAATTTTTGGTAGGCAGATAAAATATCAGTTGCTACCATTATTCCCAAATAATCATTTTAAACCTCTTGTTTTTTTACGATTTTTATCTGTAATCGATAAAAAGATTACATTTACTACAAATATATTATGTGTAAAATCTTTGCTTTTGTCAAGCCTTAAAACTGTATTTTTTCTTTTTTGTTAATTGTGACTATAACTAAGTTGAATTATTTGTTAAGTTTTCCGCTTACTCGACTCTATTTATAAAGCAAATATATCTTTTGTTGCCTGTGACTTATATTTCCCGGTGAACACATGAGGCTGGCCGTCGGGTATATATGTATCAAGCGGTAAAAACGGATTGTAAACCTGTCTGCTCATAAAAATCCTGCCTGCTTTTCTAAATATAACTACACTATAATTATAAAAACATATTGTAGTTCTGACAATCATCAGTTTGCTTAATACCTGATATAAATAGTTTTTCAGAAATCAACATATGCTTGACAGCGTATGATGTTTTATATATACTATTATTGACCGAACTGTCAATAATATGAAAGGACAAAACGGAATGAAAAAAATTTATGTTGTTTCAAAAACCCATCTTGATTTGGGTTTTACCGACTATGCGGAAACCATAAGGCGGAAATATATAGATGAGTACATACCGGCAGCTATCAATCTTGCCGAAAAAATAAATACGGAAAGCTGTAAAAAATTTATTTGGACCACCGGTTCTTGGATTATCAAAGAAGCCTTGCACGATTCGGATAATGAAAAAAAGCAAAAGCTTCTTAATGCGCTGAAAAGCGGAAACATTGTTCCCCATGCTATGCCGTTCACAACTCATTCTGAGCTTTTTGACAAAGATACTTTTGATTTCGGACTCTCAATCGTTGATGAAATCGACTCTATCAGGGGAAGAAAAACGGTCGCCGCAAAAATGACCGATGTTCCCGGCCACACAAAGGCTATTGTTCCGCTCCTGGCAAAGCATGGAATCAAACTGCTTCATATCGGCGTGAACGGAGCCTCGGCGGTTCCCGAAGTCCCGGAATGTTTCTTATGGAAATGCGGCGACAGCGAAGTTGTTGTAATTTATTCCGGCGATTACGGCGGTGCGTTCAAGTGCGATTATATTGACGAAATCCTCTATTTTGACCATACAGTTGATAATCGCGGTGCGCCTTCGCCGGAAAAGGTTGTCGCTAAGCTTGATAAAATTAAAAGCGATTTTCCCGGCTATGATGTAGTAGCCGGAACGCTTGACGATTTTGCAGAAATTATTTGGAAAGTCAAAGATAAACTGCCCGTTGTTGAAAACGAAATCGGTGACAGTTGGATTCACGGAAGCGCTGCCGATCCGTATAAATCGGCGGCTCTGCGCGAGATGATGAGCCTGAAAAGGCAATGGCTCAGCGAAGGCTCGATGACCGAAACAAGCGACGAATATAAGCTGTTTTCCGACGCGCTTTTGTGTATCGGAGAGCATACCTGCGGCATGGATTCAAAAATTCATTTTTCGGATTATGAAAACTATTTGAAAAATGATTTCAATAAAGCAAGAAAGAAAGATAAAATCAAAATCCGCCACCCGTTTGCGGCTTTTCCGAAGGGACTTGTTTACAAGCTCACAGCTTTCGGGAACGCTCACTCATACAGCGTTATCGAAAAGAGCTGGCAGGAACAGCGAGATTACATTGACAAGGCTTTGAACGCTCTTACTACGGAACACAGAGAACAGGCTGAGACGGCTCTAAGTCTGCTCAGACCGAAAGAACCTTTAAATATTAAAAACTTTAAAAAATCCGACGGAAAAGTAAAGTATTCCGATTTTACTCTGTCGGTGAATGAATTTGGCGGAATCGGAAGCTTTACATATAAAGGCGCCGATATAGTTAAGCCAAATGACCGCCCGTTTTTAGAGTACCGCTCCTATACAAGCAAGGATTATGATTTTTGGTTCAATCATTATTCGCGTAATATGGACAAGAACGGAGTTTGGGCATACCCGGATTTCGGTAAACCTATGCTGAACCGCTTTGATAAAAAATATCCGGGAGGAAGTTTTTTCTATAAGCTTTCCGATGTAAGAAGCGAGGAAAATGACGAGCGAGTCAAACTTTTTGTAAGTCTCAAATGTGCCGAAGAGCTTTCGAAAAAGGTCGGCGCGCCGAGGACGGTACAGATTATCTATACACTTGATAAAAACGGTCTTTCGTTCAGCCTTTCATGGTTTGGAAAAGACGCCTGCCGCACCCCCGAAGCTATTTTCCTGCACCTGTATCCTGAGGCCGAGGACTTTACTATGATTAAGCTCGGAAGCGAAATTGACTATAAAAGTACCGTATCAATGGGCGGAAGAAATCTGCATGCTATTGAAAAAAGCGTAATTAAAAATGCGGCCGGCAGCTTTGAAATTATCAACCGTCATTCGCCCGTTGTATCTGTCGGCAAGGGTAAGATTCTTGAATACGATAACAAAATTGAAAGCCATAAAAAAGACGGTATATCTTATGTGCTTCAAGACAATGTCTGGGGAACTAATTTCCCGCTTTGGTATGAGGACAATGCCGGATTCACTTTTGATATCAGAAAAGTATAAATGGGTTAATTATTTGTTCAAAATAAGACTTAATTAAGGAGGAAACTATGGATTTTAAAAATTTGTCTTTTTCTGCGGTCTATATGGCAAACGGAAAAGAACACAGCACACAGTCGCTTCAAAACGAACATTTTGAAATAACGGTTACAACGGAAAAAGACTGCCTGTACGCAAATATAACTCCCAAAACGGCAGTTACTTTTAAAAAGCTTTGCTTTAAACTGCCGTACCGTTACGCGAAAGACAGCAAAATTTTTGTCAACGGTTATCAGAGCTGGACGGACAGCTTTGAATATTCTGTGGGAGAGAGTATGCATGAGTTATCGCGCCTTACCGAATTCTGCATAACAAAAAATCCCATCAAGGCCATAGGACTTCCTAAATCGGGAGATTCGCTTTTTCACAAATTTCCGAGAAAGCCCGACTTCTTTTACGGCTGGTCATACGGATATGTAAGGCGCGGTGAAGATGTAACGATTTTCGGCTCGTTAGATGAAAGAAGCGGATATACCTGCGTGTCTTTTGATGTGCAAAACAGCGCCGTTATAATCGAAAAAGAGCTTGAAGGAGTCAGCTTTGATAAAGCAAAAAATTTGCTTTCGTTTGCCGTTATCAACGGCGGCTATGACGAAGCTTTTGACCGCTATTTTGAAAAAATGGGCGTTGTCTGCCAAACAAATAAACGCAGAACAGGCTATACAACATGGTATAATTATTACGGAAACATCACAGAGCAGATTGTTTTTCGCGACCTTAAAAGCATAAGCGAGCTTGACGCGGAATTTGACTGTTTCCAGATAGACGACGGCTATCAGGCCGCTATCGGTGATTGGCTTATTACAGATAAAAAGAAGTTCCCCGGTGGAATGAAGCGCATTGCAGATGAAATTCATAAGAATAATATGGAAGCCGGTTTGTGGCTTGCTCCGTTTGCGGCGGTTAAATCGTCAAGAGTTTTTAAAGAGCATCCGGATTGGTTTATCAGGGACAAAAACGGCAAGCCTTATAACACCGGTCACAACTGGGGCGGATTCTATTCGATGGATATTTACAATGAGTCTGCCAGAGCTTACATAAAAAATGTTTTTGACACCGTGCTCAACGATTGGGGATTTGACCTTGTTAAGCTTGATTTCCTTTACGGCGCCTGCGTTATGCCGATGCATAATAAATCCCGCGGAGAAATCATGTGCGACGCTATGGACTTCCTGCGTGAGTGTTGCGGCGATAAGCTGATACTCGGCTGCGGAGTTCCGATGATGCCTGCTTTCGGAAAAGTGGATTACTGCCGCATAGGTTCTGACATTTCCTTGAAATGGAAGCGTTCAAAGCATATAACCCGCGAAGATGTTTCTACTCCCCACGCTGTTTCCAACAGTATTTTCAGGCGACACCTTGACGGCAGAGCGTGGCAGAATGATCCCGATGTTTTCCTGCTGCGCGACAGCAACATTAAGCTGAATTTTGAGCAGAGGAAGCTCCTTGCCAAAGTTAACGGTATTTTCGGCAATCTGCTGTTCATTTCCGACAATGTCAGCGAATACACTCAGCAGCAGAAAAATGTCCTGAACGACACCTTTGCCGAAAAGGATATTATAATTAAATCGGCGGAGTTTTCCAAACCCGATATTATGGAAATCAAATACGCGGAAAACGGCGACAACAAAAATCTGCGGTTTAACATACGAACCGGAGAATATGACGATTAAATTCCTGAAAGCACTTCTTTGGAGGTGCTTTTGTTTTTATGATTTAACTTTATTGCATATTTTGGTTATTTACTTTTAACAAGATTTTTGGTAAAATTATTTATTATATTTTCGTTTTACCGAGGTTATTATGAAAAAGATTGTTGCAGGAATTTTGGCTCATGTTGACGCCGGAAAAACAACGCTTGCCGAGGCTGTTTTGTACCGCACCGGCAAGCTTCGCAAAATAGGCCGCGTCGATCATGGCGATACGGCTCTGGATACGCATATCCTCGAACGGGAGCGAGGTATAACGATTTTTGCAAGCCGAGCGGTTTTTACGACAGGTAAAACGGAAGTAACTTTGCTCGACACGCCCGGTCATGTTGATTTTTCTTCTGAGACGGAGCGTACCTTGTCGGTGCTTGACTACGCGATACTTGTTATCAGCGGTCTTGACGGAGTTCAGCCGCATACGCGCACACTTTGGAAACTGCTTAAAGCTTATAATATTCCTGTTTTTGTCTTTGTGACTAAAATGGATTTTGCAAGAAAGACCGAAGAGGAAATAATCGGCAATCTTAATTCCGAGCTTGACGGCGATTTTGTCAGTTTCAGCAGTAAAGAGTCGATTGACGAGGGACTTGCTCTGTGCAGCGAACAGCTTATGGAAAAATATCTTAACGGCGAAGAAATAGACGATTCGGAAATAGCAGAAGCGGTCAGGGGCAGACAGATATTCCCTTGCTTTTTCGGTTCGGGATTGAAGCTTGACGGAATTGACGAATTCACGGATGCATTGGACCGCTACACTCTTGAACCCGATTATCCCGATGTTTTCGGAGCGAGGGTGTTTAAAATCAGTCATGATCCGCAGGGCGTAAGACTTACTCATATGAAAATTACCGGGGGAACGCTTAAAGTTCGTGATACGGTAGCCGGTGAAAAAATCAGCGGAATAAGGATATATTCCGGCGCGAAATTCGTGACAGCCGACTGCGCCGAAGCGGGAGAGATATGCGCGATTACCGGACTGTCCAAAACGCATAACGGACAGGGACTCGGCTTTGAAGCTTCGGGAAACGAGCCTATACTTGAACCCGTTATGAATTACCGCGTAGTTCTGCCGAAAGGCTGCGACGCACAGACAATGCTGCCCAAGCTCAGAGAGCTTGAAGAGGAAGATCCGCAGCTTCACATCACATGGAACAGTCAGCTTCAAGAAATTCATGTTGGTCTGATGGGCGAAATTCAGGCGGAAATACTCAAAAGCATTGTCGATGAGCGCTTCGGCGTGAAAGTTGACATTGACTCCGGCAGAGTAATGTATAAAGAAACGATAACCGATACCGTTGAGGGTGTCGGTCATTACGAGCCGCTCAGACATTATGCAGAGGTTCACCTTATAATGGAACCTTTGCCGAGAGGAAGCGGTTTGAAATTTGCAAGCGATTGCAGTGAGGATAATCTCGACAAAAATTGGCAAAGACTTATTCTTATGCACCTCTCGGAGAAACAGCACCTCGGCGTTTTGACCGGTTCACCTATAACCGATATGAAAATTACTCTTGCGGCAGGCAGAGCGCATATAAAGCATACCGAGGGCGGAGATTTTCGTCAGGCGACCTACCGTGCAGTCCGTCAGGGACTTATGCAGGCAAAATCGAAACTGCTTGAACCGTGGTATTCGTTCAGACTTGAAGTTCCGAGTGAACAGATAGGCAGGGCGATAAATGATATACGAATGAAGTCCGGTGAGTTTGACGCGCCGGAAGAGATGGGCGGTATTTCTGTTCTGCGCGGCAAAGCTCCCGTAACATCGCTCAACGGTTACGCTTCCGAAGTCGCGTCATACACAAGCGGCAGAGGAAGACTTTACTGCGAAAACGCGGGATATGCCGAATGTCACGACGCGGAAAAGATAATTGACGAGCTTAAATACAATCCCGAAGCCGACCTTGAAAACACGCCCGATTCTGTATTCTGCGCTCACGGAGGAGGCTTCGGAGTAAAGTGGAACAAGGTGTCGGAGTATATGCATCTTGAAAGCTGCCTGAAAAAAGAAAAGCCATACACTCCGCCGGTCAACCGCAGGAATCTGCATATTGACGACAAGGAGCTTGAAGCGATAATGGAGCGCGAATTCGGCAAGCCGAAGTACGAGCTTTACCGCCCGACCGTAAAAAAGAATGAAAACGAAAACACGGATATTGAACTGACCGAGCGAAAGAGCTATGTTCTCGTAGACGGATATAATGTTATCTTTGCTTGGGAGGAGCTTAAAAGCCTTGCCGAAACCGACCTCGGAGCGGCAAGAGAACGGCTGATGGAGATAATGTGCAATTACAGCGCATATACAAAAAATAATGTTGTGTTGGTTTTCGACGCATACAAAGTGCCGGGGAATATGGGCGAAAGGTTCGATTTTCACAACATTCATGTTGTTTATACAAAGGAACGCGAGCTTGGCGATGTGTATATCGAAAAGCTGATTTCCGAAATAGGCAAAAACGACCGTGTGCGCGTTGTCACCTCGGATAATCTTATACAGCTATCCGCTGTGCGCTTCGGAGTGCTGAGAACATCTGCCGCCGAATTTGAAAGAGAAGTCGATTCGGTCAATGCAAAAATCGGCAGGCTTCTCGAAGATTTCAGAGAAAAGAATCCTAAAACAAAGCTTGATGAGGTTATGAAAAATAAATAATCGGAAAATGATAAGCCGGGAAAGCTTTGCTTAATTTTTGCGAAAGCAAACACTTCATCTATAAAAGACAACCCACCCGAAAAAGAAATTTTCATTCTTCTTCGGGTGGGTTTTTGTATTATGTCGTAACAAGCAGGGATTTTGTGCGGCAAATTCCTCTTATTTTGTCAAATCTATTTCTCTGTGCTGTTCCGAAGAGTCATAGATAGCCTGCATTATTTTGGCGGTAATCGCCGCTGTGTCGATGTGCGACTGTAATTTTTCGCCGCTCTCGATGCAGCCGATAAAAGCGTTAATTTCTTTCTCGTACATATCTTCCGTTTTGAATTCAGGCTCATATTCTACAAGGCTGTCGTATTCGGAGGTATAAACCTTGAAACCTCCTCCGTATTGGAGTCTTATGCCGCCCTTTGTACCCATGAAATCAATATATGTTTCGTTCTCACCGATATTCTGCGCCCATGCGCCGTGGACGGTGAAGACAGGACCTGCTGTTCTCACCAGTGCCGTAACCGAATCCTCTACATTATAAACTCCGTTGCAGTCGGGTTCGCTTGCCCACATTTGACGGTATGTATAGTTTTTTATATCAACGCCAAGCTTGCTGAATACTTCGCCGGAAACGGTAAGCGGCTGAGGATCGCCGCAGCAGTACATAACAAGGTCGATATAATGAACGCCCCAGTCGATAAGCACTCCGCCGCCGGCAATATCTTTGTTTGTGAAAGCTCCGCCGAGTCCCGGTATAGAGCGGTGCGCCCTGAAACTTATATACACATGATAGACTTCACCGAGCTTGCCGTCCTCGATGTACTTTTTAACGCGCTGAACCGCGCTGTTAAATCTGTTTACAACTCCTATGTTCAGAACCTTGCCTGTTTCGTGCTGAACCTTCTGCATTTGTAAAACTTCGTCGTATGTTTTCGCGGCAGGCTTCTCGCAAAGCACATTTTTACCGGCTTTGAGAAAATCCATTGATATTACGGGGTGAACATTATTGGGAGTGCAGACCGATACCGCCTCGACCTCATCATCTTTAAGAATATCGTGATAGTCTGTTACGGCGATACCGCAGCCGTACTTTTCAACGGCGGCATTTGCTCTTTCCGGTATAATGTCGCAAAAATATTTAATTTCAACCTTATCGTTTTTTATGTAATTCGGTATATGTTGGCTGTTTGCGATAGAACCGCAGCCGATAACGGCAATTTTCATAAAACAACACTCCTTTTTCTTGCTGAATATATTTTAGCACAAAAGACAAACGGGTGCAACAATCAACTTGACTCTCCCTTTCTTAAATAATACCGCGCTTTTACTTAATGAGCATTTATACAATATTTAAACGGTGTAGGAAAAAATAATTTTATATATATTTTACAGTAGACTAAGCCGAAATTTTATGTTATAATAACAAAATGTATAGGATATCCATACGGAAATGGAGGACGGGCAATGAAAAAGATAGATTCTACCGTAAAAAAAGAAACGCTTTTTATCGCGGCATTTACTTTGATATTCAGCGCCGTTATGGAGCTTGTGTTTCTTTTGCTCGGCTATTGGAGCTATCGGGTGGCTCTCGGTAATCTGCTCGGCTTTACTGCCGCGGTGCTTAATTTCTTTTTGATGGGATACACGGTGCAGCAAGCGGTTTTGCTCGACGAGGAGGGCGCGAAGAAAAAAATCAAGCTGTCGCAAAGTCTGCGTACGCTGATGCTTATAGCTTTTGCGGCGGTTGGTTGTATATTCAAATGCTTCAATCCGATAGCGGTGCTTCTGCCGCTGCTGTTTCCGAGGATAGCGATTATTTTCAGACCGCTTTTCAAGCAGAACAACTGACCGTAAAGTTCGTTTAAACGGAGGTGACGCCTAATGAACAGAAAAAGCATGAGCTTCAAGTTAATTGACGCCGTGCTGATATTTATGATGATACTGCCGCTTGTCTGCGCTATGGCGATACAGGTTATAACAAAGCCTGCGTCCGACGGAGTGGCAATAGAGGGCGCAAGGATATTTTTCACGATTCCAATGCCGATACAGGATCTTCCGATTACGGAAAGTCAGGTGAACACATGGCTTATAATGATTTCGCTCTTTTTCCTGTGTCTTTTCCTTACGCATGGACTGACTGAAAAATGCGAAACGCGCCGTCAGGCATTTGCAGAATGGATTGTAGAAAAAACGGACGAGCTTGTAAGTGAAAATATGGGCGAATACTTCAAATCATTTTCACCTTTCATCTGCGGAATTCTGGCTCTGTCGGCTTTTTCGAGTCTTTCCTCAATGCTCGGAATTTTTCCGCCGACCTCGGATATAAATGTTGTCGCCGGATGGGCGGTAATAGTGTTTATTCTTATAACCTATTATAAGCTCAAAGGCGGACTGCTGAACTATTTAAAGAGCTTTACTCAGCCTGTTCCCGTGCTGACGCCTTTCAATATCATCAGCGAATTTGCAACGCCGGTTTCAATGTCGTTCCGTCATTACGGCAATGTTCTTTCGGGAACGGTAATTTCAGCTCTTGTTGCTACGGGACTGCAAGGATTATCTCATATGCTTCTGAGTTGGATTCCGGGCAAGCTCGGTGAGTTCCCGTTGTTCCAGATAGGAATTCCTGCAATTTTGTCGCTTTACTTTGACATTTTCAGCGGATGTATGCAAGCTTTCATTTTCGCAATGCTGACTATGCTCTATGTTGCCGGAGCTTTCCCGGTCGAGGAGTGGCAGAAGCGAATGGAGAAAAAGAAAAATCGTAAAAAGAAAACAGCTCAATATGAGACTGTTAAATAAAAAACGGAGGTTATTATTATGACAGCAATCGCAATAGGTATTATTCTCGGATGCTGCGCTCTCGGCGCAGGTATGGCAATGATCGCAGGTATCGGCCCCGGTATCGGTGAAGGTAACGCAGTTGCAAAGGCTTGCGAGGCGATAGGCCGCCAGCCCGAATGTAAGGGCAGCGTTACAACAACTATGATAATGGGTTGCGCTATTGCAGAAACAACAGGTCTTTATGCTCTTGTTATCGCAATTCTTCTTATCTTTGTTGCACCGGGCAGACTTGTAGATATCCTTATGAACATCATCGGCTGACGCCGTCGGGAGTGAATTGGTAATGCAAAACTTGGATGTCATATCCATAAATATATGGCAGATATTGATATCGCTTTGCAATCTTTTGATAATTTTTCTCCTGTTCAAGAAGTTTCTTTATGCCAGAGTTCGCAAATTTGTCGATCAGAGAAAGGCGAATATTGACGAGCAGTATGCAGAAGCGGAGGAAACTTAAAAAGCGGCTCTTGCAGATAAGCAAAAATATGAGGATAAGCTTAAATCGGTTGACGCCGAGGCAGAGGCAATGATAAAGGACGCCACCCTCAGAGCCGACAAGAGAAGCGAAAAAATTATCACGGACGCAAAGGAAAAGGCGGACGGTATGCTTCGCCGCGCTCAGAATGAGATTGAGCTTGAAAAGAAAAAGGCTTCGGACGATATCAAGCATGAGATTGCCGATGTTTCGACGCTCCTTGCCGAAAAGATGCTTGAGCGCGAGATAAACTCGGACGATCAGCGCAAATTTATCGACTCTTTCATAGAGGGGATAGGTGACGGCGATGGCTCGGATAAGTAACGAATATGCCGAGGCGCTCTTTGCGCTTGCTTTGGAAAATGACTGCGTTGACGAATATTCGGACGCCCTCGATACCATATCGGAAATTATGACGGAAAATTCGGAGTATATTGATTTTCTTGCTTCGCCGGACATATCCAAATATGACCGTATCGCCGCAATCGAAGCGGCATTCGGCGGCAGAGTCAACGAGTATGTAGTTTCGTTTGTATCTCTGCTTTGCGACCGTGGACGGATACGCGAGATTTATGACTGCATAGCCGATTTTAAGAAGCTTAGCGACGCTTCAAACGGAGTTTCAACGGCTGAGGTAGTCAGCGCGACAGAGCTGACCGAGGACGAAAAAGCCGCATTGAAAGCGAAGCTTGAAAAGGTTTGCGGTCACAGAATCGGGCTTGACTGCTCGGTTGACAAATCCCTTATCGGCGGAGTTAAGGTAACTGTTGACGGAAAGGTTATCGACGGCAGTATTAAAAAAGAGTTGCATGAATTGAAGGGAGCGATGTATAGGTGAACGCCAGACCTGAGGAAATCAGCAACATTATAAAAGAACAAATTAAAAATTATAAATCAAAAATAGAAATG
>JAQXHF010000083.1 GCA_029007095.1 Clostridia bacterium | reverse complement strand
TATGTGTTTTTTTTCGCAATTAAATTATTCTGTATAATATATAATGTATTTCTTCCGCGGTAAAAATGTTTTGTTTATTGTTACTATTCTTTTTATTGGTTTCCTTTTATTTCTTACTTTTATTTCTTACTATAAATTTTTGCGTCCGCTATTGTTCTTGACCAAAATATATGTTATAATTCATATCGGTTTTGAGCGAATTCGGACGAATGTTGCAAATAATCGCTTAATGTTGAAGGGAGATAATGTTCCATGTCGGAAAATGCAGTAAACAAGGTTTCTAAACAGGGAAACAAGCCGTCGCAGGATGATATTAAAAGAGTCAAGGCTCTCGGCTGTCTTTGGGATAAAAGAACCGATGATGTTTTTAATGTAAGAGTTATAACCAAAAACGGTAAAATTACAGCGGACGAGATGCAGTCGATTACCGAAGCCGCAAAGCGTTTCGGAACCGGCGAAATTGCTATGACGACAAGACTTACGCTTGAAATTCAGGGCGTTCACTATGAAGATATAGACAGTATCATAGAATTCCTTGCCGACAGGGGACTCGAAACAGGCGGAACGGGCGCACTCGTAAGACCCGTTGTTTCCTGCAAGGGAACTACCTGTCAGTACGGACTTATCGACACCTATTCGCTCAGCGAGAAGATGCACGAGCGCTTTTACAAGGGATTTCACAATACTCCGCTTCCGCATAAATTCAAGATTGCGGTCGGAGGCTGTCCCAATAACTGCGTTAAACCCAACCTTAACGACCTCGGAATAGTCGGTCAGCGCGTACCGAAGTTTGACCTTTCAAAGTGCCGCGGCTGTAAGGTTTGTCAGATTGAGAAGAACTGTCCCGTAAAGGCGGCTTCGGTTAAGGACGGTAAGGTAAATCTTGACGGCGATGTCTGCACAAGCTGCGGACGCTGTAAGAATAAATGTCCGTTTGGAGTTACCGAAGAATATACCAACGGATACAAAATATATATCGGCGGCAGATGGGGTAAGAAGTTTGCACACGGAAAACCCCTCGTAAAGCTTTTCACAGATGAGAACGAAGTCCTCGATACCGTTGAAAAGGCAATTTTACTTTTCAAGGACGAGGGCGAAAAGGGAGAAAGATTCGCCGATACCGTTAACCGCCTCGGTTTTGAATATGTTGAAGAAAAATTGATAAAATAATAAATCAAAGATCAGTCCGGCGCAAAAGTCGGACTGACATTTTGATAAAGAGGTTAGTTTATGAAAAAAATCGTTTGCGTTATTATAGCGGCGCTCATCATTATTTTGCCGGGCTGCGTTAAAACTGAGGATAAAACGGAACCTGACGGATATACTTTTACCGACGATATGGGTAATACCGTTACGGTGAATGAGCCGAAAAGAGTTGCCGCTCTGCTTGGTAGTTATGCAGATGTATGGATGCTTGCCGGCGGTACTGTCTGCGCGAGCGCCGATGACGCATGGGACGATTTCGGATTGGATATGCCGGAGGATGCGGTTAATCTCGGCAATACAAAAAAATTGAATTTTGAGCTGCTTTTGTCTGCAAAGCCGGATTTTGTAATTGCAAGCACCAATACGCTTCAGAATGTGGAATGGAAAAGCTCGCTCGATAATGCCGGAATAACGGTTGCGTATTTTGATGTGTCCGATTTTGACGATTATCTCAGAATGTTGAAAATATGTACCGATATAACCGGCAAGAGTGAAAATTATCAGAAGTACGGTGAAAGCCTCAAATTCGAGATTGATGAGATTCATCAGCGCCGTGAAAATGAACCTGAACAGACCGTTCTTGTTATGCGCGCGTCGGCAACGAGCATAAGGGCGAAAAATAGCAAAAATAATGTTCTCGGCGAAATGCTTGCAACATTTAATTGCGTTAATATTGCCGATAAGGATAAATCCTTGCTTGAAAACCTCAGTATGGAGAGTATTGTACTTCAAAATCCCGATAAAATCTTTATCGTTCAGTCGGGAGACGATACCGAGGGAACAAAGGAGAATATAATCAAGACTCTCGGTGACGATCCTCTGTGGAATGAGCTTGACGCCGTTAAAAACGGCAAGATCTATTATATGGATAAAAGATTTTTTAATCTCAAACCCAATGCCGAATGGGCAAAGGCTTATGAACGCTTAGAGGAGTGCTTGTATGGCGAAGCGGCGGATTAAATACAAATATAAACTTCTTATCGCCGCTTTAATATTTGTTGCGGCGGCGGTTGCAAGTATTTGCTTCGGAACGGTTAATTTTTCACCGCCTGTATTTTTAAAAATCCTGATGGGTGAAGCGGATAATTCCGTAAGAAGCATCTTACTGTATTCGAGAGCACCGAGGACTCTTGCGTGTTTGTTTGCGGGAGCTGCGCTTGCGGCTTCGGGCGGTACTTTGCAAAGCGTCCTTTCAAATAAGCTTGCTTCACCGAGCATAATCGGCGTTAATTCGGGTGCAGGACTCGGAGTTACCGTTGCTTGCGCCTTAGGTGCTGTATCCGGTTGGACTGTTTCTGCGGCGGCGTTTATCGGCAGCCTTATCACGGTGGCGGTAATATCGCTTTTTGCGGTTAAAACCGGTGCGTCTAAAACAACAGTTATTCTCGGCGGCGTTGCGTTTAACGCTATACTCAATGCGCTTTGCGAGTCTGTGGCTGTTCTTGACAGCGATGCGGCGGCGATGAGCGTGGATTTCAGAGTCGGCGGATTTTCTTCGGTGTCTTATAACCGCCTTTTACCTGCGGCTGTTTTTATAGTTATAAGCCTTTTGATTCTGCTTACTCTTTGCAATGAGCTTGATGTTGTTACTCTCGGTGACGAAACCGCAAGAGGAATAGGCTTAAAGGTTGAAAATTACAGAATAATTTTTCTTGTACTGTCCGCTGTTTTGGCAGGCGCGGCAGTCAGCTTTTCGGGATTGCTCGGATTTATCGGACTTATAGTTCCGCACTTTGCACGAAGAATTGTAGGAAGCGAAAGCGGAAAGCTGATACCTTTCTGCATACTGTCCGGCGGAGCTTTTGTTGCGATGTGCGATACAGTTTCAAGAATAATATTTTCACCGTTTGAAATGCCCGTGGGCGTATTGATGGCCGTTATCGGAGGGCCTGTGTTTATTGCCCTGCTGATTCGTACCAAGGGAGGCAGACGGTATGCTTGAAATGAAAAAAGTATCCTCCGGATACGGCAAAACAGAAATATTGCACTCGGTTGATTTCAATGCCGAGGAGGGCAAAATCACCACCGTTATCGGCTGTAACGGATGCGGTAAGAGTACGCTTATCAAAACGGCGCTCGGACTTATTCCGCTGAAATCGGGCGAGGTGTTTCTCTCAGGCAAGCCGATATCTGAAATGACTCCTCAGGATACGGCTAAGTGCGCCGCTTATCTGACTCAGGGCAGAAATGTGCCTGATATTACCGTCGGCAGACTTGTGCTTCACGGCAGATTCCCGTATCTTAACTATCCGCGCCGATACGGCAAAGAGGATTTCAGACTTGCAGATGAAGCGATGCATAGAATGGGCGTTGCCGATCTTGCGGAAAAGCCGCTCTCGTCGCTGTCCGGAGGTATGAGACAGAAGGTGTATATAGCAATGGCTCTTGCTCAGCAGTCTCCTATAATTGTAATGGACGAGCCGACGACCTACCTTGATATAGGCTGGCAGATGAAGCTTGCCGATATCGTGCGGGAGCTTGCCGACAGCGGTAAAACAGTAATTCTTGTCCTGCATGATATACTGCTTGCCCTGAAAATTTCAGATTGTGTTACGGCAATGAGTGACGGACGGATCGTTTTCAGAGGAACTCCGGCTGAATTGATATCAGACGGAGTAATCGAGGAAATTTTCGGAGTTCGTGTAAGAAGCCTTGAAACCGAAAACGGTATGCAGTATTATTATGAATGAGGGTTAA
Source organism: Clostridia bacterium (assembly GCA_029007095.1). Lineage (GTDB taxonomy): Bacteria > Bacillota > Clostridia > Oscillospirales > Acutalibacteraceae > CAG-488. The sequence goes on along the minus strand of JAQXHF010000083.1, from coordinate 14,975 downwards.
GAATATGCATTATTTTCCGTTGTTTACGGATTTGAACGGCAAAGAAATTCTGATTTGCGGCGGCGGAAGCCATGCCGTTGAAAAAATTAAAAGACTTTTGCCTTTCGGAGCTTATATCCGTGTGATTTCCGAAGATGTTTCTGAGGAAATACTGCATATGGACAGCGTTTCCGTTGAGAATCGGCGCTTTTGCGAGGAGGATTTAGACTCTTTCCCCGTATTTGTAGTAGCCGCCGAGAATCGCGAAAAAAACGAGTTTATAGCTCGTCTTTGCAAGGCGCGTCATATACCCGTCAACGCCGTTGATATGCAGGATTTATGCGATATCATTTTTCCGAGCGTTATTCTTCGTGAAAATTTGTGTATCGGAATCAGTACGGGAGGGGCTTCGCCGGCGGCGTCGGTAGCGATTAAAAATGCCGTGGAATCGAATTTGCCTGACCAAATTGACGGAATTCTTGATTGGCTTTGCGAAAAAAGAGCTTTTATCAGAAGTGAGATTTCCGATAAAAACAGACAGAGATATATTTTATGCGAAGCGGCGAAAAAGACGGTTAAGCTCGGCAGACCGCTTACCGATAATGAATTTGATGAAATTATAAATATAAGTAAAATAATTTGAATACGGAGAAATACCTATGAGAATGAGAAGAAAAAAGTATCTTGAACAGCGGCTTGAAGAATGTGGCGATTATATTATTATGATGCAAACCGACGACAAGAATTTTATAACCGCATTGGATAACAAAACCTATCTTGATTTTTATGAGCTTTTCGGCAATGACAATCCCGTTCACCTTGAAATCGGCTGCGGCAAGGGACAGTTCGCCTGCGAAATTGCCGAACGCAACCCGGATATAAATTATCTTGCGGTTGAAAAGGTTGCAAATGTTATAGTTGCTGCGGCGGAAAACGCCAAGTCCCGACAAATCCCGAACCTTAAATTTTTGAAGGGTGGGGCGGAGTATCTTCCGTGCTACATTCCCGATAATTCCATTGACAGAATTTATTTGAATTTTTCATGTCCGTATCCCAAAAACAGATATGCAAACCATCGCCTGACTCACAGGAATTTCCTTAAAATCTATCGTGATATTATGACGGAAAATGCGGAAATCCATCAAAAAACGGATAATATGAAACTTTTTGAATTCTCTTTGGAGCAGCTTTCACAGAACGGCTTTATGCTTAAAAATATTTCACTTGATTTACATAACAGCGGCTTTGAGGGTAATATAGTTACCGAGTATGAACAGAGATTTACCGACCTCGGACAGCCTATATACCGTTTGGAGGCATATATTCCTCGTTTGACCGAAAACAATGAATAAAAATACGGCTCCGTGACTTTGATGACGCGGAGCCGTATTAAATTATTTATCGGTTGTTCCTTCAAGCGATTGCGGAATCATATCGGGGTAGAGCAAGTCGTGGACATATTTTTTGGTTTCGTCCCAGTTAAGTATCAGAACCTCTTTGCCGTCACGCATTGTAAGGTTTGTTGCGTTGTGAGGAATTATATCCTCGTTTATCGACATTGCGAGGTATTTTGGCGCGTTGCTTACCTGCGAAATAAGCTCTGTCTTTGTGAAGTTTGTTGTAACGAGCGGCAGAACATCGTCGAGAAGTCCGAGCATTGTGCTGACGGAGGATTTTCTGAATTTATTTACGATTGCGTTCAGCACGGCGCGCTGTCTTCCCGTACGCTTACGGTCGGAGTCGATTGAACGCAGTCTCGAATACGATGTTGCCTGTTTTCCGTTGAGATTGTATGTGCCCGCCTGATTTTTGCCGAGTACATATTTAGCTTCGGCGGCAGTCATTTCAATCTGGACTCCGCCGAGAATATCAATAATATCGGTAAAGCCGGAAATATCAACCGTAATATATTTGTCGATTCTGATTTTATAATTCTGCTCAATGGTATCTACAAGCATAGTAGCTCCGCCGTATGCGTGGGCGGTATTGAGTCTCTTGTTACCGTGTCCCGGAATTGCGACATAAACGGCACGGGAGAGGGAAACCATATTTATAGTGTTGGTGACCGAGTTTATTGAAATCAAAATCATTGAGTCGGAACGCGGCAGATAAGCGCCCTCGAACATAACTTTTTCTTCATCGCCGTAGTCAACGCCGACAAGGAGTATATTATAAACTCTGTCGTCATACCAGATTTGATTGTCGTCGAGATTCGCACGGATATCTTTGTCTGCGTCGCTTTGGTTGTCAAAGCTGAGAGCTTCGTCCGCGTCAAGGTTCGGATCAACCTCGCCTACGGAATCGCCGTAATTCATTTTATCAAGATAAAGGTAAACAACCGCCGAGCCTGTTCCGATAACTATTACAAAAACGAGCAGAATTGCAATCAAAGCTCTGACGCCCTTGCTCATCTTCTTTTTTTTGCCTTTTTTCCAGTCGTTGTCGTTTTGACCGTAATCAGAGCCGGAAGTGTCTATTACTTCATATTTATGTTCGTCCATACATTTACCTCCGATATGTTTGTAAATTTAATTATAAACTATATCAAAAAGAAAATCAAATATTATTGCACATTTTTCTGTTTGAATGTATAATAAATAACCAAGGTATTTTAAGCATACTAACAATTTGAGGTGATTAGGGTGTCAGAATTAAAAAATCTGATAAATAATCTTGCATACAAAAACGGTACTTCGGGTTCGGAGGACGATATTGCCGAGGAGCTTGTCGGGCTTGCAGGCAAATTTATGACCGCTTACCGTGACTCATACGGCAACGCCGTGGCAACCCTTGAAGGCAAGGGCAAAACCTTTCTTCTCGACGCTCATATGGACAGAATCGGAATGATAGTCACTGCGATCGAAGACGGCTTTTTACGGATTGACAAATGCGGCGGAGCAGACGCGAGAGTTATGGCGGCTCAGGATGTTACCGTATGGGGCAAAGAGCCGGTTTACGGCGTAATAACATCGACCCCTCCGCACCTTACTACGGCGGAGGACGCTAAAAAGGTAAAAGGCTTTGATTCTATGCTTGTAGATATAGGAATGAGTATGGAAGAAGCGAAAAAAATCATAAGTCCCGGCGACAGAGTTACTGTGCGCTGTCCTCAGCTTGATTTGTGCGGCGACAGGATATGCTCGGCGGCGTTGGACGACAGAGCAGGCTGTGCTGTTATTCTGCGCGCGGCGGAAATTGTAGCTCAGAGCGCCGAGCACCCGACGGTTAAGCTTATGTTTTCCTGCTCTGAGGAAACCGGAGGTTCGGGAGCGAAAACAGGCAGCTTTTCGGTTCAGGCCGACGAGTGCATAAGCGTAGATGTCAGCTTTGCCGCGGCTCACGGAATGACGGACAAAAAGTACGGCATACTCGGCAAAGGCCCGATGATAGGCTATGCGCCGATTTTGAATTATGCCGCTTCCGAGAAACTGAAAGCCGTTGCCGAAGAAAAGGGAATACCTTATCAGGTAGAAATTATGGGCGAGGCAACGGGAACCAATGCCGACCATATTGCGGTGACTAAGGGTGGAATAAAAACTGCGTTGATTTCAATTCCGTTAAGGAATATGCATACCGGAGCTGAGATTATAAGTGTTTCCGATATTGAAAACAGCGCAAGGCTTATAGCCGAATATATTTTGGGAGGCGGAACCGATGCTTGAACTTATAAAGAAGCTTTCTCTGCTCAACGGTACATCGGGCAGAGAGGACAAAGTCAGAAATTTTATAATTGAAGAGATTAAGGATTACGCCGATTCCTATGAAACAGATCCGCTCGGCAACCTGATTGTATTTAAAAAAGGCGTTGTCAAACCTGCAAAAAAAGTTATGCTCGACGCTCATATGGACGAGGTAGCTATGATGATAACCTGCGTAAACGATGACGGAACTCTTGATTTTGAGTGCGTCGGAGGAATTGACAGCAGAGTTATGCTCGGCAGAACCGTAACTGTCGGCAAGAAAAAAGTTAACGGTGTGATAGGCTTGAAGCCCGTTCATCTTCTCTCGGCAAAGGAACGCTCCGAGGTTCCGTCCGAGCTTTATATAGATATCGGCGCAGAGGATTTAAATGAGGCAGAGACTCTCGTATCACCCGGTGACTGCGCGTATTTCAATTCGGAATTTGTTGAGTACGGCGACGGATTTATCAAGGGTAAGGCGCTGGACGACAGAGCCGGCTGCGCTATACTTATAAATATGATTAAATCAGAGCTGCCTTGCGATATGTATTTTAATTTCTCGGCAGGCGAGGAGGTAGGACTCGGAATTGCCGGTACGGCTGCATACAGGATTGATCCAGATTATGCGATAGTGGTTGAAACTACTACCGCCGCCGACCTTGCAGATGTTCCTAAATCAAAACAGGTTTGCAGATTGGGAGAGGGCGCGGCAATTTCGTTTATGGACAGGAGAACGGTGTATCCGCGGGAACTTTTTGACAAAGCTATGGAAATCGCAGAAAAGAACGGAATCAAGGCTCAGGTGAAATCGGCGGTTGCCGGCGGTAACAATGCAGGAATTATTCACAAAACCGCAGGCGGAATCAAAACCGTTACCGTGTCTTTGCCTTGCCGTTATCTTCATTCCCCGTCGTGCGTGCTGAAAAAGGAAGATATCGCAGAAAGCGAAAAGCTGATAAGACTTCTTGCAAAGGAGCTTGCGAATGATTAAACTTATCCAAAGCAGGGATGAAGCGTTTTTGCGGTTTTGTGACCGTGATGTTTTCGGGACGAGAATCAAAGCATATTTTCTGTCATATTCGACTGAATTCGACTTTGTGAAGTTTTGGGTTCAGACAGACGACTTGGGGAATATTACTGCCGCTGTATGTCGGTTCGACGGGAATATAACCGTAAGCGCGCAGGACATCTTTGACGCGGACGAGCTTCACGCATTTCTGAGCGCGTCGGGCTATATCACGATTCAGACAGACTCAAAAACGGCGAAAAAAATCGGGTTTAGTCCGTCTTTGTCGGGATATGTTGTCAGATTTACGGGGAAAACCGAAAAACCCAAACCCGTTGAGCTTAAAAAGGATTATGAGCTTAAAGAAATATATGATATAATAAAAAAAGAAAACCTTGTCGGTGTAGGCGAATACCTGCCTTGGCTTTCGGATACTAAACACAGAATTAACAGCGGTGTAACCGACGCACTTGTAGCCGAGTCGAATTTTGAAGCCGCAGGCTGTGCCATGAAGCTGTTTGAAACCGATGAAGCGGTTTTGCTCGGAGCTGTGGCAACCAAACCGCAGTACCGCGGTAGGGGTATTGCCGGAAATCTTGTAAAAATGCTTGGATTTGACGCTATCGGCAAAGGGAAAAGAGCAGAGCTTCTGTGCAAGAGAGACAGTATAGTTGAATTTTACAAATCTATCGGATTTGAAATTGTGGACGAGTGGAGTATAATATCAAATGAAACAGAAATTTTTTAAAATTGATTCAAAAATACAGGCGGCGGCAGACGAAGCTATGAAGCAAATTCAGCCTCATTTTGCCGAGATTGACGAGATAACCGAGTACAACCAGCTTAAAATGCTCTCGGCGTTTATTGAAAACGGAGTCAGCGAGAGTATGTTTGCCGAAAGTACGGGTTACGGCTACGGCGACCGCGGCAGAGAAACTATTGACAAGGTAGCGGCTTCAGTGTTTAAAACAGAGGACGCTCTTTTGCGGCATAATTTTACCTGCGGAACGCATACTTTGGCTGTTGCGCTTTACGGTATGCTCAGACCGGGCGACCTTATGCTCTGCGTTACCGGAACGCCGTATGACACTATTCATTCGGTAATAGGAATTGACGGTAAGGGCGACGGTTCTTTGGCGGATTTCGGAGTGAAATACGAACAAGTCGAGCTTAAAGACGGCAAGCCTGACCTTGACGCGATTGAAAAGGCGGTAAAGGAGAAAAGTCCCAAGCTCGTCTATATTCAGCGTTCGAGAGGGTATTCTCTTCGTCCGAGCCTGTCCTGCGAGGAAATCGGAGAAATTGTTAAAGTTGTAAAAGCCAATTCCGACGCCGATGTTATGGTAGATAACTGCTACGGCGAGTTTACACAGACAATAGAGCCGTCCGAGGTCGGAGCTGATGTTATTGCCGGTTCGCTTATCAAAAATGCAGGCGGCGGAATAGCAAGAACCGGCGGATACATAGCCGGCAGAGCCGATTTGATAGAAAAAATTTCTTATCGTATGACAACTCCGGGACTCGGCAGAGAGGTAGGAGCGACTCTCGGAATGTCGCGCGAATTGTTTATGGGATTTTTCAACGCGCCTCATGTTGTAGGCGAAGCGCTGAAAACTGCTGTATTTACAGCGGCTCTTTTTGAACGCTTCGGTTTTGGAACAACGCCGACCTCCGAGGATAAGCGGTACGATATCGTTCAGAGCGTTATGCTTGAAAACGAAGAAAATCTGATATCTTTCTGTCAGGGTATGCAGAAAGGAGCGCCCGTTGATTCGTTTGTAGTGCCTGAACCGTGGGATATGCCCGGCTATGACAGTCAGGTTATTATGGCTGCGGGAGCCTTTACAGGCGGAGCTTCGATTGAATTGTCCGCCGACGCGCCGCTGAGAGAGCCTTATGCCGCATGGATGCAGGGAGGACTTAATTTCCATAGTGCAAAGATGGGAGTTATGCTTGCCGCTCAGGAAATGGGTTTGGGCGGCTGATTGTTTTAATTAAGCGGCAGATGAAAGGATTGATATAAGTGGAATATAAAGGCATATCGCCCGATATACTTTTTTTGGCGGATCAGAACAGATTTGAAAACAGCAAGAGCTTTTACAAGGCTCACAAGCAGGAGCTTAAAGATGGATTTACCGTGCCGATGCGTCAGATAGCCGCCGCTTTATCCCCTCAGATGATACTTCTTGACGACAAGATGATGACAAATCCTGTTTATATGGTGTCGAAAATCCGCCGTGATAATCGTTATACCAAAGACAAGAGCCTTTACCGCGACCACCTATGGATAATGTTTATGCGTAATAAGCACGAATGGGTGAACTATCCGTGTATGTGGTTTGAGGTTGGGCAGCAATGCTGGGGTTACGGCGTAGGAATGTATTATGTGGACGCGGCATATTTGGAGCTTTACAGAAAGGCTTTGCTTGAAAGGCCGCAGGAGTTTCTTTCCGCCGTCAAAAAGGTTGAGTCAACGGGAGCGGTTTTTTCGGCCGAATATTACAAAAAGCCTAAACCGGGCAATCCGAGTAAGGAGATTGAACCTTACTATAATATAAAATATATGAGCTTTTTTAGGGCAAGGACGGATTATACCGAACTTCAAAATCCCGATTTGCCGACCGAGCTTGGCAAAATATTCAGGCAATATGAACCTATGTATAAATTTTTAAAGTCTGTTTCAGATGAAAGGGTGATGTTATGAGTCTTCAAAGATTTAAAAGCGGTACGGATATAAGAGGATACGCGGCGGAAGAATTTGCGGATAACGAGCTGTATATAAGCGATGAGTTTGTAAAAAAAGTTTCGGTATCCTTTGCGAAATGGCTCTCCGAGAAGCAAAATAAGCCGATTTCCGAGCTTACGGTTTCCGTAGGCAGAGATTCAAGACTTTCGGGACCGAGGATAAGGGACGCCGCCGAAGCCGCATTAAGTTCGCTCGGCGTATGCGTAAAAGACTGCGGTCTTGCTTCGACTCCCGCTATGTTTATGTCCGTTGTGGATTTGCCTTGCGACGGAGCGATTCAGATTACTGCGAGCCATCATCCGTCCGAGAGAAACGGACTTAAATTTTTCACGCGAAGCGGAGGACTCGGCGGCGAGGATATTTCAGCGGTTCTGGACGGCGCGGAAACGGAGTCCGCTCAGCTTACAGCCGACGCCGCCAAAATAAGCTCGGTAGATTTTATGTCGAAATATGCCGAAATGCTCAGAAATATGATTAAATCGGAAGTTAATGCCGAAAATTACGACAGACCTCTTGACGGATTAAAAATTGCCGTTGACGCGGGTAACGGAGTAGGCGGATTCTACGCCGAAGAAGTGTTGAAGCCTCTCGGAGCGGACACAAGCGGAAGTCGCTTCCTTGAACCTGACGGCAGCTTCCCTAATCATATACCAAACCCGGAAAATTCACAGGCGATGGGCTTTATCGGAGAAGCGACGGTTAAAAGCGGCGCCGACCTTGGAATAATTTTTGATACCGATGTAGACAGAGCCGGCTGTGTAGACCGTGACGGCACGGAGATTAACCGAAATCGCCTTGTCGCGTTGGCTTCATATATTGCGCTTAACGGCAAAAACGGCGGAACAATAGTTACCGATTCCGTTACTTCAAGCGGACTCGGAGATTATATAGAAAAGCTCGGAGGAATTCATTACAGATACAAGAGGGGATACCGTAATGTAATCAACAAGCAGATCGAGCTTAACGAGCAGGGCGAGTTCTGCCCTCTTGCAATGGAAACCTCCGGTCACGCCGCATTTAAGGATAATTATTATCTTGATGACGGAGCTTATCTTGTAACAAAAATTGTTATTCTGCTTGCAAAGGATAAGACGGGCGAAGCAATCGGCAAAATACTTGCACCGCTTAAAATGCCTTGCGAGGAAAAGGAGCTTAGATTCAGAATAAACCGTTCCGATTTCAGAGTCTACGGTGAAAAAATAATAGAGGATATGGGCGACTATTTCGGAAAGCTTGACGGTTGGAGAGTAGCCGACGATAACCGTGAGGGTATGCGAGTATATGCAGACAGGGAACACGGCGACGGTTGGATAATGATAAGAGTGAGCGTTCACGATCCGGTTATGCCGTTTAATGCCGAGAGCAACTCTGACGGAATTAAAACGATGCTTGAAAGCTTTTATAAATTCATATCGAAGTATGACGGAATTGATATATCGCCGCTGAAAGAAATTATCTGAAAACGAATATAAAAAACAAATAGACTATTTAAAGTCCCGAAGCCTGTTTTACGCAGACCGCTTCGGGACTTAATTTTACATTTTGGAACGATTGAATTTTTTAAAAAATTTTTTAAAATAATTGTTGACATTTGCGCTTCGTTGTATTATAATGGTTGAACGATTATAATGGAATTGTGTGTCTTTGGACATTTTAAAATTACCAAAATAATGCACTGATAATGACTTAAATTTCCGGCAAATACGGACGAAATTTAAAAGAACGGAGTGGTTAGTCAATGGTGAATGTTTCCCCAGTTGCGAGAGGTGACAGAACCAGACAGAGTTTTGGAAAGATCAAAGAGGTTATGGAAATGCCTAACCTTATTGAAATTCAGAAGAACTCTTATCAATGGTTCCTCGACACCGGACTCAAGGAGGTTTTCCACGATATCGCGGATATTACCGATTACACGGGTAATTGGGTTCTCAAATTTGTGGATTACCGTATGGACGACAAGCCCAAATACAGCGTAAGAGAGTGCAAGGAGCGCGATGCTACTTATGCAGCTCCGATGAGAGTTAAGGCGAGACTGATTAACAAAGAAACTGGTGTCGTTAAAGAGAGCGAAGTCTTTATGGGCGATTTCCCCATAATGACCGAAAGCGGTACTTTCATCATAAACGGAGCCGAGCGTGCTATCATTTCTCTGCTTGTGCGTTCTCCCGGCGTATATTACGATATGACTCATGATAAGACGGGTATCGAGCTTTATTCAAACACGGTTATTCCCAACCGCGGCGCATGGCTTGAATACGAAACCGATGTTAACGATATTTTCTATGTTCGTATTGATAAGAACAGAAAAATCTACATCACTACATTTATCAGAGCTGTGGGACTCGGCTCAAATACCGAGATTAGAGAATTCTTCGGATATGATCCGAGAATTGAGGCTACTCTCGAAAGAGATGAAACCAAAAACAAGGAAGAAGCCCTGATGGAGATTTTCAAAAAGCTCCGTCCCGGCGAGCCTGCAACGCTTGAAACCGCACAGACTCACCTTGACAATCTGTTCTTTGACCCGTATCGCTATGATATTTCCAGAGTCGGCAGATACAAATATAACAAAAAGCTTTCCATGCTTGACAGACTTGTAGGCTGCACCGTTGCTCAGCCGGTAGTATCGCCTCTGACCGGCGAGATACTTGCCGACGCAGGCGATGTTGTCGATAAGGCAAAGGCTTACGAGATCGAGCAGGCCGGCGTTATGGAGGTAATCGTTAAGGTTGCCGACGATAAGGAAATCAAGGTTATTTCTAACGGAATGGTTGAGCCTAAGCCTTTCTTCCCGCAGTTCAGCGAGGAGCAGCTTGAAGAGGCCGGTATCAACGAAAAGGTTTGCTTCAAGGTTCTCAATGAAATTCTTGAAAGCTTCGACGGCGATGACGACGCTCTGCTTGCAACGCTTTCAGAGCGCAGAGACGACCTTATTCCCAAGCACATTACCATCGACGATATTTTCGCCTCGATTAACTATGTCAATTCAATAGCGTTCCATGTCGGCAGAACAGACGATATAGACCATCTCGGCAACCGACGCATCCGTTCAGTCGGTGAGCTTCTTCAAAATCAGTTCCGTATCGGACTTGCGAGAATGGAGCGTGTAGTTAAGGAGAGAATGACTCTCCAAGCTCAGGAGGAGGACGATAAGATTACTCCGCAGAGCCTTATAAATATCAGACCTGTTATGATGGCGATTAAGGAATTCTTCGGTTCTTCGCCGCTGTCACAGTTTATGGACCAGACGAACCCGCTTGCCGAGCTTACTCATAAGCGTCGTCTTTCTGCTCTCGGCCCCGGCGGACTTTCCCGTGACCGTGCAGGATTCGAGGTTCGTGATGTTCACTACTCACATTACGGCAGAATGTGTCCCATTGAGACTCCCGAAGGTCCCAACATCGGATTGATTTCATATCTTGCAACTTTTGCAAGGATAAATAAATACGGATTTATCGAAGCTCCGTACCGCAAGGTTGTAAACGGCAAGGTGCTTGACGAAGTCATTTATATGACCGCCGATAAGGAGGACGATTTCATTGTTGCTCAGGCTAATGAGCCGCTTGACGAGAACAACTGCTTTGTTCACAAAAAGGTAATGGCTCGTTACCGTGACGAATTCCACGAGATTGATAATTCAAGAGTCAGCTTTATGGATGTTTCACCCAAGATGCTTGTTTCGGTAGCAACCGCTATGATTCCGTTCCTTGAGAACGATGACGCAAACCGTGCATTGATGGGTTCAAACATGCAGAGACAGGCTGTTCCCCTTCTTCGTACCGATTCTCCGATTGTCGGAACAGGTATGGAATATAAGGCTGCCGTTGACTCTGGTACCGTTGTACTTTGTAAGAAGTCAGGTACAGTAGTTCATGTTAACGCCGATTATGTCGAGCTTGTTCAGGACGAAGACGGACAAACAAGGCGTTACAACCTTACCAAGTTTATGCGTTCCAACCAGGGTACATGCATAAATCAGAAGCCGATAGTTGACCTCGGTCAGCATGTTAATGAGGGCGATGTTATCGCAGACGGTCCCGCAACCGATCACGGCGAGATTTCACTCGGTAAGAATGCTCTTATCGGATTTATGACTTGGGAAGGCTACAACTATGAGGACGCTGTTCTTATTAACGAGAAGCTTGTCAGAGAAGATGTATATACCTCTATTCATATCGAAGAATATGAAACCGAGGCAAGAGATACAAAGCTCGGACCGGAAGAAATTACAAGAGATATTCCTAATGTCGGTGATGACGCACTCAAAGACCTTGACGACAGAGGAATTATAAGAATAGGCGCAGAGGTTAAGTCGGGAGATATCCTTGTAGGTAAGGTTACTCCTAAGGGTGAAACCGAGCTTACACCGGAAGAGAGACTTCTCCGCGCGATATTCGGTGAAAAATCTAAGGAAGTCAGAGATACCTCTCTCAGAGTTCCTCACGGCGAATACGGCATCGTAGTAAATGTCGAAGTATTTACAAGAGAAAACAGCGACGAGTTAAGCCCCGGCGTTAATAAGGTAGTCCGTTGCTACATCGCTCAGAAGCGTAAGCTTTCTGTCGGTGATAAGATGGCGGGCCGTCACGGAAACAAGGGTGTTGTTTCAAGAATTCTGCCTCAGGAGGATATGCCTTTCCTTGAGGACGGCACACCGCTTGATATCGTTCTTAACCCGTTGGGCGTTCCGTCCCGAATGAATATCGGTCAGGTGCTTGAAGTTAACCTCGGTTTTGCCGCAAAGCATCTCGGCTGGAAAGTTATGACGCCGGTATTCGACGGCGCTCATGAGGAAGATATAACCGAAGCTTTCAAGGAAGCCAACCGTGTAACAATGGAGAAGGCTAAGAAAGAAGCTGAGAAAAAGGGCGAGGAATTCGATCAGAGTAAAGTTCCGCAGATCAGACTTGATGGTAAGAGCATTCTTACCGACGGCAGAACCGGACGCAAGTTCGACAACCCCGTAACTGTCGGAATAATGTATTACCTTAAATTGTTGCACCTTGTTGACGATAAGATTCATGCGCGTTCCACAGGACCGTATTCACTTGTTACTCAGCAGCCTTTGGGCGGTAAAGCTCAGTTCGGCGGTCAGCGTTTCGGTGAGATGGAAGTTTGGGCGCTCGAAGCATACGGCGCAGCCTATACTCTTCAGGAAATTCTCACGGTTAAGTCCGATGATGTTGTCGGCCGTGTTAAGACCTATGAGTCAATCGTTAAGGGTAACAATGTTCCGCAGCCCGGTATTCCCGAATCATTCAAGGTTCTCGTTAAAGAGCTTCAATCTCTCGGTCTTGATGTTCGAGTTTATGACAAGGACGAGCAGGAGATAGACCTGAAACAGAATTTTGATGACGAGCTTGGTTACTCACCGTCTGACGACAAGGCTTTCACTCAGGTTAATGACGCTGAGGGAGCCGAGGGATATGCCCTTGAGGACGAGGACGGAAATCCCATTATTGATGAAGATGAGGACGAAGATTTTGCAGACGAATTCTTCGACGATGCAGATTTTGATGCAGAGCAGGAAGAATTTTACGATTACGACGAATAATTCGCAGTTTTAAATAGATTTACGGAAAAGGGGCATTTATATTGGAAAACAATACCTTTGAATCAATAAAAATCGGTCTTGCTTCTCCGGATCAGATCAGAGAATGGTCATACGGAGAGGTAACAAAACCCGAAACGATAAACTATCGTACCCTTAAGCCGGAGAAGGACGGACTTTTCTGCGAGCGTATCTTCGGACCTACAAAGGACTGGGAGTGCCATTGCGGTAAATACAAGAGAGTGCGCCATAAGGGCATTGTCTGCGACCGCTGCGGAGTTGAAGTTACTAAGTCAAAGGTTCGCCGTGAGAGAATGGGCCATATCGAGCTTGCTGCTCCCGTTTCTCACATCTGGTATTTTAAGGGAATCCCGTCAAGAATCGGCTTGGTTCTTGACATCACACCCCGCAATCTTGAGAAAGTTCTCTATTTTGCGTCATATATTGTTACTGATCCCGGCGATACGCCGCTTGAAAAAATGCAGATTCTCGACGAGAAAGCATATTCCGAGTACCGTGAGAGATACGAGGATGACTTTGAAGCGGGTATGGGCGCAGAAGCTATAAAGAAATTGCTCAGCGAGGTAGATCTCGACGCTCTTTCTGTGGAGCTTCGCGAGGAGCTTAACAGCTCTTCCGGACAAAAGAGAGCTAAGGCTCTCAAACGCCTTGAAGTAATAGAAGCATTCCGTCAGTCTGGTAACAAACCCGAATGGATGATACTCGATGTTATTCCCGTACTTCCTCCGGAGCTTCGTCCGATGGTACAGCTTGACGGCGGCCGTTTTGCGACCTCCGACCTCAACGATTTGTACCGACGCGTTATTAACCGTAATAACCGACTCAGAAAATTGCTTGAACTTGGCGCTCCCGACATCATTGTCAGAAACGAAAAGAGAATGTTGCAGGAGGCTGTTGACGCCCTTATTGATAACGGCAGAAGAGGTCGCCCGGTAACCGGACCGAACAACAGAGCGCTCAAATCGCTCTCCGATATGCTTAAAGGTAAGCAGGGCCGCTTCCGTCAGAACCTTCTCGGTAAGCGTGTTGACTATTCCGGCCGTTCCGTTATCGTTGTCGGACCTGAACTTAAACTTTACCAGTGCGGTCTTCCTAAGGAAATGGCACTTGAACTGTTTAAGCCTTTCGTAATGAAGCGTCTTGTTGAGACGGAAAAGGCAGGCAATGTCAAGTCCGCCCGTAAGATGGTAGAGAAAGCACATCCCGATGTATGGGACGCACTTGAAGTCGTTATCAAGGATCATCCCGTAATGCTTAACCGTGCGCCGACATTGCACAGACTCGGTATTCAGGCTTTTGAGCCGGTACTTGTCGAGGGCAGAGCTATCAAGCTTCATCCTCTTGTTTGTACTGCGTTTAACGCCGACTTCGACGGTGACCAGATGGCTGTCCATGTACCTCTTTCGGCAGAGGCTCAGGCAGAGGCGAGATTCCTTATGCTTGCCGCCAACAACCTCTTGAAGCCGTCAGACGGACGCCCCGTTGCGGTACCTACTCAGGATATGATCCTCGGTTCATACTACCTTACTCTTGAAAAGCCGGGCGAGCCGGGCGAGGGCAAGGCGTTCCGCAGCGTTGATGAAGCCGTTATGGCTTATGACGACGGAGTTATCACTCTCCATTCCGCTATAAAAATCCGGATGACAAAGGAAATCAACGGAGTTTCTTATACACGAACAATACCGACTACTCTCGGTAAGGTTATATTCAACGATCCGATTCCGCAGGATCTCGGCTTTGTTGAGCGTAATCCCGATGATATTGACAGTATGTTCAAGCTTGAGATAGACTTCCTTGTTAAGAAAGGCAATCTCGGTAAGATAATTGACAAATGTATCCGTGTTCACGGTACTGCCGTTGCGGCTGAAATGCTTGACAATATCAAGGCTCAGGGCTACAAACATTCTACACGAAGCGGTATTACCGTTGCTGTATGCGACGCTACAATCCCGCCGAAGAAAGCCGAGCTTATCGCAGAGGCCGAAGCAAAGG
>JAQXHF010000082.1 GCA_029007095.1 Clostridia bacterium | reverse complement strand
CGGATAATCCGATATGTCTGTCGGAACCTTGATTTCGGTATGTACGATTTCGCCGGCATCGTTTCTGAAAGAAATATTCGAAACGCCGTCAAGCGGTTTGCCGTCGAGCAATGCAAGCAGCAGTTCCTTAAAAGGTTCTTCGCCCTCGCCGTGCATAAGTATATCAACATATCCGTAATCTCTAAGCTCGTGCGCGTCGGGAGATATGCTGTGACCTCCCATTACGACAATACAATCGGGATATACCGCTTTAATTTTCTGTGCGAGCGCCTTATTGTATTCCATACTCCAAACATAGCACGAAAGTCCTACTAAATAAGGATTTTTCATCTCGGCAACTATTTTGTCAGGATCCTCTCTGATAAATATAAATTTTTCAAGAGAATATGCAGATTTTATCCTCTCGTCCGCCCAAGAATATGCGGCGATAGTTCCTATTGAATACGGCAAATACGCCGATTTTACATCGGAACCGAATACTGAATTGGTCTGCACAAAATATACCGGTTTTTTCAATACGCTCACCTCGAAAAAATATTATATCATTGCCGCTATTTAAAGTCAAGTTTACCGAAACGGCATAAAAAAGTATTGTGCGGTAATAATATTATCGGTGATTTTATGCTTATAACCCTTGCCCGCGCCTTAATTTTATATGTACTTGTGTATATCTGTATGAGAGTTATGGGTAAGCGTCAGATCGGAGAATTACAGCCGACCGAGCTTGTCATAACCCTTATGCTGTCAGAAATCGCGGCTATTCCTATGCAGGACAACGATATCCCTCTCGGCAATTCAATAGTCGCTGTGCTTTTGCTTGCAGGATTTGAAATAGTGAACTCTATGATAAGTCTGAAAAGCGCAAAAATGCGAAGTCTGCTTCAAGGCAACTCCCTTGTTGTGATAAGGGATGGAGTAATAGATCAGAAACAGCTCAGGCGGCTGCGTTTTTCCGTTGACGATTTGTTGGACCAGCTCAGGCAGAAAGATGTTTTTGACATTTCGGATGTGAGGTACGCTATAATCGAAACAAACGGTCAGCTAAGCGTAATGCTTAAACCCGGAAAAGAAACCGTCAAGGCTGAGGATATCGGCGCGCAAAAAAATGTAAAGGGACTTTTATGCATGGTTGTAAACGACGGCAAAATTCTGAAACGAGCCTGTAAGGAATGTTGCTTATCAGAAGAAAGAATAAACGAAATTGCAAAGGAGCACAGCGTAAAGCTTGATGAAATACTGTTTATGCTCGCAGATAACCTCGGCAATGTCACTATTGTTAAGAAGGAGGAAGTCCGTTGAAACGACTTGTTGCCGCAGTTCTTTTTATCGCAATAGCTCTCGGCTCTTCAATATGGTGCTATTCTCTGACCGTTGAACGGACTGTGCGCCTTTCCGAGGTGCTTGAAAACGAAAAGGAAATGTTCCTGAAAACAGAAAAGGCCGTGCCTGAACGCACAAAAATAATTTCAGACGAATGGGAAAATCACGAGGAACTGCTCGTGGCAATGCTCCCTCACGATGAGCTTGAAGAGATAGAGATTGATATTATGAAGCTGTATGCCTGCGCCGAACAGGATGTTCCCGACGAATATCTCGAAGCGCTCAACGACTGTATAAACAGGCTAAATCACATAAGAGATACCGAAGCGTTTGCATGGAGAAATATATTTTAGTCACTTAATGGGATGTAAAAAAAGCGAAGACTGTAAAAAACTTTCGTTTTTTACAGTTCCTTGATTAAAAATTTATTTCTTTTTCTTTTTAACAATAATAACAACTGCCGTTACTGCAATAGCCAAGGCTAATGCCGAAGCAAGGATTATTATTACCGTTTTAACAGTTGAGTTGTTGTTTTGTTCTGTTTCCTCGGTTTGCTGAGGAATTGAGTCATCCGCTTGCTGCTGCGTAATGCTCTGCTGAGTTATCTCCTGCACAGTCTGAGAATTCTCCGAAACCGAAGTATTTGATTTGTCTTCATTTTGAGTTTTGCCGACTGAATTATCGGCAGAAGTCGCTGTACTTTGAGCTTTTGACGATGTATTTTCCGTACCCGATATTTTTGAAGTAATCACCGGAGTTACTTCTGTTACATTTCCGTTTGAATCCATTATCGCACAGCTTGTAAATTTAAGAGTAACATCGCCCTTTTGCACATTACCGGATTTGAGCTTTTTAATAGTAATAATGAAAATATCCTTTTCTTTTATGTTCTTATAATTAACCAAGGACACAAAGCTGGCTTTCAAAAGACCTTTGCTGACAATATTTGACATCGGAAACGAACTTCCGCCGTTGCTCGAAGCATATTCGTTAAAGCTTTTAACTCCCTTGCCCTCCTCGCTTTTGACGATTTCAAGCTTGTCGGTATTTACCGAAAGTTCAAAATCGAAGCAGGAAAACGACGAGCCGCCGTCATAGTCGACTGAAATTACAAGTTCTTTATCCGTTTCGGAAATTGGAGTAATGCTGAAATTCGCCTTGTTTGCCGCAAAGCTTACGACCGCCATAGACGCAGTCATAATCAAAGCGATAATAAGCGACAAAAATTTTTTCATCTTATCTACCTCCGACTACTCTGAACTTATTTCATTATAGCACAGCACCGACGCTTTGACAATAGCGCCGGTGCTGTTAAATATTTAAAGATTTATATTATTTCTTCAAAGCCGCTTTAAGTCTTTCCATAGCCTCTGCGGTATTTTCATGAGTTGAGAACGCCGTAAGACGGAAATAATTTTTTCCGTTTTCACCGAAACCGGCTCCCGGAGTTCCCGCAACATTCGCTTCTTTTAAAAGGAAGTCGAAGAAATCCCACGAATCGGCTCCGTCAGGACATTTGAGCCAAATATACGGCGAATTCTTGCCGCCTGTATAAAATATTCCAAGCTCGTCGAGAGCCGTGGTGATAATTTCCGCGTTCTTGCGGTAATATCCGATATTCTCCTTAATCTGCTTCTGACCTTCCTCGGAAAAGACCGCCTGTGCGCCTCTTTGAACAATATACGAAACACCGTTAAATTTTGTTGTCTGTCTGCGAAGCCACAGCTTATTGAGCTTAACGCCCGAAACTTCAAGCTCCTGAGGTACAACAGTATATCCGCAGCGCGTTCCCGTGAAGCCTGCCGTCTTTGAAAGGGAGCAGAATTCTATCGCACATTCCTTTGCGCCGGGAACGGTGAATATGCTGCGAGGTAAATTGTCGTCAACAATGAAACATTCATAAGCCGAGTCAAAAAGTATAACCGCATTTTTTGCCTTTGCATACTTTACCCATTCGGCAAGCTGATCACGGCTATAAGCGGCGCCTGTCGGATTGTTGGGAGAGCAAAGATAGATTATATCAGCGTCTTTATCATAGTCCGGCATAGGAAGGAAGCAGTTTTCCTCGTTAGCGTCGGCAAAGATTATCTCCCTGCCGTCCATTATATTAGTATCGACATAAACGGGATATACGGGATCGGGAATAAGAACCTTATTGTCCTTTGAAAGTATATCTAGAATATTGCCAAGGTCGCTTTTAGCTCCGTCAGAAACAAATATCTCGTTGTTTTCAAGCTTAACTCCAAAGCCCGCATAATAGTCGGCAATGGCGCTCTGCAAGAACTCATAGCCCTGTTCCGGTCCGTAGCCGCGGAAGCTTTCCTTTTCGGACATTTCCGCAACAGCTTCGGTCATTGCGTCGGTAACAGCCTTGCAAAGCGGCAGGGTGACATCTCCTATGCCCATTTTAATTACCTTTTTGTCGGGATTAGCTTTCTGAAATGCGTTTATTCTTCCGGCGGTTTCCGCAAAAAGATAGTTTTCTTTCAAATTGAGATAATTCTCATTTATTTTAATCACACAATCACTCCGTTAACAATGGATTTCGGGATTCCGCACGGAATCATATTTCTACCGTACCCTCAAATACCTTCTCGGCATTACCGCACATATGAACCGTAGAATCGGAAGCGTATCTGATGTCAAGCTCGCCGCCTACGAGGATAACCTTAACATCCTCGTCGCGTTTGCAGTAGCCGTTCTCACAGGCGGCAACAACAGCCGCGCATGATCCTGTACCGCAGGCAAGAGTTTCTCCGCTGCCTCTCTCCCATACTCTCATTTTAACTGTATGGTCATCAACGATTTTTACAAATTCTGTATTAACACGCTCCGGGAAAAGCGGGTTGCTCTCGAATTTAGGTCCTATCGTTTCCAAATCAAGTCCGTCAACCTCGTCGCAGAAAACGATACAATGCGGATTGCCCATAGAAACGCAGGTAATTCTGTATTCGGTTCCGCAGATATCAACCGGACAGTCGATAACCGAATCGCCGTCAAGAGCGACCGGAATCTTTTTCGGGTTAAGTTCAGCCTTACCCATATTTACCTCTGCCTTAGTCACAACTCCGTCCTTGGTAATCAATTTGAGCTGCTTGATTCCGCTGAGAGTTTCAACGGTAATATTGGTCTTGCCCAAACCTCTTGCGTCGTGAAGATATTTGCCGACGCAACGGATTCCGTTACCGCACATCATTCCCTCGCTGCCATCTTTGTTAAAGATTCTCATTTTAGCGTCAGCAACTCTTGACGGTCCGATAAGTATAATTCCGTCGCCGCCTATTCCGAAATGTCTGTCGGAAAGCACTACGGAAAGGAATTCCGGAGAGTCGATATCGCTGTCGAAGCAGTCTATATAGATATAATCGTTTCCGCAGCCCTGCATCTTCATAAAGTTAAGCTTTCTCTTAACGCTGCGGCGATTGTTGATGTCTATAAGTTCGGTTGAATTCTCGCTGTAACGGCTCATAAGGCTGTCCGCAAGCGCATTTGCAGTGTCAATAGATGTCATAGTAGGTATTCCCAGCATACATGCTCTGCGGCGAATCTTTACGCCGTCGTTAGCCGGTATTCTTCCCTTTGTAGATGTGGAAAGAATATAGTTAACCTTGCCGCTTTCAAGCAGTGTGAGGGTATTTTCATCTCCTTCATGAATTTTATTTACAGTAGTTACTTCAAGTCCCGACGCAGTCAATACCTTTGCCGTTCCCTGAGTCGCGTAAAGATTGAAACCGAGTGAAGCGAATTTTCTCGCTATATCTGCGACCTCGTGCTTATCGGAATCTCTGACCGTAAGCAAAACGCCGCCGCTTTTATACATTTTATATCCTGCGGCAATAAGTCCCTTGTATATTGCCTCTTGAAGATTACAGCCGATTCCGAGAACCTCGCCGGTGGATTTCATCTCCGGTCCGAGCTGGGTATCAACATCAACCAACTTTTCAAAGGAGAATACAGGAACCTTTACCGAGGTGTACTGAGGCGCTCTGTAAAGACCTGTTCCATAGCCTATGTCGGCAAGCTTCTCGCCGAGACTTACTCTGACTGCAAGCTCAACTATCGGAATTTCAGTTACCTTGCTAAGATACGGAACGGTTCTCGACGCTCTGGGATTGACCTCAATGATATAGATTTCGTCCCTGTCTATAATGTACTGAATATTAACTATTCCGACAGCATTAAGTCCCTCGCAGAGCTGTTTTGTGATATTTACAAGTCTTGCCGCCATACGGTCGTCGATGTGCGCGGCAGGATACATCGCAATACTGTCGCCCGAATGAACTCCGGCTCTCTCTATATGCTCCATAATTCCCGGTAAGAGGACATCTTCACCGTCATAAACGGCGTCAACCTCAATTTCTCTGCCCTCTATATACTTATCTATGAGAACCGGGTTCTCAATATCTCTGCCGAGAATAATTTTCATATATTCCGAGATATCATCATCCTGGTAGGCTATGATCATATTCTGACCGCCGAGAACATATGACGGACGCATAAGCACGGGATATCCGAGGTCATTTGCGGCTTCTATTGCCTCCTCCTCGGTCATTACGGTGTGTCCGGCAGGTCTTCTGATACCAAGGCTTTCAAGCAGAGCGTCAAAGCGTTCTCTGTCCTCAGCCATATCAATGCTGTCGGCGCAAGTACCGATAATGTTGATATTATTTTCGCTCAGAAGCTTAGTTAGCTTAATAGAAGTCTGTCCGCCGAATGCAACAACTACTCCGCAGGGATTTTCGTGCTTAATTATATTCATTACATCTTCCGAATAAAGAGGTTCAAAATACAGACGGTCGGAAATATCGAAATCGGTCGAAACGGTTTCGGGATTGTTGTTTATAATTACGACTCTGAATCCCTGCTCTTTAAGAACTCTTACGCAATGAACGCTGGCATAATCGAATTCTATACCCTGTCCTATTCTTATCGGTCCGGAGCCGAGAACGATAACGGTCTTTTTACCGTCGTCCTCACAGACAGCCTCATTCTCTCCTCCGCTCTCGGAAGAATTGTAGGTGGCATAGAAATAGGGCGTTACCGCTCTGAATTCACCTGCACAGGTATCAACCGTTTTGTAGTCCGGCGAAATACTGTAATCAAGGCTGTGACCGCTTATTCTTATGAGCGCCTTGTCGGGATATCCGAGCTTTTTACCGAGGTAATAATCCTCCTCGTCAAGCTTCTTGCCGGCTATGCGCTTCTCGTAATCGGAAAGATTTTTAAGCTTATTAAGGAACCAACGGTCAATTTTGGTAATATCGAAAATTTTATCTATCGAAATGTCTCTCTTTATGGCTTCAAAAACGCCGAAAATTCTGATATCGGTAGGCTTTGAGATTTTTTCGAGCAATTCTTCATCGCTGAGATATCCCATTGCGGGCAAATTCATCGTATCTATCGAAATTTCGTCGCCTCTTACAGCTTTCATCAAAGCCGACTCGAAGCTGTCCGAAATTGCCATTACCTCGCCGGTAGCTTTCATCTGTGTTCCGAGAGTACGGCTCGCATAAACAAATTTATCAAAAGGCCACTTCGGGAACTTAACCGCCACATAGTCGAGCGCCGGCTCAAACGCCGCATAAGTCGTACCCGTAACCGCATTTTTAATCTCATCAAGAGTATATCCGAGCGCAATCTTTGCGGCAACCTTTGCTATCGGGTAACCCGTAGCCTTTGACGCAAGCGCAGAGGAGCGCGAAACTCTCGGATTAACCTCAATAACCGCATATTCAAAAGAATCCGGATTGAGCGCAAACTGGCAGTTGCAACCGCCCTCAACGCCCATTGCTCTGACTATATCAAGAGCAGCAGAACGAAGCATCTGATATTCCTTATCGGAAAGAGTAACTGCGGGCGCAATAACTATGCTGTCGCCTGTATGAACTCCGACGGGATCAACATTTTCCATAGAGCAGACAGTTATTGCATTATCAAGGCTGTCGCGCATAACTTCAAACTCAATTTCTTTCCAGCCGGCGATACAGCGTTCAACAAGAATCTGTGAAATCGGAGACTGTGTGATTCCGTTTGCCGCAATTTCTCTAAGCTCCGATTCGCTGTCGGCAATACCGCCGCCGCTTCCGCCGAGCGTGAATGCCGGACGGACTATTACGGGATAGCCGATTTCCGTTGCGAACTTCACCGCGCCTTCAACAGTTGTTTCAACAGAGGACGGTACGCACGGCTGACCTATCTCCTCCATAGTTTTTTTGAAAACCTGTCTGTCCTCAGCTTTATCAATGGTTTCGGGATTTGAGCCGAGAAGCTTTACATTTCTTGAATCAAGGAAGCCGCTTCTTGCAAGCTCCATAGAGAGATTAAGTCCCGTCTGTCCTCCAAGTCCGGACAAAATACTGTCCGGCTTTTCCTTATCAATAATTCTCTGCAAGGTTGTAAGCGTCAGCGGTTCTATATATATTTTATCTGCCATAACCTTATCCGTCATAATGGTGGCGGGGTTGGAATTGACAAGAACTATCTCGATATTATCTTCTTTTAAAGCTCGGCAGGCCTGTGCGCCGGAGTAGTCGAACTCAGCCGCCTGACCTATAATTATCGGACCTGAACCGATAACCAAAACTTTTTTTATTCCGGGATTCAGCGGCATATTCTTACCTCCTCCATAGTTTCCGTAAATCTGTCAAAAAGTATCTCTGTATCTTTGGGGCCTCCGCACGCTTCGGGGTGGAACTGAACCGAAAAAATCGGAGCGTTTTTGTATCTTATTCCTTCATTGGTACCGTCGTTAACATTTATAAAAAGCTCAGAAGCAATCTTTTTGTCAATGCTTTCACCGACTACCGCGTATCCGTGATTCTGAGACGAAATGTATGTCCTGCCGCTTTCAAGGCTTCGTACAGGCTGATTAGCACCACGGTGGCCGTATTTAAGCTTTTCGGTTTTAAATCCGTTTGCAAGAGCCAGAAGCTGATGACCGAGACATATACCCATTATAGGGATACCCGTTCCCGTAAGCTTTGAAATATTCGCAATAACCTCAACATTGTCCGCAGGATCTCCCGGTCCGTTTGAAAGGAAAATTCCGTCCGGCTTCATTGCAATTACTTCTTCCGCCGATGTATTATAGGGCAAAACATGAACCTCACAACCTCTGTTCGCAAGGCATCTGCAAATATTAGACTTGACTCCGAAATCAAAAAGAGCGACTTTGAAAGACGGATTTTCGCCCGAAACAACATACTGTTTATCGGTCGAAGCCTGTTCAACGGAATTTCTTACCCGGTAAGCTCTGACCTTATCAAGATCTGCGTTTTCGGGATTATCGGTTATAACGGAATTCATAACACCGTTTTCACGAATGATTTTTGTGAGCGCTCTCGTATCAATTCCGTAAATTCCCGGAATACCGTTGGCTTTAAGGTACTCATCAAGGGTAAATTTGCACCGGAAATTAGAAGGCTTATCGCACCACTCTCTGACTATATAAGCCGAGACGCCCGGTTTGTCACTTTCCGAATCCTCCGGTATAACTCCGTAATTACCTATAAGCGGAAAGGTCTGGATTACCGACTGTCCGGTATAACTCTTGTCTGTCAGAGTTTCAAGGAAGCCTGTCATCGCTGTGGTAAAAACCGTTTCGGCAATAACATCACCGTCTGCGCCGAAGGCTTTACCCTTGAACACCTTACCGTTTTCAAGAATAAGATACCTATCCGTATCAATCACTCCTTTGTGAAATTTTGTTTTCAAATTTGTTTTTATACTGTTCCTTTGGTATTGCTGTCGGATATTCTCCGCTGAAACAAGCCGTGCAGAAGCTGCATTTTGACTTTCCGCCGCCAAGCTGAGTTGCATGCTCTATGCTTAGATAACCAAGAGAGTCGGCTCCGATTATACGGGCGATCTCCTCGACGGAATGGTGACAGGCTATAAGTGCGTCGCGCGAATCAATATCGGTTCCGTAGTAGCAGGGATTCATAAACGGCGGTGCTGAAATACGCATATGCACCTCGGCCGCTCCCGCTTCTCTCAAAACTCTTACTATTCTCTCGCTTGTCGTGCCTCTGACTATCGAATCGTCAACAAGTACAATACGCTTGCCGCTAACTACCGATTCGATAGGATTCAGCTTTATTCTGACTTTATTTTCCCTGTCCGACTGACCGGGCGAAATAAAGGTTCTTGCAATATATTTATTTTTAACGAAGCCGATTCCGTACGGTATTCCTGATTTTTTCGCATAACCCAAAGCCGCGTCTATTCCGGAATCGGGAACTCCTATAACCACGTCGGCGTCAACGGGATGCTCCTGTGCAAGGAATTCGCCGGCTCTCATCCTCGCCTCATGAACCGAAACTCCGTCGATAACGGAATCGGAGCGGGCAAAATAAATGTGTTCAAAAACGCAAAGCGTAGATTTTGTTTTATTGCAATGTTCCGTCATCGAAAAGATGCCGTTTTGTGTGAAAACTACAATTTCTCCCGGCTCTACATCGCGTATGAATTTCGCCCCGACAGCGCCGAGAGCACAACTCTCCGACGCCGCGACATAGCTTCCGTCGCTGCATTGACCGTAGCAAAGAGGTCGGAAACCGTTTTTGTCCCTGCCGATAATCATTTTTGTAGGCGACATTATAATGAGTGAATAAGCTCCCTCAATCTTATCAAAAGCACGGCTCACCGCAACCTCTATGGACGGAGCGGAAAGTCTTTCCCTTGTTATGACATAGGCAATGCTCTCGGTATCGCTCGTGGTGTGAAAAATCGAGCCGCTCAGTTCAAGCTCTCTGCGAAGCTCGCCCGCATTGGTCAAATTACCGTTGTGGGCAACAGCCATAACGCCCTTTATGTGATTTACCTCCATCGGCTGACAGTTGCGCCTGCTGTTTTTTCCCGTTGTGCCGTACCGCACATGACCTATCGCAATGCTTCCCTTGCCGAGGCTGTCAAGCCGTTCAGGTGTAAACACCTCGTTTACAAGTCCGATATCCTTGTAGGTATGGAAAACTCCATCGTCATTAACCGTAATTCCGCAGCCCTCCTGTCCCCTGTGCTGCAAAGCAAACAAACCGTAATAAACGCTTCTTGCAACATCGGTTCTTTCAGGACTGAAAATTCCGAATACTCCACATTCCTCTCTTACGCTTTCACCCATTTATAACCATTCCTTTCAAAATTCGGTAAAGACGATCTCTTTTACTCCTTGCTTTTGCCGAGAGCCGCTTCAACAAGTCCAAGGAAGAGCGGATGAGCCTTGTTAGGTCTGCTCTTGAACTCCGGATGGAACTGTACGCCTACATAAAAATCGTTGTCTTCAAGCTCGACGGTTTCGACTATATAACCGTCCGGTGAAGTTCCGCTTATTGTAAGTCCTGCTTTTGAAAGGATTTCTCTGTAATCGTTATTAAATTCATAGCGGTGGCGGTGTCTTTCGCTGATATCAAGCTTACCGTAGCAACGGTGCATCTGAGTACCCTCAACTATGCGGCACGGATAAGCTCCCAAACGAAGCGTTCCGCCTTTATCAACATTTTCATTCTGGTCGGGCAGGAAATCAATGACCTTGTTTTTGCTTTCGGAATCAAATTCGCCCGAATCCGCGTCTGAAATATTGCAAACATATCTTGCAAAGGCTATTACGGCAACCTGCATTCCCAGACAAATTCCGAGATACGGTATATTATGAACTCGGCAATAGTTTGCGGTAATAATTTTACCCTCTACTCCTCTGTTTCCGAAGCCTCCGGGAACGATAACTCCGTCACAGTCGGCAAATATACTGTCCGCATTATCCTCTGTCACCGTTTCGGAATCTATCCATTCGATATCGGTGAACGCTCCGTATTCATAACCGGCATGGCGAACCGCCTCGGCAACAGAAAGATATGCGTCGTGAAGCCTTACATACTTTCCTACAATAGCAATTCTAACCCTCTTGTCACGGTTCTCTATCTTTTGGAGCATATTCATCCATTCGCTCATATCGGGCTTGTCCGACTGCAAGCCAAGCTCACGGCAAACTATATCCGAGAAATTACTGCTTTCAAGCATTATCGGAGCTTCGTACAAAACAGGAACGGTAATATTCTGAATAACACAGTCCGGTTTAACATTGCAGAAAAGAGCAATTTTTCTGAAAATATTTTCGTCAAGCTTTCCGTCGCATCGCAGAACTATTATGTCGGGCGAAATTCCCATTCCTTGAAGCTCCTTGACGGAATGTTGAGTGGGTTTTGTCTTATATTCATCAGAGCCGGGAAGATACGGTACGAGTGTAACATGGATATAAAGTGAATTCTCTCTGCCTACCTCATGTCCAACCTGTCGTATGGTTTCTATAAACGGCTGGCTCTCGATATCGCCGGTAGTTCCGCATATCTCGGTAATAACTATATCCGCGTCGGTTTTTTTGCCGACCGAATATATAAAGCTCTTAATCTCATTTGTAATATGGGGAATAACCTGCACCGTTTCACCGAGGTACTCTCCTCTGCGCTCCTTGTTAAGCACATTCTAATAAACTCTGCCGGAGGTAAGATTGGAATATTTATTCAGGTCTTCGTCGATGAATCTCTCATAATGTCCGAGGTCAAGGTCGGTTTCCGCACCGTCCTCCGTAACATAAACCTCGCCGTGCTGGTAGGGACTCATCGTTCCGGGATCAACATTTATATACGGATCGAGCTTCTGTGCAGCGACCTTAAATCCCCTCGCTTTAAGAAGTCTTCCGAGTGAAGCCGCCGTAATGCCTTTTCCGAGGCCGGAAACAACGCCTCCCGTGACAAATATGTACTTTGTCTGTTTCATAAAAATACCTCCGTAATTAAGTGAAAAGGACACCCGATAAAG
The DNA here is from genome assembly GCA_029007095.1 of Clostridia bacterium. Taxonomy (GTDB): domain Bacteria; phylum Bacillota; class Clostridia; order Oscillospirales; family Acutalibacteraceae; genus CAG-488. The sequence goes on along the minus strand of JAQXHF010000082.1, from coordinate 9,709 downwards.
CCGAGAATTATCTCGACTTAACCGAACGCCCTTGTTCTGTTATATTTGATTTTGAAACGCCTTGTTAATTCATAAAATAATTTGCTTCTTTTGTCGGGATTAAATATCGTAAGTTCTGATTATGCCTTGCGCGACCTCACGCCTTGACATTCTCGTATCCATAGCCTGCTTCTCTATATAATAATGCGCGTCGTTTTCACTCATTTTCAGGTTCTCTATCAGCAGCCATTTGGCTCTGTTGACGATTCTGATGTCAGCCATTTTTTCTTTGAGCGCGTGCTCGATTTTTTCCATTTTTTTAAGCTTTGAATTCATAGCCGACAAAAGCTTTACAGCACTGTATATAGCCTGTTTTGAGTTTGGCTTAGCAAGAGTGAACACTCCGCAGTTTTCAACCTTATAAGCTACGCTGTCATACAAGTCGGCTTTTACCATAAGCAAAATTCCCATACTTGTATCAGACATATCAAGCGCAAGCTGAGTGCCGAAGTCATCACGAAGAGGTGCATTTATAACAAGCAAATCGTAGCTGCCGGAAACAAGCTTTCGCCTTGCCTCGCCTGCGCTGTGTGCAAGCTCGACCGGGTAATAATCCTCGGCAGGCAGCAGCTCTTTTAAGCTGTCAAACAGCTTATCTTTCTCGCTGACTACGAGCATACTGTAAACTCGTTTGTTCGCATCCATAAAAAGTCCTCCCGATCAGTTTCTGAGAAGATCGGTGAAATTCTTGGGAAGAACCGAATTTACAAAGCTGCTGTTCTTTGCGAGTTTTACCGCTTCCGCAAGACTTGTCGGCAAGGTTGTCAAGCGATCCGTAACCGACGCGTCCGCTTTGAAAAGATTTATGTCGGTAGGTTCGGGAACAGCCATATTGTTTTTGATTCCGTCAAGTCCCGCAAATATCAGCAGAGCATACGCAAAATACGGATTTGCCATCGGATCTGGTGAACGAAGCTCGATTCTCTTATACTCGCCCTTTGCCGCAGGAATTCTGATAAGCTGTGAACGGTTTTCGTGCGACCAGGTAACATATTTCGGCGCTTTCATCTCTCCGAGTCTCAGATAAGATTCCGGGCAGGGATTGAGAAAAGCCGTAATATCTCTGATATGAGCCATTATTCCCGCCATAAAAGCTTGCGTTCTGTCCTCGTTGTCAAAGGACTTCACCGACATATTTATGTGCATACCGTTGCCGCTTTTATCTTGAAGAGGCTTAGGTGAAAAATCAGCGTAAAGGCCGTTGTTAACCGCCGCAGCTTTTACGATAGTTATGAAATTCATAGCGTTGTCGGCTGCCGTCAAAGCGTCGCTGTAACGAAAATCAATCTCATTCTGTCCCGGTCCCTCCTCGTGGTGGGAAGCTTCCGGGCGCATACCCATTTCAAGCATGGACAGACATATTTCTCTTCGGATATTCTCGCCCTTGTCTTCGGGAGCGACATCCATATATCCCGCATTGTCAAACGGTATTTTTGTAGGCTCGCCGTTCTCGTCCGTTTTGAAAAGGTAAAATTCAAATTCAGGGCCGAAATTTACCGTAATTCCGGCTTTAAGCGCTTCCTTGACCGCGCGTTTAAGAACATATCTTCCGTCCTTTTCAAACGGTCTGCCGTCGGGATATTTGATATCGCAGAACATTCTGACAACTTTTCCGTGAGAAGGTCTCCACGGCAAAAGGCTGAGCGTTGATGAAATCGGGAACAGGAAAAGGTCCGACTGCACTTCGTTGGCAAAGCCGTCTATCGCCGAAGCGTCAAACGAGATACCGTCGGAGAAAGCTCTCGGCAGCTCGTCGGGCATAACGGAGATATTTTTCTGCTTGCCGTAAATATCACAAAATGCCAGTCTTATAAACTTGACATCCTCGGTTTCGATAAAATCGAGGACTTCTTCGTTTGTATAACTCATAGGTCAAACCTCCCGATGTTTTAGGGGAAACATATATTATTATTGTAAAATATAATACAATAATAGAGAAAAGGACGCCTACCGTATGCGACAATACGCCGCAACAGCAAACCTCCTTGTTTACAGATGTATTCTACACTTTTCTGAGAAATTTGTCAACTGATTTTATAGGAATATTGACATAATTTTAATTATAAATTTTGTGAAAAGTGCTTGACAATTTCGCTTTTGGGTGCTATAATGCACTCAACTTAAGTGACAAGGAAGTCGCAGATCCACGAAATATAGGTTCTGCGGCTTTTTATCGTTTAATGTCGTAATTCAGTTTAAACATACCTTGCCGCTTGTGAAAATCGACATGATAAGGAGTAATGTCAAGATGAGTTCAGTTGTAGAAAAATTCGGTTCGCTTGTATTCGATGATGTAGCAATGAAAGAGCGTCTTCCCAAGGATACCTATAAGGCACTCCAGAAGACCATTAAAGAAGGCCGTCATCTCGATCTTAGCGTTGCTAACATCGTTGCAAACGCTATGAAAGATTGGGCTATCGAAAAAGGCGCAACACACTATACACATTGGTTCCAGCCTCTTACAGGAATCACGGCAGAGAAGCACGACAGCTTCATTTCACCCGTTGATAACGGCAAGGTTATTATGGAGTTCTCCGGTAAAGAGCTTATTCAGGGCGAGCCGGACGCTTCATCTTTCCCCTCAGGCGGTCTGAGAGCAACATTTGAAGCAAGAGGCTATACCGCATGGGACGCTACTTCTTATGCTTTTATAAAGGACGGCGTACTCTGTATTCCTACCGCTTTCTGCTCATACTCCGGTCATGCGCTTGACCAGAAGACTCCGCTTCTCCGTTCAATGGAAGCTATTTCCCGTCAGGCTCTCAGAGTTGTTAAACTCTTTGGCAACGACGATGTAAAAACCATCAGAACGACAGTCGGCCCTGAGCAGGAATATTTCCTTGTTGATAAAAAGCTTTTTGATCAGCGTAAGGACCTTATTTATACAGGACGCACACTCTTCGGTTCTCATCCTCCGAAAGGACAGGAGCTTGACGATCACTACTTCGGTACAATCAAGCCGCGTGTTGCAGCATTTATGAAAGACCTCAACGATGAGCTTTGGAAGCTCGGCGTTCTCGCCAAGACAGAGCATAACGAGGTTGCTCCCGCTCAGCATGAGCTTGCTCCCATCTTCTCTACTACAAATATAGCAGCCGACCACAACCAGCTCACAATGGAAATTATGCAAAAGATTGCTTCAAAGCACGGTTTGGTTTGTCTGCTTCACGAGAAGCCGTTTGCAGGAGTTAACGGCAGCGGTAAGCACAACAACTGGTCGATATCAACCGACACAGGCATAAACCTTCTCGAGCCCGGTGAAACACCTTATGAGAACGCACAGTTCCTGCTCTTCCTCTGCGCTATTATCAAGGCAGTTGACGAATATCAGGATCTTCTCAGAATTTCTGTTGCAAGTGCCGGCAACGATCACCGTCTCGGCGCTAACGAAGCTCCTCCGGCTATCGTTTCAATGTTCCTCGGCAGCGAGCTGAGCGAAATCCTTGAAGCTATCGAGAACGACAATCAGTACGACACAAAAGAGAAAGAGCTGCTCAGAATAGGCGTTCACACTCTTCCCAAGTTCCCGAAAGATACTACCGACCGTAACAGAACTTCACCGTTTGCTTTCACCGGCAACAAGTTTGAATTCCGAGCTCTCGGTTCTGCTGCTTCAATCTCCTGCGTAAACACAGTTCTTAATACATCCGTTGCAGAGGAACTCAGACAGTTTGCAGACCAGCTCGAAAACAGCAGCGACTTCGAGAAAGATTTGCACGATCTTATCAGAAAGACTATTCATGAGCATAAGAGAATCATCTTCAACGGTAACGGTTATGACAGCTCATGGGTTGCAGAAGCCGAGAAGAGAGGTCTTCTCAACCTCAAAACAACTCCGGACGCTCTTCCGTATCTCCTTAAAGACAAGAATGTTGAGCTTTTCACCTCTCACAAGGTATTCAGCAAAGAGGAGCTTGAAGCAAGATATGAGGTTCTCATGGAGAAGTATTGCAAGACTATCAATATAGAAGCTCTTACAATGCTCGATATGGTTCACAAGGACATTCTTCCCGCAATGAGCAAATACAGCGACACTCTTGCAAAGTCTTACACAGACAAGAAAGCTGTTTGTCCCGATATCGACTGCTCGTATGAGAAAGAATATCTCAAAAACCTCAGCACGCTTATGGGCGCTGCAACCGTTCAGACAAAGCGTTTGGAGGACGATCTCCTTGAAGCAAAGGGCATCGAAGATTTCACAGAGCTTGGTAATTTCTGCAAGTCAAATATCATTGCCGATATGAACGCTCTGAGAATTTCCGTTGACGGAATGGAAACTATCGCTTCTGCCGAGGATTGGCCGTATCCTTCATACGGCGAGCTTCTTTTCGGCGTAAGATAATCGCAGAATCACGCTGAAAGTCAGAAAAAAATAATTTGTATTGACTTCGGCAGTCAATACAATAAGCTGATTGCACTGCGTATCAGAGAACGAGGATTTTACGGTGAAATTGTTCCGTGCGGTGTTTCCGATATATATATATATATATGACAATTCATCACTAAACACAGATACCGAGATTTTAAATCTCGGTATCCCCGTTCTCGGAATATTTACGGCACTCAGTTAATGGTACATTTGCTCCGAAAGCCTGATTATATTCAGACTTTGGGAGATTTTGTAGATAAATCAAGAAAGAACCTCAAAGGCATGTATATGTGACGGTAAGGTTCTTTGCGCCGTTTCCGTAGGCGTTTGCTCGTCTTACGGTAAACAGTCGCCAACTATTTGAAATGGAATAAACAGAAAGGGTGAAGTGTATGTGCTCTATTATGGGTTACTGCGCATCTGATGTTGAGGTAGAGGAATTCCGCAAAGGATTTGACGCAACAGTTTCAAGAGGTCCCGATATGTCTAAGGTTATCGACACTGGTATGGGACTTTTGGGATTTCACAGATTGTCTATTATGGGACTTACGGACGAGGGAATGCAGCCGTTCACACGCAACGGCCGTTTTGTGGTTTGTAACGGAGAAATTTACGGTTTCAGAAAGCTGAAAGAGGAGCTTATACAAAAAGGCTACTCCTTTGTCAGCGATTCCGACTGTGAGATTCTTCTTCCGCTTTATGAGCTTTATTCAACAGATATGTTTAAAATGCTCGACGCAGAATTTGCGCTGATAATTTATGACAGCGTTTCTCACAGTTACATCGCAGCGCGCGATCCTATCGGAATTCGTCCCCTGCACTACGGTTACGATAAGAAAGGCAACATCGTTTTTGCCAGCGAAGCCAAAAACCTCGTAGGAATCTGTGACAAGATTACTCCGTTCCCTCCGGGATACTACTATAAAGACGGCGAATTCGTCTGCTATAACGATCCGAGCCATGTTGATGAGGTTTGCCACGACGACCTTGAAACTGCCTGCAAAAATATAAGAGAAAAGCTTGTTGCCGGTATCGAAAAGAGACTCGACGCTGACGCTCCCGTAGGCTTCCTGCTCTCCGGCGGACTTGACTCCTCTCTCGTTTGCGCCGTTGCCGCAAGACTTTCTGATAAACCTATCAAAACTTTTGCAATAGGTATGAGCACAGACGCTATCGACCTTAAATATGCAAGAGAAGTTGCCGATTATATTCATTCAGACCATACCGAAGTAATTATTACAGAGGAAGATGTCATTAAGGCTCTGCCCGAAGTAGTGGCTCTGCTCGGAACCTTTGATATTACAACTATCAGAGCATCTATCGGTATGTATCTCGTCTGCAAATATATTCACGAGAACACCGATCTGAGAGTTATTCTCACAGGTGAAATATCCGATGAACTTTTCGGATATAAATATACCGACTTTGCTCCCTCTCCCGAAGCTTTCCAGAAAGAAGCGGAAAAACGAATTCATGAGCTTAATGTTTACGATGTTCTCAGAGCGGACAGATGTATTTCCGTCAACTCACTTGAAGCGAGAGTTCCTTTCGGTGACCTCGACTTTGTAAAATATGTAATGAGCCTCGATCCCGCTTTAAAAGTTAACACCTACGGCAAAGGAAAATACCTGCTCCGTCACGCCTTTGAGGGCGACTGGCTTCCCGAAAGCATACTTATGCGTGAGAAAGCCGCATTCAGCGACGCAGTAGGACATTCAATGGTTGACGACCTCAAAAACTACGCGGAAAAGAAATACACCGACGAGGAAGCCGAGGAAATGTATAAAAAATATGACTATGTTCCTCCTTTCACAAAGGAATCTCTGCTGTACCGTGACCTTTTTGAGCAGTTCTATCCCGGTCAGGCTGAAATGATACCCGCTTTCTGGATGCCTAATAAGGAATGGGAAGGCTGTAATGTCAACGATCCGTCTGCACGAGTTCTTTCCAACTACGGAGCAAGCGGTGTTTAACGAAAGGATTTTTTTATATGAGCGAGAATAATACACTTTATCGCCCTGAATACGAACATGACGCCTGCGGAATCGGCGCCGTGATAAGCATAGACGGAAAGGCGTCGCACTCCATTGTGAGCGACGCTCTTACCATAGTTGAGAGACTTGAACATCGCGCAGGTAAGGACGCCAGCGGTAAAATCGGTGACGGCGTCGGCGTTATGCTTCAGATTTCTCATAAGTTTTTTTCAAAAGTCGGATATAAGCTGAATATTCCTCTCGGAAGCCGCCGCGATTACGGCGTAGGTATGTTCTTCTTTCCGCAGAATGTTCTTGCGCGCAAGCAGGTCAAGAAAATGTTTGAAATCATCTGCGAAAAAGAGGGCGTTGAATTCCTCGGTTGGCGTGATGTCCCCGTTAATACCGACGCGCTCAGCGACGAGGCTCTCGAAAGTATGCCGTTCATCTGCCAGGGTTTTGTAAAAAGGCCCGACAATCTGAAACAAGGCTTGGAATTTGACCGTAAGCTTTATGTAATCAGACGCGTTTTTGAGCAGAGTAACGACAACACCTATGTGGCTTCGTTCTCGTCAAGAACTATCGTATATAAGGGAATGTTCCTTGTTAATCAGCTTCGCAAATTCTATCTTGATTTGCAGAGTGAGGATTATGACAGCGCAATCGCGATGGTTCATTCAAGATTTTCCACCAACACCACTCCGAGTTGGGAGAGAGCGCATCCGAACAGATTTATTCTTCATAACGGCGAGATAAACACCATCAGAGGTAACGCCGACCGTATGCTTGCACGAGAGGAAACAATGTATTCCTCTTGTATGCAGGAGGATATGGACAAGATTCTTCCTGTTATTTCACAGTCAGGTTCAGACTCCGCGATGCTTGATAATACGCTTGAATTTTTGGTAATGAACGGTATCGAGCTTCCGCTTGCTGTTATGCTAACAATACCCGAACCGTGGAAAAACGATCCTAACATCAGCCGTCAGAAGCGCGACCTCTACCGTTACTACGCAACCATGATGGAGCCGTGGGACGGTCCTGCCGCTATACTTTTCACCGACGGCGATATTATGGGCGCAGTTCTCGACAGAAACGGACTTCGCCCCGCAAGATATTATATTACCAAGGATAACAAGCTCATTCTTTCCTCCGAGGTCGGAGTTCTCGATATTCCCGAAGAAAATATCAAGGAAAAATCCAGACTTCAACCCGGTAAAATGCTCCTTGTTGATACTGTAAAAAAGAGAGTAATTTCCGACGAGGAATGTAAAGAGCATTATGCCTGCCGTCAGCCTTACGGTGAGTGGCTTGACAGTAACCTCGTTATGCTCAGCGAGCTTCCCGTTCCGAATCAGAAAGTACCTGATTACAGCGAAGATGAAATGGACAAGCTCCGCAAAGCTTTCGGCTACACATACGAGGATATCACTAACGCTATTCTTCCTATGGCAAAGAACGGAACCGAAGCTACCGTTTCTATGGGCGCGGATATTCCGCTTGCCGTTCTTTCGGAGAAGCACCGTCCGCTGTTCGATTATTTCAAGCAGTTGTTCGCTCAGGTTACCAATCCTCCTATTGACGCTCTCAGGGAAGAAATCGTTACAGATACAACCGTTTATATAGGTTCTGACGGTAATCTGCTGAAAGAAGAACCTGAAAATTGCACGGTTCTTCAAATTCAGAATCCGATTCTTACAGGCGTTGACCTTATTAAAATCAGAAATATGAAGCGAAAAGGTTTTAAGGTTGAAACAGTTTCTCTTCTTTACTACAAAAACGCGTCTCTTGAAAAGGCTCTCGACAGACTTTTTGTTGAATGTGACCGCCTTTACAGAAACGGCGCAAATATACTGATACTTTCAGACCGCGGCGTTGACGAAAATCATGTCGCTATCCCCTCCTTGCTTGCTGTTTCAGCTATTGAGCAGCATTTGATACGCACAAAAAAGCGTACCGCAGTTTCAATTATACTTGAAAGTGCCGAGCCGAGAGATGTCCACCACTTCGCAACGCTTTTGGGATACGGCGCAAGAGCCGTCAATCCTTATCTTGCACACGACTGTATTGCAGAGCTTGTAGAAAGCGGTAAGCTTGATAAAGACTGTCACACAGCGGTTTGCGATTACAACAACGCAATTCTTCACGGCATAGTAAAAATTGCTTCCAAAATGGGAATATCTACTCTCCAATCATATCAGTCGGCTCAGATTTTTGAGGCTGTCGGTATATGCAAGGAAGTAACCGACAAATATTTTACCAACACAGTCAGTCCCGTTGACGGTATCGGACTTGCCGAAATCGCAGAGGGCGTTGAATGGCGTCACAATCATGCTTTCGATCCGCTCGGACTCGGAGTTGACACCACCCTCGACAGCAAGGGAACTCATAGACTCAGAAGCGGCGACAATGCCGAGGACCATATGTATAATCCTCAGACCATCATTGCTTTAAGAGAGGCCACCCAGCGAAATTCCTATGAGAAATTCAAGGAATACACCGCGCTTGTTGACCTTGAACGCAAGCCGCACACGCTCAGAGGTCTTATTGATTTTGTATATGATAAGGACGGCGGAATTCCTCTTGACGAGGTAGAGCCGGCAAGCGAAATCGTTAAAAGATTTAAAACCGGAGCTATGTCCTACGGTTCTATTTCAAAAGAAGCTCACACCTGTATGGCAAAGGCTATGAACAGGCTCGGAGGTAAATCTAACTCCGGCGAGGGCGGCGAAGATCCCGCAAGGTTCGGTACAGAGGAAAACAGCGCCATCAAGCAGGTTGCTTCCGGTCGTTTCGGCGTAACGAGTCAGTACCTTGTCAGCGCAAAGGAAATTCAGATAAAGATGGCTCAGGGAGCTAAACCCGGCGAGGGCGGCCATCTCCCCGGGCAGAAAGTTTATCCGTGGATAGCAAAGACAAGATATTCAACTCCCGGAGTTTCTCTTATATCTCCTCCCCCGCATCACGTTATTTATTCAATCGAGGATTTGGCTCAGCTTATCTTCGACCTTAAAAATGCAAACAGAAATGCGAGAATTTCCGTAAAACTCGTCTCCGAAGCAGGAGTCGGAACTATTGCCGCCGGTGTTGCCAAAGCAGGCGCACAGGTAATACTTGTTTCCGGCTATGACGGAGGTACGGGAGCGGCTCCGCAAAGTTCAATATACAATGCAGGTCTTCCGTGGGAGCTTGGTTTGGCAGAAGCGCACCAGACTCTCGTAAGGAGCGGTCTTCGCTCAAAAGTAAGACTTGAAACCGACGGAAAGCTTATGAGCGGCAGAGATGTGGCTATCGCTTGCATCCTCGGAGCCGAAGAATTCGGATTTGC
>JAQXHF010000081.1 GCA_029007095.1 Clostridia bacterium | reverse complement strand
GCGTAAGTATAATGAAATTCTGACAGCGCTCAACCTTGAAAAAAATTATGAAAAAGATGAGATCCTGGAAGCATATCTTAATACGCTCTATCTTGGAAAAGGTTGTTACGGTGTTGAAACTGCCGCTGAAACTTACTTCGGTAAATCTGTTAACGAATTGAATATTGCAGAATGTGCGGTAATTGCTTCAATTACACAGAAGCCTTATACGAACGATCCGATAAGCCATCCTGAAAACAACCGTAAGCGTCAGATTTATTGTCTTGACTGTATGCTCGCTGACGAAAAAATCACACAGGAAGAGTATGATGAAGCCGTTGCATATGATTTAATTTTGACAACTGACGATGACTATGTTCCGAGCGAACAGGAATTACAGCGTGAGGAAGAGAGAAACAAGGCTAATCAGAACTCTGAATATCAGAGCTTCTATGTTGACTTTGTTATTTCAGATGTAATCGAAGGTTTGCAGGAAAAGCTCGGATGTTCTCATTCCGAAGCGACTTCTATGATATACGGCGGAGGTCTCAGAATTTATACCGCTGTTGACCTTGAAGTTCAGGAAAAGCTTGAAAATGTATATGTAAACAAGACTAATTGGCTTGATAAAAGCGCACAGTCGGCAATGACAATTATGGACTATGAGGGTAGGGTAGTCGCTATTGTCGGACAGGCAGGAAAGAAAACGGGTAACCGAGTTCTTAACCGTGCCGCCGATTCTCCGAGACCTCCCGGATCGACTATTAAACCGCTGAGCGCATACGCTCCGGCTATCGAAGAAGGAGAAATTTATTGGTCAACTACCATTAAAGATTACGCTATCAGATATGCAGGAGAAACTTGGCCTAAGAACTATTCCGGCAGCTACGGTTCCGGCGGATATGTTACGGTGCAAAACGCTCTTGCACGCTCACTCAATACTGTTCCGGCGAGAATAGTCGTTGATATGATAGGTGTTGATAAGGCGTATGAGTATGTTACCAAGAAATTCCATATTTCTACGCTGATTGACGGTAAGGATAACAACCCGGCGCCTCTTGTCGTTGGTTCAATGACATATGGTATTACCTCTCTTGAAATGACGGCGGCATATGCAGCCTTTGGTAACGGCGGTTATTATTATGAACCTTACTCATACTATTATGTTGAGGATTCAACGGGAAAAGTAATACTTGATAACAGAAATAACGAGGGCGAGCAGATTTTATCGTCCGGTACTGCCGATGTAATGCGTCATCTTATGGAGACTGTTACAACAGCTTCATACGGTACGGGTTATAATTATAAAGTCCGCGGTTTCGATACTTTTGCAAAAACCGGTACTACCGATGATAACAAAGATAAATGGATGGTTGGCGGAACACCGTATTATGTTGCTGCCGTTTGGTACGGTTATGATACTCCGAAAACGATATATACTTCGGGTAATCCTGCCGGTACTATATACAAAACTGTTATGGACAAGGTTCATTCGGGACTTTCTTCAAAAGAGTTTACCGACGGTGATGATGTGGTTAAAAAGTATTACTGCACCAATACCGGAAAACTTGCAAGTTCAAGCTGCGGTTCTACTGCGGTAGGTTGGTTTAAAAAGGATGACTTACCGAGATATTGCTCAGGTCATTATTCTTCGAGCAATGATGATGACGATGACGATACCGAAGAAACAACAAAAGGTATTGTCGGCGGTTTGATTTCGGCGATAGACGAGCAGCTGGGAAATTAAATTTAAAAATTAAGTAAAGGGGCGGTTGTTATGGTAATAATGTCTGTCGATTACGGTGACGCGAGAACAGGCATAGCTATGTGCGACCGCCTTGAAACTTTGGCGTATCCGGTTGAGGTTATTAAGGGTGGATATGCTCCCAAGGTTGCTGACAGAATAGGTGAATTGGCTATTCAACATAAACCTGAACTTATTGTAGTCGGATATCCTAAAAATATGGATTCTTCCGAGGGTTTCAGAGCTGAAAAGTGTGCTAAATTTGCAGATTTGATTGCCGAAATAACGCAAATACCTGTCAAGCTGTGGGATGAAAGACTAACAACCGTAAGTGCATATCATTTACTTAACGAAGCGGATACTCACGGCAAAAAGCGTAAAAAAGTTATTGATGCGGTTGCAGCTACTGTTATTTTGCAGGATTTTTTGAATTACAGGAGAAATTCTGATGCTTAATTATCAAACTAAAAAGTTTAATAATGCGCTTATATTTATAGCTTTTTCGATTTGCACAGTCTTGTCTGTAATTCCGTCGTTTACGCTAACAGGTCATTTTTTTATCCAGAATATTGCAACAGTAATAATCGTATTTGCTATTTTTCTTTCTGCAAATTTATTAAAAGTCAAGCCGCAGACGATTGCTGCGGCTGTGTGTGTTTCTATAAGTTTTTGGATTGGTTTTGCTGTTGTTAAACAAATTGTAAATCATTTCATTTTTAACGATACTTCTTTTACATGGCGATATATGTTCTTTTACGACAAAATAATGACTCTCTATATGCTTTGGATATCAATAGCATTTTTCTATACTGTAAAAATATTTACTTATCAAAATGATGAATTATATATCGCAGATTATAAATCGTTCATAAAAATTATGTCTAAGATATTTGTAATTCTTTACATTATTACTTTTTTATACTGTTTTATACTGTGCAGAACACCCGTCGAAGAAGCTTTACCTGTAAATCTCACTCCTTTTAATGCTTTTACTTCTACATTTTTATCTAAGACGATAAACTACGAAGCGCTTATATATTTTTTCGGTAATATTGTGATTTTTCTCCCGCTTGGAACAATTATTTCAAGAGTTACTAAAAATATTCCTGTTCTTATATTCACGCCTATAATTTTTAGCTGCTCTATTGAAGTTTTACAGTATTTTACTCATATGGGATATGCAGATATAGACGATGTAATTCTGAATACTTTGGGATTTTATTTAGGAATTTTACTGAATTTTGTATTTAATAAAATCTCCGAAAAATTTAATTTTTGATTTTCCTCGAAAAAATCAGTTCTTTTGCTCCGACTGTTATCAGAATAACTGAAAATATTTTTCTTATAATTGTTTCGTCAAGTATTTTTAACATAAGATATCCTATTATCAGTCCTATCAAGCCGAATAAAATCATACGAACTGCAATTTTTTTCTCTATTAAATTGTTTTTATTGTGCATTATCAAGGCTAAAACTGCGGACGGTATGAAAAAAATCAGATTTATTCCCTGGGCGTTGAGCTGAGTTAAATCTTTAAAAAATGTCAGATAAAGTATAAGGATACTGCCTCCGCCGAATCCCATTGCACCGAGTATTCCCGACAGTATTCCTGCAATAATATCAGCTATCATTTAAAAAACATCCTTATTCCGGCATATATAATAAATAATGAGAACACCTTGCTTAAAAATTTTTTTGGTATTTTGGGTAATAACCGAGATCCGATCAATGAACCGACTAATCCGGGTATTAAATATATATAACTATCCTTTATTGATACATTTCCGTTATAAATATACATTGCGGCGCTTATCGCTGTGAGCGGAAGTATTATCGCGATTGCCGTAGCGTGTGCTTTGGTGCTGTCAACTCCGATATGTTTGAGTGACTCAACTGCGACTATGCCTCCGCACGAACCGACAAGTACATTTATAATTCCTATCATAATTCCAAGAAATGAATTAAATATTTTTTTCATAGTAATATTCTTCCTGCATAAAAATTTTATGTAGGTGGTGTTTATATGAAAAAGCGAATAATATGCTTAATTTTAGTTTGTGTATTATTTATTTTAATATTCGTTTCGTCCGTTATTTTTATTGAAAAAGGCGGAAATTCTGTTCTTACGGGAAATTTAATTCAAAGTTATCCCATCGTTATAATTGACGCAGGACACGGAGGCGTGGACGGAGGTGCGGTAGCCGTAGACGGTACATCAGAAAAAAATATAAATTTAAGCATTGCCAAAAAGCTTGAAGCTTTACTTAAATTCTACGGTTTTAATGTAATTATGACCAGAACAGAAGATGTTATGACATCAGACAGCGACGCCGTTACTATACGGCAAAAGAAAGTATCTGATATTCACAACAGGTTTAAGGTAATCGAAAACAATCCCGATTCAATTTTTATAAGCGTACATCAGAATAAATTTGATGATTCGTCGCAATGGGGAACACAGGTTTTTTATTCGGGAAACAACCCTAATAGTAAGATTTTAGCGCAGTCGATTCAAGATTCAATCGTAAACACAATTCAAAAGAATAATAAGAGAGTAGTTAAGAAAACGGGCACGGAAATATATCTGCTGTATCATGCACAGTCTCCGGCTGTTTTAGTGGAGTGCGGATTTATTTCAAATTATAATGATTTAAAAATGCTCAAAACCGAAGAATATCAATCAAAAATTGCAATGTTGATTGCAGATGGAATTTTAAAATATAGTTTTAACGGGTGATAGTATGGCGAAAGCAAAATCGGTATATGTTTGCAGCTCTTGCGGATATGAAAGCGCCAAATGGTATGGCTGCTGTCCGTCATGTAACGAATGGAACACAATGACTGAACAAATTAAAGCTCCGGCTTCAAATAAATCGGTTTCCGCATTAACCCATAACTATTCAGCGACCATCAAAAAATTATCAGATATTTCGTGCGACAGCGAGGTCAGATATACTACGGGACTTAAAGAACTTGACCGAGTGCTTGGCGGCGGCATTGTTAAAGGCTCGCTTGTCTTACTCAGCGGTGATCCCGGCATAGGTAAATCAACATTATTATTACAAATTTGTCAGCATCTCGGGAAAAGTCTAAATATACTTTATGTTTCCGGTGAGGAATCTGCACATCAGATTAAGCTTAGAGCCGACAGACTCGGTGTTGACAGCGAAAACTTATCTTTACTTTGTGAAACGGATGTTCAGATAGTGTCTGAATATATGAGAACCGAAAAACCGGATCTTGTTATAGTTGACTCGATTCAAACAATGAATATGACAGAGCTGAATTCATCACTCGGAAGTATCGCACAGGTAAGAGAATGCACAAACTGCCTTATGCAAACTGCAAAATCGCTTGATATACCAACAATAATAGTCGGCCATGTTAATAAGGACGGTAACATTGCCGGACCGAAGGTGCTTGAACACATTGTTGACGCTGTTTTATATTTTGAGGGCGAAAGACACCTTTCTTTCAGAATTCTGCGCGCGGTTAAAAACAGATACGGCTCTACAAATGAAATCGGCGTTTTTGAAATGAACGACTCCGGTTTGTATGAAGTTGAAAATCCGTCGCTTATGCTTATATCCGGCAAACCAAAAAATACCTCTGGATCCTGCGTTGCCTGCATTATGGAAGGCACAAGGCCTATTTTGGCAGAGGTACAAGCGCTGGTAAGTCCGAGCGGATTTGGAAATCCAAGACGAATGTGCAACGGATTCGATTATAACAGGCTTGCAATGCTTATTGCGGTGCTGGAAAAGAGAGCCGGTTACTTTTTTAATAATGCAGATGTTTATATAAATGCTGTCGGCGGATTAAAGCTGGACGAGCCTGCTTCCGATCTTTCAGTTGCTTTGGCACTCATATCGAGCCTTAAAGACGAACCTATACGGGATGATGTAATTGCATTCGGAGAGATAGGTTTGGGCGGCGAAATCCGTTCTATCGGTAATTGCGAACAAAGAATTAAGGAAGTAGCAAGACTCGGCTTTAAGAAGTGCATTATTCCTTACCATAATTACAAATTACTCGACAGCAGGGTTAAGTCACAAATGGATATAATTCCCGCAAGGACAATCAGAGCTGCATATGAGTCCGCAAATTAGTTTAATAGCATAATAGGGGAGTATATTAACTTGTATAAACTCGTCGCCGTAAATTCTCACGCTGTGGAAAGTGTGGAAAACTTAAAGCGTTTAGGAATAGATGTATTTGAAGTAAAAAACAGCAATATTTATGATTGCGGTACTGAACTTCACGCCGATATGCTTATGGTTATGCTTGATTCGCATAATCTGCTTATAGACAGTACACAGCTTGATATAGTGAACTGTATTTCAAAGTATTTTAAAGTCAATCTTCTCAGTAAAAATGAATTTGTTAATTATTTAACAAACAAAGACGGGGAGAGCGCAGAAAATACAGATTTAAGGGGAATCAATGTAATTCCTGTTGAACATAAGATTACTTCGCCTTATCCCAATGATGTTGCTCTGAATATAAGGATTATAAATAATAACATAATCTGCAACACCAAATATGTTGCAGACGAAGTCAAAATTTATGCTGAATACCGTAATTATAATTTAATCCACACTAATCAAGGCTATTCCGGCTGTTCATCGGTAAATTTATTTAATTCATTGATTACTGACGATATATCGGTTTATAACAGTTCGATAGCCGCCGGAATCAAATGTAATTTAATCAGTAAAGGCTCTGTTAAACTGAAACATAATAACTACGGTTTTATTGGCGGATGCTGTGGTTTTATTGCAGATAATATGATTGCATTTAACGGTGAAATTTCAACTCATAGTGACTGTAAAACAATTTTAGAATTACTGCAATTAAATAATATTGATTATATTGAATTGGCACACGGTCAATTAAACGATATAGGCGGAATAATTCCTGTTATTAAATAATATTGAGTGTTATTATATTATTGTATCTGTTTTCTTATATAATAGGTTTTTAGCCATTTTTAATGTGGATTTCTAATCTTATATCATTATTTTTATTATTTTCTCTCCCCTAAATTATACAAAATATTTATTTTGTATAATTATTAGTAAAATTTTTATGCTATTATTAAAAGCTTATTTTTCTACTTCCCTGAGGTTGACGCAAATATTTGAAATGCACCTATGTTTATGATATAATCAAATTATGTTTATAACTACTGTTCATCGGAGTGATTCTATGCACAAGGAAGAAATAAAACAATTACCGCAAGACGCTATTGAATTTCTTAACTATCTTTCTGTTGTTAAAAATAAATCTGAACTTACAGTCCTTGAATATGCGTCTGATTTGCGTACATTTTTCAGATTTATGAAGCTTTATCGCGGTCAGGTTGACGAAAAAATAAATTTTGACGATATTGATGTTTCTGATATCAATATTGATTTTATAAAAAAAATCACCCTTCAAGACGCATACGCATTTTTATCGTATTGCAAGACAGAACGCGGAAACGACGCTGCAGCCCGTTCAAGAAAAGTATCGTCGCTCAGAGCTTTTTTTAAATATATGTCCGTAAATCAAAATAAGCTTGAACGAAATCCAATGCAAGAGCTTGAAGCGCCCAAATTAAACAAAACATTACCTAAATATCTTACACTTGAAGAAAGCCAACGCTTACTTGACTGTATAGACGGTAAATTCAAAGAGCGCGATTACTGTATAATTACCCTATTTCTTAACTGCGGTATGCGTCTTTCTGAACTTGTATCGTTGAATTATAATGATATAAGCTCAGACAATACTATGAGAATCGTCGGCAAGGGCGGAAAAGAAAGAACTGTTTACTTGAATGATATGTGCGTTAACGCAATCAAGGAGTATATGAAGGTTCGTCCGGTCGAAGGTGTAGTTGATAAATCCGCGCTGTTTCTGAGCAACAGAAAAACAAGAATAAGTGCCAAAACGGTTCAGCATATAGTTAAAGAGCTTCTTGAAAAAGCAGGCCTTGGCGGCAAAGGTCTGTCAACTCATAAGCTTCGCCATACCGCCGCCACTCTGATGTATCAGTACGGTGATGTTGATGTATTGCTTATAAAGGAGCTTTTAGGTCATGAAAATCTATCTACTACCGAGATTTATACGCATATAGTAGATTCTCAGCTTAAAAATGCAGTAGATTCAAATCCTTTGAATACTAAGTCAAAAAGTAAAAATGTCGATGAATAAATAGTCGAGAACTGTTTTTAAAACTGCTGCTGCCGGGATATATAAATATGATTTAAAAAATCTCGTAATGTATGTGTTGAAGCTGTAATCTATATATCTTTCTTTTGAAGATATTTTATGTATAATCATGTTAGCCATATTTATGCTTTCGCGACAGCACAGATTGATGGAATACAAAGACAAAACGGCATACGGAAAAACCAGTATCATACAGTAAGCCAATCCTTTTAATGTATAGTTCTGATAAAAGTAAAATGATACTATGCCTATCATTATACCGTAACAAAAAGGTACTGCATTAGAAATTACGGCTCCGTATGCACAAAGTCCAAAGAAAAACAGTATTCCGGCAAAAATAGTAGAAATCAACAGAGACTGTATGAAATCCGAACCTAAACTGAAATTATTTCCAAGAAAAATATCGCAGTACCCCTTTGAAATTATAAGGTACACTCCCCTTGCGTCTTTGCCGATTTTACAACCCAATATTATACCTGTGAGCGAAATAATCAATGGAACCATATAATTCCAATTTAATAAAAAATCTTTGGCTTTGACGCTGTATTTATGCAGATTCAAAGTCTTTTTTAAGCTTATAACTGACATAGTTAAACCTCCGTGACTTTTTATATAATGCTATGCAGACAAGCTGAAAAAAATTCTGTTTTATTATCAAATTATATTTGATTAAATATTTCACAAACATATAACGCGTATTCAAATAATTTTTAACAAACATTGACATAATATTGCCTATGATGTATAATTAAAACATATTAAAAGGAGGAGTTTCCATGCCATTTTCAGATCTTGGTATTTTTCTCGGAGATGTTTCTCTTGCAGAATTTAACCATTATTCAAAGGACCCTATGAGTGCGCAAGAAGGCACACTTAAAAAGATTTTGCACCGGAACAGAAACTGCGAATTAGGAAAAAAGTACGATTTTGCAACAATTGATACTATCGGTGAATTCCAGCGCAGAGTTCCTCTTACAACATACAAAGATTATGAGCATCTCGTTGATCGTATGCTCGAAAATAAAGAAAAAAATATTATGTTTTCCGGCCCGAATATCCGTTACTGTTCTTCAAGCGGAAGCGTCGGAAAGCCGAAATTACTACCGAAATCTGTTAAAGACCTTTGGAATATGCAGTGTATAGGCGTTTCGTGTTCGGTGGCTACGGCAGCTCATCATCTCAAAAAAATGGGCAAAAAAATGCCTGCTCAGATGGGACCTCTTGTACTTGTTCTGACCGGACATAAAGCGCAGGACGGTAAGAAATGCAACGGTGCCGCTCAGATTCCGCTTTCTTATCTTAAACCTATCATTCCAACCTTCTCCACCTCTCCCGTGTCTCTGCTTATGCCTAAACACGAAGAGCTTTTGGATACCTCGTATCTTCAATTAAGATTTGCGCTTGAAAACCGCAATGTAAGCTACATAGGCTCTATGGTTGTTACTCTCGTTACCCAGATGTTTGACTATCTTGAAGAAAACTGGGAAATGCTCTGCGACGATATAGAAAAAGGTATTATCAATCCAAATATCAAAATTACTCCGGAGCTTCGCAAGAGATATTCAAGAATGTTTAAACCCAATCCTACTCGTGCCGCAGAGCTTCGTAAGGAATTTGAAAAAGGCTTTGATGAGCCGATTGCTCCGAGAATCTGGCCGAAAATTTCATGGGCATACGGAATGGTAGGTTCAAACCTTTCTGTTTATGTTAGGAAGCTCAGAAAATATATCGGTGATATTCCCCTTCATAACATGGGTTTTGCCGCTGCCGAGGGCTTCTTTGCAATGTCAACAGAACTTGATGTAAACGATTCTGTTTTACTCCCCCATTGCATATTCTTTGAGTTTATACCGGTTAATGACGGTGAAGACGATGATGAAAACAAAGATGATGAGAATATCAAGACTCTTCTGATAAATCAGCTTGAAGTTGGTAAAAAGTACGAGATTGTCGTTACTAATTTCTCAGGCTTATACAGATACCGAATGCAGGATGTTGTAAAAGTTACGGGAATGTATAATAAAACTCCGAGAGTTGAGCTTCTTTACAGAGAAAATCTCAGCATGAATGTTGCAAATGAGAAGACAACAACCGATATGGTTGATTTCTGTGCCAAAGAAACTGCGGCCACTATGGGTAACGAATTTGTCGGTCATAGCTTCTATGCCGATTATTCAACTAAACCTCCGCGTTATTGTATGCTTGCCGAAGCTAAAAATCCTGTTTCAGAGGAAGAAAGACAGAAATACATTGAAATCTTGGACGAAAAGCTCAAAGGCGTTAATGAAAAATATTTCAAATACAGACGCTGGGGAATGCTTAACACTCCCGAAGTATTGTTCCTTAAAGAAAAAACTTATTGGGATTATCGTGAAATGCTCCGCTCGCAGGGCGTTGTTCTCAATCAGATTAAGCCCGTAACCGTAATCAATACCCCTGAGCGTGAACAGTTCTTCTTCTCTCATGTTATAACCGATACCGAATTACCGGTAAAAATTGAAAAATAAAATAGACCAACCTTGGTTGAAAAATTATCAAGGTTGGTTTTTGAGATTAAAGAAAGTAGGTGTTTAAAATGTTAAAAGCCGGAATTATCGGAACAGGCGGAATAAGTCAATGTCATACAGAGGGATATCAGGCATTAGATGATGTCGAAGTTGTTGCCTGCTGTGATATTGACGAAGAAAAAGTTAAAAAGTACGCCGAAAGATATAATATCCCGCGTTGGTACACAGATTGCCGTGAGATGATGGCAAAAGAACAGCTCGACTGTGTAAGCGTATGCACTTGGAATTCAGCACATAAGGACTGTACCGTTGTTGCGCTTGAAGGCGGCGCGAATGTCATATGTGAGAAGCCGATGGCTATGAACGCGCAGGAAGCTGAATTTATGCTTGAAACTGCAAAAAGATGCGGTAAGCTTCTTCAGGTTGGATTTGTTCGCCGTTTCGGAAAAGACGCCGATACTGTTATGAAGTTCAAAAATGACGGACTTATAGGCGATGTTTATTATGCAAAAGCTAAGTATCTTCGCCGTGACGGTTGCCCCGGCGGTTGGTTTAAGGATAAGAACTTTTCAGGCGGAGGTCCGCTTATAGATCTCGGAGTTCACATTATTGATTTGTCCCGTTATCTTGCCGGTAATCCCCTCCCCGTTTCTGCTTACGGCGCAACCTTTAAAAATCTTGGTCCAAACAGAGCTAACGGCGGCGAAAAAGCATGGGAAGCAAATGACCTTGACGAGCATCCGTATAATGTTGAAGATTTCGCTACTGCAATGATAAAATTTGACAACGGTTTTACATTGGAAATTGAAACTTCATTTAACCTTAATGTTCAAGGCGACGAAAATGAAATTAAAATATTCGGAACCAAAGCCGGTGTTGATATATCGCCCGATGTTAAAATACACAGCGATATGGCAGGTACTTTTGTTGATATAACTCCTGTCGGCAAAACATATTTCGATTTTCATGAATCTTTTAAAAATGAAATGGCAGGTTTTGTCAAAGCTGTTAAAGGCGAAGAACCGTGCAGAGCTACCGCAAACGACGGAGTTCAGCTTATGAAAATAATTGATGCAATTTATGAGTCTGCCGAAGTAGGACATTCTGTGGAGATTAAATAATGGAATATTTAGAATACTTAGACAATTTTTTTAAAAAACTCGAATTTCCGAAAGAAGCTTCGGATTATTTAATTGAGTTTGAAAATAAAATCAGAGAAAACAAAAAGCTTGACGACAAACTCAACAAGTATCTTAACGATTATATGTATTGTGAAGATAAAGATTTGCGCGATTATCTGACAAAGATAGATGTACTTGCAGATTATATCGGTCTTGATACTTATACTTTGCAATTTATGTTTATTCTCAGATGTATGCCTATTGTTCAGCAAAGATATAATGAAGCCGGATATGACGAACAGTTATTCTGGGACGGTGCGGCCGATCTTAAATATAAAATGCTCGAATGTAAAGAATGTAAGGGCGTTTACGGAACCTTTGTCGGCGGATGGAACGATGATTTTATAAAACTTAACAGATTTGCACTTGGAAGATTTCAGTATGTTTTGAGACATTCAAGACACGATACATTAACAACTCAGTCAGGCTTGGTTCTTCATACAGGTGATCCTTATCTTGAATTTCATATTCCGTCGTCGGGCGTACCCCTTACGGATGATGTAAGAAATGACTCATACAGACGAGCTTGGGAATTCTTCAAGGATCAGTTCGGTGATAAACCTGTTTATCTTTCAACGAGTTCATGGCTGATTTATCCTGAGCATAAAATGTTCTTATCCGAAAAATCAAATATCAGGAAGTTTATTGACGATTTTGATATCTGCTTCGCTGAGCCAAAAGATAACTTTAATGACAGTTGGCGTCTGTACGGTAGATATGCGGACTTACCTCCCGAGGAATGGCCCGAAGATACATCTATGCGCCGTGATTTCAAAAAGTGGATTCTTTCGGGCGGTAAAACCGGTAACGGCTGGGGACTTATTTTGATGGAAAACGGCGAAAATGTAACGCATAAAAAATGGAGAAAACTCTAATTCTCTGAAAATATTTTCAAAAAATTCACACCTTCGGACAGATATAATGATATAATTATCGTTATATTGTTTGAAGGTGATTTTTTGGATATTTTAAAAACTGTACTTGTTACTTTTCTTGCAGGAACGGGCGCCGGATTAGGCACAGGCTTTGCAGGAATGAGCGCCGCGGCGGTTATCACACCTATGCTTGTTACCCTGCTCGGCGTTGAACCGTATATGGCGGTCGGAATTGCGCTTTCGTCAGATGTCCTTGCAAGCGCAGTATCAGCATATACATACGGTAAAAATAAAAATCTCGATATTAAAAACGGCATAATTATGATGATAAATGTGCTGATTTTTACCGTAGTGGGCAGTTATGTATCAAGTCTTGTGCCGTCTAAAACCATGGGTAATTTTTCGGTATTTATGACTTTACTCCTCGGAATCAAATTCATTGTTAAGCCTGTAATGACAACAAAGGAAAAGATGATGTCGGTTTCCGCAAAAAAACGGATTATTCAATCGGTTATTTGCGGAATGATTATAGGATTTATTTGTGGATTTATCGGTGCCGGCGGCGGTATGATGATGCTTCTTATTTTAACATCGGTACTCGGATACGAGCTTAAAACAGCAGTAGGAACGAGCGTTTTTATAATGGCGTTTACCGCCTTAACCGGAGCAATTTCTCATTTCAGCATCGGCGGCAGCCCGGATTGGCTGATTATGATTTTATGTATTGTATTTACATTCGTTTGGGCGCAGATAGCTGCAAAAATCGCCAATAAAGCGTCGCCTAAAACTCTTAACAGAGCAACCGGCATTATTCTTGTTGCGATTGGTGTAATAATATTAGGATTTAATTTTATAACTAAATAAAAAAGAACCGAACTTATGCATTATAGGT
>JAQXHF010000080.1 GCA_029007095.1 Clostridia bacterium | reverse complement strand
TGCTTTGTGTTATTTGCGCCGTAATCGTAATGAATATGTAAAAACATAAAATTTTTTGTAATTTTTTTATATTTTTTTTAAAAAAGTGTGGAAATTTACAAAAATATATGTTATAATGCGTAAAGACAATTTAAAATGGAGGGTTTATGATGAGTAAATCAGACAAGAAATTGGCAAAAAGCGAAAAGAAAGCCGCTAAAAAGGCTAAAAAAGCTGAGAAAAAGGCGGCTATCACTCCTGAGGAGAAGCTTGAAACCAAACTTACATGGACTAAGGCAATCACGGCTGTTGTATGCGTTGTTGCAATTTGCATATCTTCGTCAGTTGCAGTCGGCAAATATTCAAATGCCGTTATAGAATCTGCCGGTAAGGGCGGTTCCGTTGCTTCGGCTAATGCCGATGTAAGCGGCGGCGATGTTGCAGAAGATCCTAACGGTGTTGTTACAGAGGATCCGGCAGCAGATCCCGGTGCGGTAGATCCCAACGGTGCTGTTGCGGAAGATCCGGCCGCAGACGCAGGCGACGCGACTGAAACTCCGGCTGCTGATAACGGTACAGCAACACAGACTCCTGCTTCCAATGGTGGAACAACCAATGCGGCAACTAATGATCCCACTACATATTCAAAGGCTCAGATAGTTAATTACTATAACACAAGCCTTAAAAACAGCTACAAGCAGAAGGTTACTATGACAAGAACCGAGAAGATCGACATTGCGGTTGACTCGATGAAACCCGACAGTAGCGCTCTTGTTTCTGTTGTAAATAAGATTATCAAGAACTATGCTACCGAGAATACAAATACTTTGGCTTTCTCAGGCGGTAAAGCAAGCGACGGTACACTCGCGGCTGATTTTGGTCCCAAGACAGGACTTACTGCCGACGGTGCAAAGAGTGCAAGCGTTAAAAAGAGCGGCTCTAACTATGTTGTTACAATCAATGTAGTATCAGAGAAAGCAACTCTCAGCACTCCGCCGAAGTACAATAAGCTTTGCGCGGCTCCGCTTGATCTCGCGTCTGTTGACCTCTTCGGCGTTGAGGTAACAAAGGCTGACTTTACATATCCGTCAACCGTTCTTACAGCTACTATCAATGCTAACGGACAGGTATTGAGCAGCTCTGTATCACAGCCTTTGAGCGGTACAGGCGGCGGTAAGTTTATCGCTTTGAGTGTTGAAGCAACAGCTCACGGCTCATGGACTCAGAAGATTACTTACAAATATTAAGTTAAATCTCGACTATAATTCGGGGACAGTCTCTTTACGGAGACTGCCCCTTTTTATAATGTTAACGGCGTTTTTTAGAGTTGTATTGTTATAGAACAAAGGGCAAAGGTAAATAAACGAAATTTTAAAGAATTTTGCTGCAATGTATTGACTTTATCACACTACTGTGATATCATAATAACAATTTTTGGATGAACGGTGATAATTATGCTGCATTTGAAAAATGATGATATTGACAATGTATTTGAGGCAATACTCTCGCTTAAAAGCGTAGATGAGTGTTACTGCTTTTTTGAGGATATCTGTACCGTTAAGGAAATTCAGGATATCGCTCAGCGGTATCAGGTAGCTCTGTTGCTTACACAAAACAAGAATTATTCTGAAATTACCAATGAAACAGGTGCGAGCAGCGCAACGATAACGAGGGTAAACAAGTGCCTGAAATACGGAAACGACGGATACAAGATGGTTATAGAAAGAACGAAGAAAGACTGAGGAGACTGCGATGTTCAGCGGACTTAATTTAAAAAATGAAGAAAAAGCGGTATTCGCTTTGCGCGCTCTGTATCAGAAATACGGCTATATCCCGTATAAGATGAGCAAATTTGAAGAGTATGATTTGTATGTAAGAAACAAAAATTTTCTCGTTAGTGACAGTATCATAACTTTTACCGACACTAACGGAAAGCTGATGGCTCTCAAACCCGATGTTACTCTTTCGATAGTGAAAAATACCAAGGACGCACCCGGCTGTGTTCAGAAGGTTTACTATAATGAAAATGTTTACAGAATTTCAAAAAGCACTCATGAATTCAAAGAGATTATGCAGACGGGACTCGAATGTATCGGTGATGTAGACGCCTACGATGTTTTTGAGGTTGTGTCGCTTGCCGTTCAGAGCTTGGCGGCTATAAGCGACAGCTATATTTTGGATTTGTCGCACATTGGTTTTGTTTCCGCCTTGCTTGATAATGTGGATTGCAGTGACAAAACAAGGAAAGATATTATAAAATGTCTCAGCGAAAAAAATCAAAGCGCTATTGAAAAAATTTGTTTCGAAAATGGAATAGAAAAAAGTATAGAAGATAAGCTCAATGTGCTTGTTTCGTCATACGGAAAAATCGGAGATGTTCTGCCTGAGATAGAAAAAATCTGTGACACAGACGAGCTTAAAGAGATTTACGAGGAGTTCTCGGAGCTTTGCGGACTTATCGTTGACAACGGACTTGACTCCTCTGTACGAGTTGATTTTTCTGTTGCAAACGATATGAATTATTACAGCGGAATTGTATTTCACGGATTTGTCGAGGGCGTACCGACCGGAGTGTTGTCCGGCGGCAGATACGACAATCTTATGAAAAAAATGGGCAGAAAATCGGGCGCGATCGGTTTTGCGGTTTATGTCGATTTACTTGAACGGCTCGGTATGACCGATAAGCGTTACGATGTTGATGCGATGCTCATTTATGACTCTTCAAGCTCTGCGGAAGAAGTGTCCCGCGCGGTCAACAAACTCAGAGAGCAGGCGGACAGCGTTACTGCGCAAAAATCCGTTCCTGAAAATATAAGGTATAAAAGCCTTTACAAACTTGAGGGAAAGGAAGTGAAAATCCTTGAAAGAAATGATTAATGTTGCTCTGCCGAAAGGCCGTCTCGGCGAAAAGGTTTACGCTATGTTTGAAAAAGCCGGATACGAATGTCCGTCAATAAAGGAGACAAACAGAAAGCTTATATTTGAAAACGAAGACGCCGGAGTGCGTTATTTCTGGGTAAAACCGTCGGATGTCGCTATTTATGTTGAGAGAGGCGCGGCCGATATAGGGGTTGCCGGAAAGGATATTTTGCTTGAATATTCTCCCGAAGTGTACGAACTGCTTGACCTTAATATAGGAAAATGCAGAATGGCAGTAGCCGCCAAAAAGAATTTCAGCGACAATACGGCGACAACCTTGCGTGTTGCTACCAAATTTGTCAGTATAGCCAAGGATTATTACGCCAAAAAGGGCAGAGATATAGATATAATCAAGCTTAACGGTTCGATAGAGCTTGCCCCGATACTCGGTCTTTCCGATGTTATAGTTGATATCGTTGAGACGGGAAAGACTTTGATTGAAAACGGTCTTGAACCTAAGGAAAATATCGTACCTATCAGCGCAAGACTTATCGCAAACAAATCAAGTTTTAAGTTTAAAACTCAACAGATTGAGGACATCAAAGATAAACTGAAAGCTCAGGTGAAAACAGATGATTAAAATAATGAAATACGGCGAGGTCGAGAACAAGGATATTTTTGCAAGAGGTACCTCCGTAAGAGATGTCAGCGGAACAGTCAGCGAGATAATTGCAAATGTCAGAGAAAACGGAGACAGCGCGCTTAAAGAATACTGCGAGAAATTTGACGGAGCAAAGCTTGACTGCTTCGAGGTGTCTGCCGAGGAAATTGCCGAAGCTTTTAGTTCGGTTGACGGTGAATTTATAAAAGTTATCGAACAGGCGGCGGAAAATATAAGAGCTTTCCATTCCCGTCAGGTTAGAAACAGCTTTATAATCAGCGAAAACGACGGAGTTGTTATAGGCCAGAAAGTTATACCGATAGAGAAAGTCGGACTTTATGTTCCCGGAGGCACGGCGGCGTATCCGTCGACTGTGCTTATGGACAGTATCCCTGCAAAAATCGCAGGCTGTAAGGAAATTGTCATAGTTACCCCTCCGAATTCGCAGGGCAAAGTCAATCCTGTAATTCTCGCCGCGGCCAAGATTGCCGGAGTCGACAGAATTTTCAAGGTCGGCGGAGCGCAGGCGATTGCGGCTTTGGCTTACGGAACAGAGAGTATTCCCAAGGTTGACAAGATTGTCGGACCGGGTAATGCATTTGTTGCCGAAGCAAAAAAGCAGGTTTTCGGTATGGTTTCGATAGATATGATAGCTGGTCCGAGCGAGATACTTGTAGTTGCTGATAAGACCTGCAATCCTGCATTTGTTGCCGCCGATTTACTCTCGCAGGCCGAGCATGATAAAATGGCGAGCGCGGTTCTTGTATGTGATGACTACGGATTTGCAGAAAGCGTAAGCGCCGAAATCGAAAAGCAAGTCAGCGAGCTACCGCGTGAAGACATTGCGCGCACATCTATCGACAATAACGGAAAGATAATTGTTGCCGATGATTTAATAAAAGCGATTGACATTGCAAACGAAATTGCTCCTGAGCATTTGGAGCTTTGTATGGACAATCCTTTTGATTATCTTGATAAGATAAAAAATGCGGGTTCTGTATTTATGGGTAAGTATTGCCCCGAAGCTCTCGGAGATTATTTCGCAGGCCCTAATCACACTTTGCCTACGGGCGGCACTGCGAGATTTTCAAGTCCGCTTTCCGTTGATGATTTTGTAAAGAAAACGCAATACACATATTACACAAAATCCGCTCTTTCCAAGGTTGCCGACGGCATCGCTCTCTTTGCTGAAAACGAGGGACTTTCGGCTCATGCAAGAAGTGCGACAATTAGATTTAAAGACAGTAAGGAAGCGCAGAAATGAGCAGATTTTTCAGTTCAAAATACAAATCACTTGAAGCCTATACTCCCGGTGAACAGCCGAGAGATATGAAATACATAAAACTTAACACGAACGAATCACCGTATCCTCCGTCGGAGAATGTGACAAGAGCCGTAAAGGCGGAGAGCGAGAGGCTTAATCTTTATTCTGATCCGGAGAGCCGCGATCTTACTCAGGTAATTGCCGACAGATATTCGGTCGGATATGAAAATGTCCTTATGACTAACGGTTCCGATGAGATTTTGAATTTTGCGTTTATGGCTTTCTGCGATTCACAAAAAGGCATTGCATTCCCTAATATAAGCTATGGCTTTTATCCTGTTTTCGCTCAGCTCAACGGCTTACCTTTTAAGGAAATTCCGCTTGCCGAAGATTTCAGTATAAATGTTGAAGATTACTGCAATATCGGTATGAATATTGTAATCGCCAACCCGAATGCGCCGACAGGACTTGCGTTGTCTCTTGATGACATTGAAAAAATTGTCGCTTCAAACCCTGACAGCGTGGTAATTATAGACGAGGCTTATGTCGATTTCGGTGCGGACAGCGCGGTTGGACTTACCAAAAAATATGACAATCTGCTTGTTACGCAGACTTTTTCAAAATCACGCTCACTTGCCGGAGCGCGCCTCGGATACTGTATCGGTGATGAAAAGCTGATAAACGATTTGAACACGATAAAGTATTCGACTAACCCGTATAATATCAACAGAATGACATCTGCCGCAGGCATTGCTGCAATAGAGTCGGACAAATATTATATGGATAACTGCAAAAAAATTGCCGAAACAAGAGCTTATACAAAGTCGGAGCTTGAAAGGCTTGGTTTTACCGTGCTTGATTCTAAATCAAACTTCCTCTTTGCAAAGCCCGACAAAATCGGAGGCGGCGAATATTATCTGACGCTTAAAAAAATGGGAATACTCGTCAGACATTTTGACAAGGAACTGATTAAGGATTATGTCAGAATTACGGTAGGAACGCCCGAACAGATGAAAGCTCTGATAGAAGCGACAGAAAAAATCCTTGGAGGTAACTGAAAATGAGAGAAGCGGTAATCAACCGAAATACGGCTGAAACAAAAATCCAACTTTCCCTGAATCTCGACGGCACCGGAGAGAGCAGTATTGACAGCGGATGCGGATTTCTTAATCATATGCTGACTCTTTTCGCTAAGCACGGCAGATTTGATTTAAAGCTTAAATGCGACGGCGATGTCGATGTTGATTTTCACCACACCGTCGAAGATATAGGAATTTGTCTCGGACAGGCGTTTAAAGAAGCTCTCGGTGATAAGAAAGGAATTGTGCGTTACGGCAGCTTCATTCTGCCTATGGACGAAGCGCTTATACTTTGCGCCGCAGACATTTCCGGAAGAGATTATCTTGCATACGGTCTGGAAATTCCGACTCAGAAAGTCGGTGAATTTGATACCGAACTCACAGAGGAGTTTATGATTGCTTTTGTAAGAAATGCCGGCATAACTCTGCACATAAGACAACTTTCGGGTACTAACTCTCACCATATAATCGAGGGCTGTTTTAAGTGCTTAGCAAGGGCGCTGAAAGAAGCGGTTTCGATTGACGAAAAATTCAAGGATGAGATTCCTTCGACAAAAGGAGTTTTATAATGATTGCTATTATTGATTACGGCGTAGGAAATTTGTTCTCGCTGAAAAGCTCCTTTGAGTCTATCGGCGCCGATGTATGCGTGACGGACAGCGAAGATAAAATCCGTTCCGCAGATAAAATTATCTTGCCGGGAGTCGGAGCGTTTTCCGACGCTATTGATAAGCTTTCATCTACGGGACTTGACAGAGTCCTCGTTGACGAAGCAAAAAAAGGCAAGCCCGTAATGGGAATTTGCCTCGGTATGCAGATGCTTTTTGAAAAAAGCTATGAGTACGGCGAATATAACGGTTTGGGATTGCTCAGAGGCGAGGTAGTACCTATGGAAAATTCCATTCCCGATGATTTGAAAATTCCGCAGATTGGTTGGAACGCGTTGCATTTTGTCCGCAAGGACTGCCCGCTTTTTAAGTATATAAACGACGGCGATTATGTTTACTTTGTTCATTCATACTATGCAGATAAATGCGATGAAAGCCTTGCGGCAACGACCGAATACGGCAAGGAGCTTACTGCGGCGGTCGCTTACGAAAATGTTTACGGCTGTCAGTTCCATCCCGAAAAGAGCGGCAAGGTCGGACTGAATATTCTCAGAGCTTTTAACGAGCTTTGATATTATAGTGCAGAGGGCGGTCTCTGTTAATTTTATATTGTAATCTCACAGGAAACCGTCGCCTGTTGTTAGCAAAGGATTGGTTAAATGAATATTTTTCCGGCTATTGATATTTACTCAGGTTCAGCGGTTCGCCTTTTTAAAGGCGATTATGCTCAGATGACTGTTTACGACAGCGAACCGCTTAATGTTGCAAAAAAATTTGCCGACGCGGGGGCGGAGTACATACATCTTGTCGATCTTGAAGGTGCTAAAACAGGATTGACACCGAACATCGAAACTGTTGAAAAAATCGTAAAAAGCACTTCGCTTTTCACAGAGCTTGGCGGAGGAATTCGCTCAATAGATACTATCGAAAAATATCTTTCGATAGGAGTTAACCGCGTTATACTCGGTACGGCGGCTATAACAAATGAAGCGCTTGTTGACGAAGCGGTTAAAAAATACGGTGATAAAATTGCTGTTGGCGTAGATGCTAAGGATGGATTTGTCGCCATAAAAGGATGGACGGAAAAGTCCCAATATACCTTTATTGATTTTTGCAAAAAAATGCAGGATAAAGGCGTAAACACTTTGATTTGTACGGATATTTCAAAGGACGGCGCGATGAAAGGAACTAACAGGGAGCTTTATATGAAGCTTAATTCGGAGCTTAATGTCAACATAATTGCTTCCGGCGGCGTTTCAAATCTTGATGACATAAAAGCGCTCAGAGAGATGGGACTATACGGCGCAATTATCGGCAAGGCTTATTACACAGGCGCAGTCGATCTTAAAGAAGCTATCGAGGTGGCAAAATGATTACAAAAAGAATTATTCCTTGTCTTGATGTCAAAGACGGCAGGGTAGTCAAGGGCGTTAATTTTCTCGGACTTGCCGATGTTTCTTCACCTGTTAAGCTCGCTGAATTTTACAGCGAGTGCGGCGCAGACGAGCTTGTTTTTTATGATATAACGGCTTCGGCTGAGGGCAGGAAGCTGTTTACGGACATTCTGACCGAGGTTGCAAGCAAGATATTTGTTCCGCTTACCGTAGGCGGAGGAATAAATACGGTAGATGATTTTGACAGGGTGCTTAAATGCGGCGCTGATAAGGTGAGCGTAAATTCAGGAGCTATACGAAATCCTGAGCTTGTGCGAGAGGCGGCGCGTAAATACGGCGACCAGTGCGTTGTTCTTTCCGCCGATGTTAAGCGCGTTGACGGTGAATTCCGCGTTTTTGCCAAAGGCGGCAGAGAGGATACCGGTATGGAGGCTATCTCCTGGATAAAAAGGTGCGTTTCGATGGGCGCAGGCGAGGTAGTTTTAAACAGTATTGATACAGACGGAGTCAAAAAAGGCTTTGATATTGAAATGCTTGACGCAGTTTGTAATGCTGTCAATGTACCGGTTATAGCTTCGGGTGGCGCAGGTTGTATTGATGATTTTGTGAAGCTGTTTAAAACATTGCCTAAGGTTGACGCAGGTCTTGCGGCTTCGATTTTTCACTTCGGTGAGGTTTCTATCGGTGAGCTTAAAAATGAGCTTAAAAATAACGGTATTACAGTCAGAATATAAGATTTGATATTGAAAGGATCGGTTATTATGAATTTGGACGAGCTTAAATTTGATGAAAAAGGTCTTATACCCGCGGTGGTTGTCGATGTGCAGACTCGAAAGGTTTTGACCGTAGCATATATGAACAGAGAAAGTCTTGAAATCAGTATTAAAGAAAAACGTACCTGCTTCTGGTCGCGTTCAAGACAGGAGCTTTGGCGTAAGGGCGAGACGAGCGGAAATGTTCAGCACATTGTCAGCATAACGGCAGACTGCGATAAGGACGCGCTGACCGTTCTTGTTAAAAAGGACGGCCCTGCTTGCCACACGGGGGCGGATTCCTGCTTCAATGATGTCGTTTGGGAAAATGACGAGCTCCACGATTTTACGCTCCAATCTCTTATGACGCTTATCGAGGGAAGAAAGACGAACAAGCAGGAGGGTTCATATACCACCTATCTTTTTGAAAAAGGTCTTGATAAAATCCTGAAAAAGGTCGGTGAGGAGTCAACCGAGGTTATAATCGCCGCCAAAGATCACGATAAGGGCGAAACTATATATGAGGTTGCCGATTTGACTTATCATGTTATGGTAATGATGATTGAAATGGGAATTTCGCTTGAAGATATATACAAGGAGCTTGCTTCGCGCCATGTAATTGACCATAAAGTTAAGCAGGAAAAGAGTACGGCTGCGAAATAATAATTGCAGATAAAATTTAAGGCGCTGTAAAAAAACGAAAGTTTTTTTACAGCGCCTTTTAAGGGGATAGGAAAAAAAGATGAAGAACGGACAAACTGAGCAAAATCAAGGCAACGCCCTTGATTTTGTCTGCCCGACGGCGTACAAAGGTACGCCGAGTGGCGAAGTTTGTTCGTAGTATAAAACATAAAAATATTTACATTTTACATTTTAAAGTAATTTTATGGTTTTTTTGCGGTTTTCAATACTGAACAAGAACCCCTTATATTATACGGTTTTATAAGGTCTTCGCTTTTTTAACATCCCCTTTTAATGTAAAATAATTGTGCGCCCAATGTTTATATCGGACGCACAATTTGTTTTTTAGATTTATTTTGCAACATCAACTACGCGGTTTTCGCGTATAACATTGACTTTAATCTGACCGGGATATTCAAGTTCTTCTTCGATTTTCTTGACTATCTCTCTGGCAACGAGTACCATCTGATCGTCGGAAACCGCATCGGGCTTAACCATAATACGAACCTCGCGTCCGGCCTGAATTGCATACGACTTTTCAACGCACGGGAATGAATTTGTAATTTCTTCCAGCTTTTCAAGTCGTTTGATATAGTTTTGAAGATTCTCGCGTCTTGCACCGGGGCGCGCTGCCGAAATTGCATCAGCCGCCTGAACAAGACAAGCAACAACCGTCTTAGCCTCAACATCGCCGTGATGAGCCTGTATAGCGTGAACTACCGCTTCGTTTTCCTTGAATCTCTTAGCGTATTCAACGCCAAGCTCAATATGAGTACCCTCCATCTCGTGGTCAAGAGCCTTGCCGATATCGTGAAGAAGACCGGCTCTCTTAGCTGTTTTTACATCAGCTCCAAGCTCTGCCGCCATAAGACCGGCTATATACGAAACTTCAAGGGAGTGATTCAACACATTCTGACCGTAGCTGGTACGGTATCTCAATTTACCGAGCAGCTTGATAAGCTCAGGGTGAATACCGTTTACGCCCGCGTCGATAGCGGCTCTTTCACCGGTTTGTTTTATAGTATGCTCAACCTCGCGCTTTGACTTCTCGAAAAGCTCCTCTATCCTTGTAGGATGAATTCTGCCGTCGGAAATCAATTTTTCAAGAGTCAGCCTTGCAATCTCTCTGCGGACAGGTTCAAAACACGATACGGTGATTGCTTCGGGAGTATCGTCTATAATAAGATCGACTCCGGTGATGGTTTCGAGCGTCCTTATGTTTCTGCCCTCTCGGCCGATAATTCTGCCCTTCATTTCGTCATTAGGCAGAGAAACGACCGAAACGGTGGCGTCGGCACTGTGATCGGCAGCGCAACGCTGTATTGCCGAGGCGATAATCTCTTTTGCGATATCATCGGATTCCTCTTTGATTTTTTGCTCATAATCCATAATTTTTACAGCTTTCTCGTGGACGAGATCGCCTTCAAGAGTGCTGAGCAAATAATCTTTGGCCTGATCCTTAGTGTAGCCGGAAATTCTTTCAAGCATTTCAATCTGACTGCGCTTTACTGTTTCGATTTCATCAAGCTTTTTGTCAGCGTCTTTGATTTTGCCGTTGAGAGCTTCCTCTTTTTTCTCGATAACTTCGGTCTTTTTATCGAGCGATTCCTCTTTTTGAGTAATTCTGCGTTCCTGTCGCTGAACCTCGCTGCGGCGGTCTCTCAGCTCTTTTTCAAGCTCGGAGCGTCGTCTGTGAATCTCGTCTTTGGCTTCGAGGACTGCCTCTTTTTTCTTAGATTCAGCCGTGGATATAGCATCGTTAACGATTCTTGTAGCTTCCTGCTGAGCTGAGCCTATCGTAGCTTCGGCAACTTTTTTGCGGTAAGCTATACCGACGGCAAAGCCTATTGCAAGAGCGGCAACAATACCGATTATCAGTACAATTATAAATACTGTTAAACTTACACTCAATTCTAATCTGCACCTCCTGTTAAAATAATTTAAAAATTCTAATGTTAAAATTAAAATTAAGCAAAGCAAACCGCATAAAAATAATAGCGGAATGCAGATAGCGGTACTTTCGGCACGCACCGCCATCTGTTGTATTATAATACAAAGTTGCAACATTGTCAAGGCAGTTTTTGCCCGATTTATGTTAGTATTCAATAAAATCAAGAGCTATTTTGTCACTAACATTGCTAAATTTTTATTAAAAACTTCCTTATACCTAAAACTTGTTCTTGCGGAGAATTTTCACTTTTTTAACCTTTTTTGAATGAAATAAAATAGGCTCAAAAGTATTGACAATCCGCAAATTTGGTTATAAAATAATAGAAAATAAAGCTACATTTAAAGCGTTGATGCAGACGGCTTTGTTCGTCGGATTTTTCAGAGAGTGCCGCGTTTCGGTGTAAGCGGCGCATTATCCTGAACTCAGCTTACCACTGCGGAGCGCGTTCCGAAACAAGGTTCGCCGTCAGACCGCGTTAAGGTCCTCAAAGCGGCAGCTTCGGCTGCAATTCGGGTGGAACCGTGGAGTATAATGCTTCATCCCTGTTTTGGGATGGAGCTTTTAATTTTTTAGGAGGTAATTATATTGGTTAAAGTTACGCTTAAAGGCGGAGTCGTCAAGGAATATGATGACAGCATTACCGCCATGGAAATTGCAAAAAGTCTCGGTATGGGACTTTATAAGGCTGCCTGTCTTTGCAAGATCGACGGGGAGTATTCAGACCTCAGAACCGAAATAACTAAGGACTGCGAGCTGCAAATCCTTACCTTTGATGATGATGAAGAAGCTAAAAAGGCTTTTCGTCACACCGCTTCTCATGTTATGGCTCAGGCGGTCAAAAGACTCTTCCCCGACGCCAAGCTTGCAATAGGACCTGCTATCGACAACGGATTCTATTATGATTTTGATATAGACAAGCCGTTCACTCCCGATGACTTGGCAAAAATCGAGTCTGAAATGAAGAAAATTGTCAAAGAGGCGCTCCCACTTGAAAAATTCGAGCTTGAACCTGACGAGGCAATTAAGATGATGGAGGAAAAAGGAGAAATTTATAAGATCGAGCTTATAAAAGAACACTCTTCAAAGGGCGAAAAAATTTCCTTCTTCAAGCAGGGCGATTTTGTTGAGCTTTGCGCCGGTCCGCATATCCCGGATACCGGTAGAATCAAAGCGTTTAAGCTCACCTCATGCACCGGTGCTTACTGGCGCGGAAATTCCGATAACCAGATGCTTCAAAGGATTTATGCAACGGCATTTACCAAAAAAGATGAAATGGAAGCTTATCTTGAATCCGTTGAGGAGGCAAAGAAGCGTGACCATAACAAGCTCGGCAGAGAATTGGAGCTTTTCACAACCTCCGATTTAATCGGACAGGGTTTGCCGATTCTTCTTCCGAAAGGCACAAAAATCATTCAAATTCTTCAGAGATTTGTCGAGGACGAGGAAGCAAAGCGCGGCTGGCAGCTTACCAAAACGCCGTTTATGGCAAAGAGCGATCTTTATAAGCTTTCCGGACATTGGGGACATTATAAGGAGAATATGTTTGTTCTCGGTGATGAGGAAAAGGACGACGAAGTTTTTGCGCTGCGTCCTATGACCTGTCCGTTCCAGTACCAGGCGTATCTCAACCGTCCCCGTTCATACCGCGATCTTCCGCTGAGATATGACGAAACATCAACGCTTTTTCGCAATGAGGCTTCCGGCGAAATGCACGGATTGATACGCGTCAGACAGTTCACTATTTCCGAAGGACATCTTATGTGCCGTCCCGACCAGCTTGAAGACGAATTCAGAGGTTGTCTTGAACTTGCTATATATATGCTTAAAACTATCGGTCTTTATGATGATGTCAGCTACCGATTCTCACAGTGGGATCCCGACGACAGGGAGAAATATATCGGAACTGCGGAACAGTGGAACGAAGCTCAGGACGCAATGAAGCGAATCCTTGACCATTTGGAGATTCCGTACAAAGTCGGAGTCGGTGAAGCCGCATTCTACGGTCCTAAGCTCGATATTCAGATTAAAAATGTGTTCGGCAAAGAGGATACGCTTATCACTATCCAGATAGACCAGATGCTTGCAGAAAAATTCGGTATGGAATATACAGATTCGGACGGATTGAAAAAGAATCCTTATATCATTCACAGAACTTCTATCGGATGCTACGAGAGAACTCTCGCATTGCTTATCGAGAAATATGCCGGAGCTTTCCCCGTTTGGCTTGCTCCTGTTCAGGTTAAGATTCTGCCGATTGCCGACAGACATCATGACTATGCGTACGAGGTACTCCACAAGCTTGAAAGCGCAGGAATAAGAGCCGAAATAGACGCAAGAAGCGAAAAAATCGGTTATAAAATCCGTGAAGCTCAGCTTGAAAAGGTTCCGTATATGCTTATTATGGGCGATAAGGATATCGAGGGCGGTTTTGTATCCGTCAGAAAACGCGGCGAGGGCGATATAGGCGCTATGGGCGTTGACGAATTTACAAAGCTTGTCGTTGAGCAGAACGAGTCAAAGGTTATATTCTGACAGAGGACTGAATAAAATATGTCTATTGAAAAAGGAAAAGCTTATCTGTCTGCGTTTGGACTTGCAGACAGAATTCGTGAATTTGATGTTTCAAGCGCAACCGTCGAGCTTGCCGCAAAGGCGCTCGGAGTCGAGGGATGCAGGATAGCCAAAACTCTTTCGTTCAAACTCGGTGACTCGGCAATACTGATTCTTGCCGCCGGTGACGCAAGGATAGATAACAAAAAATTCAAGGAAACTTTTAACACAAAAGCAAAGATGCTCGCTCCCGATGAAGTCGAAACTCTCATCGGTCATGCGATAGGCGGAGTTTGTCCGTTTGGAATAAATGACGGAATCAAGACCTATCTTGACGCTTCGCTGAAACGGTTTGATACTGTTTTCCCGGCGGTTGGCAGTTCTAACAGCGCAGTTGAACTGTCAATCGACGAGCTTGAAAAATATTCGCAGAATTTCAGCGGTTGGGTTGATGTCTGCAAGCTGTAAAAGGAGGCGCAAAAATGAATAATTTTAAATACGGCTGCACAAGTATGGAGCTTGAAAATTTTATTATTGCAAAAAATGCCGGTATCACTTACGGCGAACTGAGCTTCGGCGGAATATATAACCTTACCAAAGAGGAAGCCGAAAAATATAAGAAATTCTCTGTCGAAAATGATTTTCCGTTTGAAGCGGCAAACTGTATGATTCCCGGCAGCATAAGAGTAGTCGGTGACGAGGTTGACTATGACCGAATTGACGAATATCTTGAAAAAGCGTTTGATACAGCGCATTATCTTGGCGTTGAGCAGGTAATTTTCGGCTCGTCCGGCGCAAGGAATATCCCTGACGGATATGACAGAGACAAGGCGTACGCTCAGCTTAAAATTTATCTTAAAGACCATGTTGCTCCGCTTTGCGACAAATATGATATGTATTGCGCCATTGAGAACCTTTCATATAGTGAAAGCAATGTTTTCAATACTCTTGAAGAGAGTTATAAAATGGTAGAAGCCTGCGGTTCCGACAGAATAAAGGCGCTTGTTGACTTCTATCATTTCGGCAGAAACAATGACAGCACGGAATGGCTTTACAGATGCAAAGATATTATATCTCACATACATACCGCGAGCGTGTTGAACGACAGATTTTTCCCGGCTCCCGGTGACGGTGAAGATTACAGCGTTCAGGTTAATTTGCTCAGAGATATAGGATACGACAGGCGACAGGGAAGGATATCCTTTGAGGCAAGAGTTCCCGACGGAAAGCCGCTTGCGGATTGTTTCAAAGAAAGCGTAGATATTTTCAAAAACTTATAAGGATTGCGGTGAATTATTTATGAAATATGCAGTTGTACTTTATGACGGTATGGCGGATTATCCGGTAGAGGCACTCGGCGGAAAAACTCCGATGGAGGTTGCCGACAAGCCGATTTTTGACTCTCTTGCACAGCGCGGAGAGGTTGGTCTTGTCCGTACTGTTGCCGAGGGGTTGAAACCTGGCAGCGATGTTGCAAATCTCAGCGTACTCGGCTATGATCCCAAAAAATATTATACCGGCAGATCTCCGCTTGAAGCTATCAGCATCGGTATAAATATGGCCGATACGGACATTGCGCTCAGATGTAATATTGTCACTCTTTCCGATGAAGAGAATTACGATGATAAGACTATGATTGATTACTCAGCAGGAGATATTTCGAGCGCAGAGGCGGCTGAAATCATAAAGACTGTTCAGGAACATTTCGGAGGCGGCGAATTCGACTTTTACAGCGGAGTAAGCTATCGCCATTGCCTTATACATCACAACGGAACGATCGACCTCGGAACGATGACTCCTCCTCACGATATTTCGGGCAGAGTTGTCGGATCGTATCTTTCGACTTCACCGAATGCCGAAAAGCTTGTTCGGATGATGCGTGAAAGCTATGATTTGCTGAAAGATCACCCTGTTAACAAAAAGAGAATTGCCGAGGGTAAGCGCCCGGCCAATTCAATCTGGCTCTGGGGCGAGGGCAAGAAGCCTGTTCTGCCTAAATTCGAGGAGCTTTTCGGACTGAAAGGCGCAATAATTTCTGCTGTTGACCTTTTGAAAGGAATCGGCATTGCGGCAGGAATGGATGTCCCCGAAGTTGAGGGCGCAACGGGATATATTGATACCAATTTTGAGGGCAAAGCCGAAGCTGCGGCTGACGAACTTAAAAACGGCGCAGACCTTGTTTATGTTCATATAGAAGCCCCGGACGAGTGCGGACACAGAAACGAGCCTGAAAATAAGGTCAAAGCGATAGAGCTTATCGACCAAAGGGTTCTGCCTATTGTAATCAAAGCTCTTGAAGAAATCGGAGACGATTATAAAATTATGATTTTGCCCGATCATCCGACGCCCATAGCGACCAAAACTCATGCAGGCGATCCCGTTCCGTATATGATTTACCATAAATCCAAGGAAATCGAAAGCGGAGTTTCAAACATCAACGAAAACACGGCGAAAGCAACGGGCAAATATATTGATTTCGGTCCGGGACTTATGAAACATTTTATTGATGATTGAATAAATTAAAAATTGCAGTATAGCTGTCGTATAAAATGCGGCAGCTTTTGCTTTTTAATTCAGGACCGTAGCACAATCGGATAAATGAAAAAGCGGATTGCAGATGAGAAAATATGTCATAAAAAGAGCAAATCGCGCTTCATACAATCAATTTATGTTTAATTAACATAAAAAACAGTATAATTTAATAAAAAATATATACAATTTATAAAATATATGTTAAAATAGATTAAAACAGCATTTGGAGGGTTAATATGAAAGTCAGCGAAATTGTAAAAATTCTTGACGGTGAAGTTATATGCGGCGAGGAATTTCTCGACAGGGAAGTTCTCAAAGCCTGCGGAAGCGATATGATGAGCGATGTTTTAGCTTTTGTTAAAGAACAGG
This sequence comes from Clostridia bacterium, assembly GCA_029007095.1. Lineage (GTDB taxonomy): Bacteria > Bacillota > Clostridia > Oscillospirales > Acutalibacteraceae > CAG-488. The sequence goes on along the minus strand of JAQXHF010000080.1, from coordinate 6,190 downwards.
CGGTTCTGCTTACCGGTCTTGTGAATCCGCAAGTTGTGAGAACCGCGGAAATGATGGATATGCAATGCATTGTTTTCGTCAGGGGAAAAATGCCCGATAAGGAAATGATCGAGCTTGCAGAGGATAGAGATATTGTGCTGATTGCTACAAAGCTGGAAATGTTTGCCTCCTGCGGCAGACTTTATATGAACGGTCTCAGAGGAGGCAGCGAAAACTGATGGAAACACTCAGCCTGCATTACGATGTATCCGGCGACGATTTTACAAATGCCGGTGAAGCATCGGGCAAAATAAAACGCACCTTAAAAGGTCTCGGTTACAATGTCACAGCAGTCAGGCGCTTAGCCATAGCGGTATATGAAGCTGAAATAAATATGGTGATTCATGCGGACGGCGGCGTTATAGACGCTCTCGTTACGCCGGAAAGCGTTACCGTTACTCTTGCGGATAAAGGCCCCGGCATACCCGATGTCGAGCTTGCAATGACGGAGGGTTACTCAACTGCTCCGGACGATGTTCGTATGCTTGGCTTCGGCGCAGGTATGGGACTGCCCAATATCAAAAAATACGCCGACGAAATGAACCTCGAAACCGAAGTGGGCGTCGGAACGACTATCACCATAAAGGTCTACAACAAATAACATCAGGCAAATTATAATTTAAAGGAGGGAAAGGCATGGATACCGTTTTCCATTCGGTTAAGCTCGACAAAGAGAAATGCCTCGGCTGTATGAACTGTATCAAAAGATGCCCTACCCAGGCTATACGCGTCCGCCGCGGAAAGGCGACTATCATATCAGAGCTTTGCATTGACTGCGGCGAATGTATAAGGGTTTGTCCGCATCATGCAAAATCCGCCAAAAGCGATCCTATTGATTTAATTAAAAACTATAAATATAATATAGCTCTGCCTGCGCCGTCGCTCTACGGTCAGTTTAATAATCTTGACGATGTAAATTATATACTTAACGCCCTGTTGGAAATCGGATTTGACAAGGTGTTTGAGGTTGCCGCCGGAGCAGAGGTTATCACGGGAGCTACGAGGGATTTGCTCAAACGAGGCGCGGTAAAAAAACCGGTCATATCATCAGCCTGTCCGGCAGTCTGCCGCCTTGTCAGAATTTCCTATCCCGAACTGATTGACAACTTGCTCGACCTTAATTCGCCTATGGAGGAATCCGCAAGGCTCGCAAGGAAAGAGGCTATTGCCGAAACGGGACTTAGCTCGGACGAAATAGGCATATTCTTTATAACTCCCTGTCCTGCAAAAATCACGGCGATAAAATCTCCGCTGACCTCCGAAAAATCCGATGTAAACGCGGCTATTGCCATCAGCGATATCTACCCTCTGTTGCTGCAAAAGATGAACCGTATCAAGTCGCCCGAAAAGATTGAAGAGGCCGGCAAAACCGGGGTAGGATGGGCGGCAAGCGGGGGAGAGGCGTCTGCTTCCAAGTGCCGTCAGTATGTCGCGGCAGACGGAATTGAAAATGTAATAAATGTACTCGAAGAGGTCGAAAACGAAAAACTCAACGATGTTGAATTCATTGAACTGAATGCCTGTACGGGCGGCTGCGTCGGCGGCTGTCTTACGGTTGCGAATACCTTTGTCGCTAAAACAAGACTTCATAACCTGAAAAAGAATCTTGCCAAATCCTGTGTCCGAATTGATGTTGAAAGTCCGTTCGACGAGCTTCATTGGGAGCGTCCTCTTGAACCCCATTCGGTAATCAAGCTTGCCGACAATGTTACCGATTCAATGCATCTTATGAATCAGATTTCCGAAATGCTTAAAAATTTCCCGGGACTTGACTGCGGCACTTGCGGCGCTCCGACCTGCCGCGCGCTGTCTGAGGATATTGTTCGAGGATACGCGAGCATTGACCATTGCATATTCCGATTGAAAGATAAAATGGCAAATTCGCCGGGATTTGACGATGAGGAAATTGAGGACTTTATGCCGATACCGTTCCGCGACACTAACAAGGAGGAAAAACATGACAGTTAAACAGTTAATTGAAGCTATGAATTTAAAAATTCTCTGCGGCGGCGACCTTGAACGCGAGGTGACGGGCGGATATTGCGGAGATTTACTCAGTTGGGTAATGTCAAGAGCGCAGGAGGGCGACGCATGGCTGACGGTTATGGGAAATATCAATTCAATCGGCGTGGCTGTGCTTGCAGATGTTTCCTGCATAATTTTGACCGAAAATGCTCCGCTTGACGCCGAAGCACTGAGCAGAGCCGAGCAAAATGATGTTATAATCCTGCAAACCGAAAAAAACAGCTATGAAACTGCGGCAGAATTGTCAGAATTATTGAAAAAATGAAGTTTTATTATGATTTTCACATTCACTCCTGCCTATCTCCCTGCGGAGATAACGATATGACTCCGTGCAACATTGTTAATATGGCGAAGCTGTCAGGACTCGATGTGATAGCTCTGACCGACCACAACAACTGCGCTAATTGCGAGGCGGCCGTAAAGGAAGGAGAAAGAATAGGACTGAAAGTGATTTCGGGTATGGAATTATGTACCTGCGAGGAAATACATATTGTATGTCTTTTTTCCAATTTAAAAAGCTCATCGGCATTTTCCGATTACATACTCTCGACTATGCCTAAAATCAGGAATCGTCCCGATATTTTCGGAGAGCAAAGGATAATGGACGAGAATGACAATATAATCGGATATCAGGATACGCTTCTGACCGCCGCAAGCTCTGTAAGCGTAGGCGATGTAGTTGACCTTACGGCACAATACGGCGGTATATGCTTCCCGGCTCATATTGACAGAAGCTCATACAGCGTTATTTCGAGCCTCGGCACGATTACCGAGGAGATGAAATTCAAAGCTTTTGAAATCACGGAAAAAGCTGATAAAAATTACTATTTAGAAAATTATCCTGCGACAAAGGCAATGAAATCGTTAACCGATTCCGACGCTCATTACCTTGAACAATTATGCGGAAAAAGACGCAGCATAGAACTCCCGGAGCTGTCGGAGAGTGCCATAATAAAATTCTTTTTATAAATATTGCACAAATTTTAATTCTTGTATTGACTTTTGCCGTTTAAAGCATTATACTTTAAACAAGATAAATGAGGAAATCCTCATTATCATTCTCTGAAAAAGAAAGGAACAAAGAATATGAAAAAAGTATTAGCTATTCTCCTGAGCATAGCAATGCTTGCAGGATTTGCAGCTTGCGGTGCTAAGACAGACAATGACGCAGATAAAACCTATAAGGTCGGCGTAGTTCAGCTCGTTCAGCATGAGGCTCTTGACCAGGCAACCAAAGGTTTTGAGGACGCTCTTAAAGCGGCTCTCGGCGACAAGGTTACTATCGAAGTTAAAAATGCTTCAAACGATTCCAATGCTTGCTCGACTATTGTAAACGGTTTCGTTTCCTCAGGCGTTGACCTCATTATGGCAAACGCTACTCCCGCTCTTCAAGCGGCTGCTCAGGGAACAACTACTATCCCTGTACTCGGTACATCGGTAACAGAGTACGGCGTTGCTCTTGATATCAAAGATTTCAGCGGCACAGTAGGCGGCAATATTTCCGGTACTTCGGATTTGGCTCCTCTTGACAAGCAGGTTGAGATGCTCGTTGAGCTTTTCCCGAATGCTAAGAATGTCGGCCTTATCTATTGCTCGGCTGAGGCTAACTCAAATTATCAGATAGATGAAGTTGAAAAGTTCCTCAAAGAGAAAGGAATAAACTCAACAAGATTCCCGTTCTCGGATTCCAACGATATCGCTGCTGTTACTACTGCGGCTTGCGCTTCAAGTGATGTCATCTATATTCCTACCGATAATACAGCAGCTTCTTCAACAGGCGTTATCGACGGTATCTGCCGTCCCAAGAAGATTCCTGTAATCGCAGGTGAAGAGGGTATCTGCTCAGGCTGCGGTGTTGCAACACTTTCTATCAGTTACTATGAAATCGGTAAGAAGACCGGTGAAATGGCTGCTAAGATTCTCACAGGCGAAGCTGATATTTCTACAATGCCTATCGCTTATGACGAAAACTATCAGAAGAAGTACAATCCCGAAATCTGCAAAGAGCTCGGAATTACACCTCCGTCAGACTATGTTGCAATAGGCTAAATTTAAAAGATAAGCTAATAAAATCGTGGGGACAGCACCCTGTTTCCACGATTTTTTATGCTTTTAAAATAATGTACCGTTACTTGATTTTTTGTGCATTAAACGGTTATACATAAGGAGTTATTTTAATGGAAATTTTGCTAAACATACTAAACAGTATGCCGGGCGCGATTGCTCAGGGCCTCATTTGGGGCATAATGGCAATCGGCGTGTATATAACATATCAGATTCTTGATATTGCCGACTTGACTGTTGACGGCTCAATATGCACAGGCGGCTCCGTCTGCGTTATGATGATAATTAACGGATACAGCGTTCCCGTTGCTATGATTGCCGCAGTTCTGGCGGGTATGATAGCCGGATTTGCAACCGGATTTATGCATACGATAATGGGTATCCCCGCAATACTCGCCGGTATCCTCATACAGCTTGCGCTTTATTCTGTAAATCTTAAAATTCTCGGCAAGGCAAATCAGGCTCTCAGCATGAGAAAATACGATATTTTGGTATCCTTGCAATACCTTAGAAATGTTCCTTTTTATAAAAATACCATTTTAATCGTGGCAATTTTTGTTGTTGTAATTATTGCCTTACTTTATTGGTTCTTTGGCACGGAGCTTGGATGTTCACTGCGCGCAACAGGTTCAAATATCAATATGAGCAGAGCGCAAGGCATCAATACAGGATTCAATACCGTACTCGGCCTTATGATATCCAACGGTATTGTCGCACTCTCCGGCGCACTTCTCGTTCAGTATCAGGGCTTCTCCGATGTTCAGATGGGACGCGGAGCGATAGTTATCGGTCTTGCCGCTGTAATTATCGGTAAAGTAATTTTTGGCAGGATTTTCCGAAATTTCTGGCTTCAACTTTTGGGCGTTGCGCTTGGCGGCGTAATTTATTATATTGTTTATCAGACGGTTATTTGTCTCGGCTTCGATCCCGATCTGCTTAAACTGCTCTCGTCGGTAGTTGTTGCGATATTCCTCGCGGCTCCTCATCTGAAAGCAACCTACTTCAAGAAGAAACCGAAGAATAAGGAGATTGCTAAAAATGCTTGAAATTAAAAATGTTAAAAAAGTTTTCAATGCAGGAACGGTAAATGAAAAAGTCGCGCTTAACGGCCTTAACCTCGTATTAAACGACGGAGATTTCGTGACCGTTATCGGCGGTAACGGCGCAGGTAAGAGTACAATGCTCAATGCTGTTGCCGGCGTTTGGAAGCCTGACGAGGGTTCGATTGTAATTGACGGTGTAGATGTCACAAATATGCCCGAACATAAAAGAGCAAAATTCCTCGGCAGAGTTTTTCAGGATCCGATGATGGGTACTGCTCCCGATATGGGCATTGAGGAAAATATGGCGCTTGCTCACCGCAGAGGAAAGCACAGGGGACTTAAATGGGGTATAACAAAGGCCGAGCGCGAAATGTATAAAGAGGAATTGCGCGCGCTTGACCTCGGACTTGAAGACAGACTTACCTCGAAAGTCGGATTGCTTTCAGGCGGACAGCGACAGGCTCTTACTCTGCTGATGGCTACGCTTCAAAAACCCAAGGTGCTTCTCCTTGACGAGCATACTGCGGCCCTCGATCCCAAAACGGCGGCTAAGGTTCTCGACCTTTCCGACAAAATCATAAATGAACACCACCTCACGACCATGATGGTAACTCACAATATGAATGACGCTATCAAGCATGGCAACAGACTTATTATGATGAACGAGGGAAGAGTTATTTATGATGTTTCGGGCGAAGAAAAGAAAAATCTTACCATAGATGAACTCTTAGAGAAGTTTACGGTTTCGAGCGGTAAACAGTTTGATAACGACAGAGCGTTACTGTCAAAATAATAGCAAAACAAGGCGCTGTAAAAAACTTTCGGTTTTTTTACAGCGCCTTTTAAGGGGATAGGAAAAAAGATGAAGAACGGACAAACTGAGCAAAATCAAGAAATTTATCTTGATTTTGTCTGCCCGACGGCGTACAAAGGTACGCCGAGTGGCGAAGTTTGTTCGTAGTATAAAACATAAAAATATTTACATTTTACACTTTAAAGTAATTTTATGGGGTTCTTAC
>JAQXHF010000079.1 GCA_029007095.1 Clostridia bacterium | reverse complement strand
ATCGTAGCTATAAATAAGATGGATAAACCCGATGTAAATCCCGACAGAATTATGCAGCAGTTGACGGAGCATAATCTTGTTCCTGAGGAATGGGGCGGAGATGTTATCTGCGTTCCCGTTTCTGCAAAAACTCATATGGGTATTGATAAATTGCTTGAAAATATCCTGCTTGTTGCGGAAATGCAGGAGCTTAAAGCTAATCCGAACCGTGCGGCAAAGGGTATTGTTATCGAGGCAAGACTTGACAAGGGCAGAGGTCCTATCGCAACGCTGCTTGTTCAGAAAGGTACGCTCAATTCCGGTGATATAATTGTCGCAGGTCAGGCTGTCGGTCGTGTGCGTGTAATGGCAGACGATAAGGGCAAAAAGGTTAAAACGGCAGGCCCGTCGGTTCCCGTTGAAATTATGGGACTTGACGAGGTTCCGCAGGCAGGCGACATTTTCGACGCAGTAAGCGACGAGAAGCTTGCAAGAGAGCTTGTTGAGCAGAGAAAGAACGAGGCCAAGGAAGAACAGTTTAAGGCAATGCATAAGGTTACTCTTGATAATCTTTTCGATTCTCTCAAAGAGGGCGAAATGAAAGAGCTTAATGTTATCGTTAAGGCCGATGTTCAGGGATCTGCCGAGGCTGTTAAGCAGAGCGTTGAGAAGCTTTCAAGTGATGAAGTCAGAGTAAGGGTAATTCATAACGGCGTCGGCGCACCGAGCGAATCCGATGTTATGCTTGCCAACGCTTCAAACGCGATAATTGTTGGATTTAATGTCCGTCCCGATCCGGTGGCAATTCAGCTCGCCGAGCGCGACGGAGTTGAGATGAGAATGTATCGTATAATTTACGATTGCATTGAGGATATTCAGGCCGCAATCAAGGGAATGGAAGCTCCGAAGCTCCGCGATGTAGATCTCGGTAGAGCAGAGGTTCGCGATGTTATAACGATTTCTTCGGTCGGCAAGGTTGCAGGCTGTTATGTGCTTGACGGTAAGGTTGCGAGAAATTCAAAAATCAGAGTTGTCCGTGACGGTATCATAGTTGCAGATGACGAGATTGCTTCCCTGCGCCGTTTCAAGGACGATGTCAAAGAGGTCGCTTCCGGATATGAATGTGGCATAAGCCTTAATAAATATTCCGATATTAAGGTTGGAGATATTTTTGAATCTTATATTGTTGAAGAATACAGAGATTGAGGTATTTAACTGATGGCAGGTTACAGAATTGACAGAGTTTCCGAGGATATCAAACGCGAAATTGTTGCGGTTATCAGGGAGCTTAAAGATCCTCGTGTGATGGGTAAACTTCTGACCGTAGTAAGGGTTGAGGTCAGCTCTGACGCTTCGTATGCAAAGGTTTATATAAGCGCTATGGACGGTATAGAAACGGCTGTGGAAGCTGTAAAGGGACTTAAATCTGCGACGGGATATATCCGCCGTGAGGTTGGAAAAAGACTGCATTTGAGAAAAACGCCGGAGCTTCTCTTTGTTGCTGACGATTCGGTAGAACACGGAATGCATATTGTTAAATTGATGGATGATTTGAGGATTGAATCTGATGATAATTGACCTGAATAGGGCAGCAGAACTGCTTAAAGACAATGATAATATTCTTATTCTCGTTCACGGTAATCCTGACGGAGATACTCTCGGATGCGGATTTGCATTAAAGGCGGCGCTGACTGAAATCGGAAAAAATGCCGCTGTCAGATGCTCGGATAAAATTCCGCCTAAATACAGTTACCTCGGTGAGCTTGATGAAGACTTCGATGAGGATTTTGTCGTAGCTGTCGATGTTGCCGATCCCAAACTGTTAGGTAAGGAGCTTGAAACGGCTTATGCCGGCAAAATTCAGCTTTGCATAGATCATCATAGCTCAAATCTTAAATATGCCGATTATACGCTTCTTGATTCTAATGCCGCGGCGGCTTGTGAGATAATTCTCGAAATTATAAAGACGCTCGGCGTGCAGATAAATTCAAAAATGGCAAACTGTATATATACGGGACTTTGCACGGATACAGGCTGCTTCAAATATTCAAATGTAACTCCGAGAACTATGCGTATGGCGGCGGATATGATTGAAGCCGGAGCGGAAAATGCGAAGATAAATACGGTTATGTTTGATACCAAGACGAGGACTTATGCTAAGCTCGAAAAGCTTGCTCTTGACTCAATGAAGTTGTATCTCGACGGAAGATGCGCCGTTATTACTATTACACAGGATATGTATTCTGAAAGCGGTTCAAATGAAACAGAGGTTGACGCCATAGCAGCTTTGCCAAGACAAATCGAGGGCGTACTCGTCGGCGTTACGATGAGAGAAAAGGAAGACGGCGACTTCAAGGTTTCTATGAGAAGTCATGAGCCTGTCGATGTTTCCGAAATATGCGCTTCAATGGGCGGTGGCGGTCATCGCTGTGCAGGCGGTTGCAAGGTTGCAGGCCCGGCCGATAAGGCGGCTCAGACAGTATTGATGAATGTTGAAAAATATCTTGATAGGCAGTAGTTAAATGTATATCGGGAATGAAGTTTCAGCTTCAATCGGTTCATTATAAAAAATATAAAGCTGTAATTTACAACAAAGCGGAAGAACTTTTTGTGAATTACAGCTTTTGATTTATTTATGTTGATAAAAACGCAATATAAACGGAAAAATCCCTATACATTTATATATATAGAATAGCGGTAAAAATGCAAAAATCATTTATGAAAAATTACCGAAAAAAATCAAAAAAATTTGTTAAAAAGACTTGATTTTAGCTTTGATGTATGGTATTATATCAAAGCACGCTGATTATTATGCAATCAAGTGCGTTGATATGCGTTGATGTGAGAGGTGGCGGCTCATTGAAGCCGGGAATTCTCACGGAGTATGTCCGATTTTAAACCGGGCGATTGAATAACCTACATACATGATTCGTTCCCCTTTGGCGAATCATTGTCTGTATGTGCGTTTGAACTTAGATTTGCGCACATTCCCGGAAAACTAACCCATTTTCCGGTTTTTAAATGTAACGAGTGGAAACACCCGGACGCGTTGCGAAATTAGGTTCGAGCGTTGCCCGCCAAATTTTTAAGGAGGCAAAATCATGGCAGTTAAGGGAAAAATCAGAATCAGATTGAAGGGTTATGACCACAACCTTGTCGATAAGGCTGCGGAAAAGATCGTTGAGACTGCAAAGCGCACAGGCGCTCAGGTTTCAGGTCCCGTTCCTCTCCCGACAGAAAAGGAAGTTGTTACAATTCTTCGTGCTGTTCACAAGTACAAGGATTCCAGAGAGCAGTTTGAACAGCGTACACACAAAAGGCTTATCGACATCATCAGACCGTCAGCTAAGACTGTTGACGCTTTGAGAGGTCTTGAGCTTCCTGCAGGCGTAGAAATTGAAATTAAGCTTTAATTTACGCCACAGGTCAAGTTGACGCAGTTGTCAACCAATAACCTATAAGGAGGATAAGGTATATGAAAAAAGGTCTTATCGGTAAGAAGATCGGCATGACGCAGATTTTTGACGAAAAGGGTAATGTAATCCCCGTAACAGTCGTTGAAGCCGGTCCGTGCGTTGTCGTTCAGAAGAAAACAATCGAAAATGACGGCTATGAAGCTGTTCAGGTTGGTTTCGGCGATGTTAAAGCACAGAGAGTCAATAAGCCCATGAAGGGCCATTTTGACAAGAACAATGTCGCTCCCAAGAAGGTACTTAAAGAGTTCCGCCTTGAAAGTATTGCAGATGTTAACGTAGGTGACATCATCAAGGCAGATGTTTTCGCAGTAGGCGAAAAAGTTGATGTAATCGGTACCAGCAAAGGTCACGGCACAGCAGGTTCCATCAAACGCTGGAACTTCTCAAGACTCAGAGAGTCTCACGGTACAGGCCCCGTTGCAAGACACGCAGGTTCTTTGGGCGCTTGCTCAACTCCGTCAAGAGTTTACAAGGGCAAGAAGCTTGCAGGTCATTACGGTGTTGACCGCACCACAGTTCAGAATTTAACTATTGCTAAGGTTGACGCTGAGAACAACCTCGTCGCCGTTAAGGGCGCTATTCCCGGTCCTAAGGGCGGAATCGTTGTTATCGCCGATGCCAAGAAAGCGTAACGGAAGGAGTGTTAAAGTATGCCTAATGTATCAGTATTCGATATGAACGGTAAAAAGGTTTCCGACCTCGCTCTCGCAGAGTCAGTTTTCGGAATCGAGCCGAATGAAGCTGCTATGCACCTTTGCGTAGTTAACTATTTGGCAAATCAGCGTCAGGGCACACAGTCAACCCGTACGCGTTCAGAGGTTAGCGGCGGCGGTAAGAAGCCGTGGCGTCAGAAGGGTACAGGCCGCGCCCGTCAGGGTTCGACAAGAGCTCCGCAGTGGACTCACGGCGGTATAGCTCACGGTCCTAAGCCGAGAGAGTATGGCTTCTCTATCAACAAGAAAGTCAGAAGACTTGCAATGAAGTCCGCTTTCTCTTCAAAGGTTTCGGCTGAGGAGCTTGTAGTTCTTGACAGCCTTAAACTTGACGCTATCAAGACACAGAATGTTGTAAAGGTTTTGTCCGCTCTTGAAACAGGCAAGAAGGTTCTTCTTGTTCTTCCTGAAAAGGACGACATCATTTACAGAAGCGCACGCAACATTGCAGGCGTAAAGGTTGCACTTGTTAATACGCTCAATGTTTATGACATTCTTAACAGCGACACTATGGTAGTTCTTAAAGACGCCGTTGCTAAAATTGAGGAGGTATATGCATGAGTAAAGTTGCACAGGACATCATCCTCCGTCCGATAATCACAGAAGAGAGTATGCTTGGCACTGCTGATAAGAAGTACACCTTCGAGGTTGCCAAGGACGCTAACAAAATTGAGATTGCCAAAGCCGTTGAGGAGCTTTTCAAGGTTAAGGTAGCTAAGGTTAACACCATCAACTGCCTCGGCAAGCTTCGCAGACAGGGTATGTCACAGGGCTACACAGCTTCGTGGAAAAAGGCTATCGTTACTCTTACTGAGGACTCAAAGACTATCGAATTCTTCGATGGTATGATGTAATTAACAGAAATTCCGGTGGCAATGTATGGAGTTCGACATACTCCGCTAAGCCATTTAAAGGAGTGTGAATCAAATGTCGATCAAGGTCTATAAGCCGACTTCAAATTCACGAAGAAATATGTCGGTTACAGATTATTCAGAGATTTCAAAGGTCGCTCCCGAGAAGAGTCTTCTTGAGCCCCTGAGAAACAAATCAGGTCGAAACAGCTACGGTCGCATTACAGTTCGTCATCGCGGTGGCGCAAACCGTAAGAAGTACCGTGTAATCGACTTCAAGAGAGCAAAGTTTGATGTACCGGCTGAGGTTGCTACAATCGAGTACGATCCCAACCGCTCCGCTCACATCGCTCTCATCAAGTATGAGGACGGAACAAAGAGCTATATCCTCGCTCCGGCAGGATTAAATGTTGGCGACACGGTTATGGCCGGTCCCGACGCCGATATTAAACCCGGTAATGCTCTTCCGCTTGTCAATATCCCGACAGGTACTTTCGTTCATAATGTTGAGCTTTATCCCGGCCGCGGCGGTCAGCTCGCAAGAGCAGCCGGCAACGCTGCACAGCTTATGGCTAAGGAAGGCGAGTTTGCTCTTTTAAGACTTCCCTCCGGCGAGCTTCGTAAAGTTCCCATCAACTGTATGGCTACTATCGGTCAGGTTGGTAATGTTGACCATGAGAACGTTAAAATCGGTAAAGCCGGTAGAAAACGCCACATGGGTTGGAGACCGACAGTCCGCGGTTCTGTCATGAACCCGAACGATCACCCCCACGGTGGTGGTGAAGGTAAGTCGCCTATCGGTCGTCCCGGTCCTGTTACTCCGTGGGGCAAGCCTGCTCTCGGTTACAAGACACGCAACAAGAAGAAGGCTTCAAACAAGCTTATCGTAAGACGTCGTAACGGCAAATAAGTGAAAGGAGATATAGATTATGAGCAGAAGCGCTAAAAAAGGTTTCTTCGTTCAGCCTAAGCTTTATAAGAGAGTTTGCGAAATGAACGAAAGAGGCGAAAAAACTGTTCTCAAGACTTGGAGCCGCAGCTCTACAATCTTCCCCGACTTTGTCGGCCACACATTTGCTGTTCATGATGGACGCAAACATGTTCCTGTATATGTAACAGAGGATATGATTGGTCATAAGTTGGGCGAGTTTGCACCTACAAGAACCTTTAGAGGTCATGCAGGTTCAAAAACATCAAATAACGGTAAATAATTAGCCGAAAGGAGTGTGTATCAATGGAAGCAACAGCAAAAGCAACCTATGTGCGTATAGCGCCCAGAAAGGTTCAGATTGTGCTTGACCTTATAAGAAATAAGCCTTGCGACGAAGCAATGGCTATCCTTAAACACACGCCGAAGGCTGCGTGTGAACCGCTTGCTAAGCTGCTTAAATCAGCTATGGCTAATGCGGAAAATAAAGACATGGATGTTTCAAAGCTCTATGTTTCAGAATGTTTCGTATGTCAGGGTCCTATCCTCAAGCGTATCAGACCGAGAGCTCAGGGCCGCGCATACAGAATAAATAAGAAGACTTCTCACATCACAATGGTGCTCAGAGAAGCAGAATAAGCGAGGAGGAGGTAAACAAATGGGCCAGAAAATAAATCCTACCGGTCTTAGAATCGGTGTTATTAAGAATTGGGAATCCCGCTGGTACGCTGATAAAAAGAACTTCGGCGATACTCTTGTTGAGGATTACAAGCTTCGTGAGTACCTTCTTGCTACACTCGCTCCTGCAGGTGTACCAAAGGTTGAAATCGAGCGTGACGCAAAGCGTGTTTACATCAACATTCAGTGCGCTAAGCCGGGCATGGTAATCGGTCGCGGCGGCTCGGAAATCGAGAAGCTTAAAGAAATTTGTAAGAAAAAGCTCGGCGGCGACAAGGATGTTTCGATCAACATTATCGAAATCAAGCAGCCCGACCTCGACGCACAGCTTGTAGCCGAGAACATTGCAGGCCAGCTTGAAAGACGAGTATCTTTCCGCCGCGCTATGAAGCAGTGCATCGGACGCACAATGAAGCTCGGTGCTAAGGGCATCAAAATTCAGGTATCAGGTCGTTTGGGCGGTGCAGAAATTGCTCGTTCCGAGACTTATCATGAGGGTACAATCCCGCTTCAGACCATCCGTGCAGACATTGACTACGGTTTCGCTGAGGCAAAGACAACCTATGGCCGTATCGGTGTTAAGGTTTGGCTTTACAAGGGCGAGGTTCTCCATGAAAGCAGCAACCGCAGACCGCGCCGCAAGGAGGGTTCTAAATAATGCTTTTACCTAAGAGAGTTAAATACCGCCGTGTTCAGAGAGGACGCCTTAAAGGTAAGGCTACCCGTGGTAACAAGGTTACAAACGGTGATTTTGGTCTTCAAGCTCTTGAACCGGCATGGATCACTTCCAACCAGATTGAGGCGGCTCGTATCGCCATGACTCGTTACATCAAGCGTAACGGTCAGGTTTGGATTAAAATTTTCCCGGATAAGCCGATTACAGAGAAGCCGGCTGAAACCCGAATGGGTTCCGGTAAAGGTTCGCCCGAATACTGGGTTGCAGTAGTTAAGCCGGGCAGAGTTATGTTTGAAATTGCAGGTGTTGACGAGGCAACAGCTCGTGAGGCTCTCCGTCTTGCAGCTACAAAGCTTCCCATCAAGTGCAAGTTCGTATCAAAGGACGAGGGGGTTGAGCAGTAATGAAAGCAAGTGAAATCAGAAAGATGTCAGCTGAACAGCTTGACGCAAAGCTCCATGACTTGAAAGACGAGCTCTTTAAGCTTCGCTTCCAGCAGGCTATTAACCAGCTCGACAACCCGATGCGTATTAACGCCGTTAAGAAGGATATCGCAAGAATAAAGACTGTTCAGCGTGATATCGAGCTTCACGGCGCTGAGTCGTAATGAAAGGGAGGTTAACTGTGATGGAAGAAAGAAACCTCAGAAAAACCCGTGTAGGTATTGTAAGCAGCGACAAGATGGACAAAACCGTTGTTGTTACTGTTAAGGATAAGGTAAAGCATCCGCTTTACAAGAAGATCGTTAACCGTACTATTAAGTTTAAGGCTCACGACGAGAAGAACGAGTGCGGCGTTGGCGATAAGGTTTTGATTATGGAAACCCGTCCTCTGTCCAAGGACAAGAGATGGCGTGTTGTCGAGATTATCGAGAAGGCCAAATAATTTGGCAGGTGTAAGGAGGCAAAAACTGTGATACAGCAAGAAAGTAACCTCAAAGTTGCCGACAACACCGGAGCAAAGGAGATCAGATGTATCCGAGTTCTCGGTGGTACCGGCAGAAAGTACGCCAACATTGGCGACGTTATCGTTGCTTCGGTTAAGAAAGCAGCACCCGGTGGCGTTGTTAAAAAAGGTGAGGTTGTAAAGGCAGTCGTAGTTAGAACTGCCAGCGGTGTTCGCCGCAACGACGGTACTTACATTCGCTTCGATGAGAATGCAGCCGTTATAATCAGGGATGATAAAAACCCAAAGGGCACGCGTATTTTCGGACCTGTGGCAAGAGAGCTTCGTGATAAGGAATTCATGAAGATTCTTTCTCTGGCTCCCGAAGTGCTTTAATCAGGGGGTGCAACAATGAATAATAAGGTACACGTTAAGAAGGGCGACCAGGTTGTCGTTATCAACGGTAAATACCGCGGCAAAAAGGGCGAGGTAATGGAAGTTTCTCCGTCAGAGGGAAAGGTTATCGTCAAGGGCGTTAACATCGTTACCAAGCATGTAAAGCCCAGAAGAATGGGCGAAGAGGGCGGCCTTATTAAGGCTGAAAGCGCTCTGTATGCCGATAAGGTTCAGCTCATTTGCCCCAAGTGCGGCAAGCCGACAAGAGTCGGTCATGCTGTTAAGGCAGAGGGCGAGAAGAATAAGAAACGCATTTGCAAAAAATGCAATGCAGAATTTTAATTAGGGAGGAACATGACAGATGGCAGCAAGGTTAAAAGAAACCTATCTGAACGAAGTCGCACCGGCTTTGATGAAGAAGTTTGAGTACAAGAGCGTCATGCAAATCCCGAAGCTTGATAAGATTGTTATAAATGTCGGATGCGGCGAAGCAAGAGATAACCCGAAGGTTATTGACGCTATCTCCTCTGACCTTATGCAGATTACCGGTCAGAAGCCGTATCTCTGTAAGGCAAAGAAATCCGTCGCTAACTTCAAGCTCCGTGAGGGAATGACTATCGGCGTTAAAGTTACGCTTCGCGGCGACAGAATGTATGAGTTTATGGACAGATTCTTCAATCTCGCTCTTCCGAGAGTTCGTGATTTCAGGGGAATCAACGCAAACTCTTTCGACGGTCGCGGTAACTACTCCTTGGGTATCAAGGAACAGTTGATTTTCCCGGAAATCGACTATGATAAGATTGATAAGGTTCGCGGTATGGACATCAGCTTCGTGACCACAGCCAAAACAGACGAAGAAGCTCGTGAGCTGCTTACGCTTATGGGCGCTCCGTTCGCAAGATAAGGAGGGTTTATTGTGGCTAAGAAATCAATGAAAGTTAAGCAGGCAGCTCCTGCTAAGTACTCATCAAGAGCTTACAACAGATGCAAAATCTGTGGCAGACCACATGCCTATCTTCGCAAGTACGGAGTTTGCCGTATCTGCTTCAGGGAACTTGCCCATGCAGGTCAGATCCCCGGTGTGAAGAAAGCCAGCTGGTAAGCAAGCAATTGCAATAAGGAGGTTGACAGTATGCAAACTACAGATGCTATAGCAGATATGTTGACCAGAATTCGTAACGCAAGTTCTGCAAAACATGATTCTGTCAAAGTCCCCGCGTCAAACATGAAGAAAGCAATTGCTCAGATTCTTGTTGATGAGGGATACATTAAGAGCTTTAAGGTCGAGGACGACGGTAAGCAGGGCATGATCGAGATTGCTCTCAAATACGGTCAGAACAAGACTTCAGCTATAACAGGCTTACGCAGAGTATCAAAGCCCGGTCTGCGTATTTATTCGAGTTGCGAAGATATGCCTAAGGTTATGAAAGGCCTCGGCATCGCAATCGTTTCCACTTCCAAGGGCGTAATGACCGACAAGGACGCACGCAAAGCCAACATCGGCGGCGAAGTTCTTGCGTTTGTATGGTAAGGGGGTGCTGTTAGGATGTCACGAATAGGTAGATTACCGGTCGCAATTCCCGCAGGCGTCGATGTTCAGGTTGACGGCAGCACTGTTACGGCTAAGGGCCCTCAGGGCACTCTTACCGAGACTTTCAACAGCAATATGAATATCGCTGTTGAGAACAACGAGGTTATCGTTACCCGTCCGAATGATGAGAAGCTCAACAAATCTCTTCACGGTCTTACAAGAACTCTCATTGCCAATATGGTTAAGGGCGTTCACGAAGGCTTCAAGAAAGAGCTTGAAATCAACGGTATCGGTTATCGTGCCGCTATGCAGGGTACAGACCTTGTTTTGAATATCGGTTACTCACATCAGGTAATCGTTGCTCAGCCGGAAGGTATCAAAATCGAAGTTCCGGCACCGAATAAAATCGTTATTTCCGGTCCTGACAAACAGAAGGTAGGTCAGTTTGCCGCTGAAGTACGCGAAAAGCGTCCTCCGGAGCCTTACAAGGGCAAGGGTATCAAATATGCTGATGAGCATATCCGCCGCAAGGAAGGTAAAACCGGTAAGGGTGGCAAATAATCTTAATGAAGGAGTGAAACACTTATGGTTAACAGACCAGACAGTAAAAAGGCAAGACTTGCTCGCCACGAAAGAGTGCGTAACAAGATCTCCGGCACTGCTGAGTGCCCGCGCCTTGATGTTTTCCGTTCATTACAGCATATCTACGCTCAGTTAATAGATGATGTAGCAGGTGTAACTATTGCTTCAGCTTCTACTGTTGAGAAGGATTTTGCGGAATATGGCGGAAACAAAGCCGCAGCCCGTAAGGTGGGCGAGGTTCTCGCAAAGCGCGCCGCTGAAAAAGGCATTGACAAATGCGTTTTTGACCGCGGTGGTTATATATATCACGGCCGTGTTCAGGAACTGGCCGAAGGCGCCCGTGAGGGCGGCCTCAAGTTCTAAGTTAAGGAGGAGTTACTTTTGGCTAAGATTGATGCATCGGCTATGGAGCTTCAGGAACGCGTTGTTACTATCAACCGTGTTTCTAAGACAGTTAAAGGCGGCCGTATCTTCAAGTTTGCTGCTCTCGTAGTCGTCGGTGACGGCAACGGAACAGTTGGCTTCGGTCTGGGCAAGTCAGGCGAAGTTCCGGACGCTATCCGTAAAGGTATCGAGGACGCTAAGAAAAATCTTATTAAGGTATCTCTTAAAGGAACAACAATTCCTCATGAGATTATCGGTAAGTTCGGCGCAGGAGAAGTTCTTTTGAAGCCTGCCGCACCCGGTACCGGAGTTATTGCCGGCGGTCCTGTTCGTGCTGTTGTTGAGATGGTAGGTATCAAGGATATCCGTTCTAAGGCTTTGCGTTCAAACAATCCGTGCAATGTAGTCAGAGCTACTATTGACGGTCTTTCAAAACTCCGTGATGTCGATGAGGTTGCAGCAGTTCGCAACAAGTCGGCAAAGGAAATTTTAGGTTAAGGAGGGTGGTATAAATGGCAGATGTACAGGTAAAGCTCGTTAAGAGCTTGATCGGCAGCAAAAAGGACCAGATTGCCACCGCTCATGCACTTGGTCTTCACAAAATTGGAGACATTTCGGTTCAGCCGAACAATCCGCAGACGCTTGGTAAGGTGAAGAAGATTGCTCACCTTATCCAGGTAACCGAAGCATAAGCAAGGAGGTGCGAATTATGAAGTTGCACGAACTTTCACCGGTAGCCGGTTCCACCAAGGAGCGTAAGCGTATAGGCAGAGGCGCCGGTTCAGGTCAGGGTAAGACAGCAGGTAAAGGTCATAAAGGTCAGAAAGCCAGAGCAGGTCGCGGAATGCGTCCGGGCTTTGAGGGCGGCCAGATGCCTTTGCAGAGACGCCTTCCCAAGAGAGGATTCAACAACATTTTCCGCAAGGAGATAGTTGCTGTCAATGTTTCTTCTCTCGAAGCTAAGTTTGATAACGGCGCGGTAGTAGATGTAAACGCACTTGCAAACGCCGGTCTTGTTAAGAATTCCTTTGACGGCGTTAAAATCCTCGGTAACGGCGAGCTTAGCAAGAAGCTTACAGTAAAGGCAAACGCATTCTCAGAATCTGCTAAGCAGAAGATTGAAGCTGCGGGCGGAATTGCAGAGGTGGTATAAATGTTAAAGACGCTTGCCAATGCTTGGAAGATCGCTGATCTTCGTAAGAAAATGTTATTCACAGCATTAATTCTTCTTATATTCCGTGTCGGCGCGGCTATCCCCGTACCGTTCGTAAATGCGGGCGCTGACGGCATCTTCACAGACGCAGCAATGTCCGGCACATTTATGGAATATTTGAATATGATGACGGGTGACGCTTTTAATTACGGTACAATATTCGCTATGTCGGTTACTCCGTATATTAACAGCTCCATCATCATGCAGTTGTTGACTGTCGCTATTCCTCCTCTTGAGCGACTCGCTAAGGACGGCGAGGAAGGCAGAAAGAAGATAGCAACTATCACTCGTTATGTTACAGTTGCTCTTGGCTTGCTTCAAAGTACAGCTTATTACTTCTATCTGCGCGGCAACGGCAATCTTATGAGTGTTACAGGCACTTTTGCTGAAATTTTCCAGGCGGTTGTTATTATACTCTGCTTCACAGCCGGTACCGCATTTATTATGTGGCTCGGTGAGCAGATAAATGACAAGGGCGTCGGCAACGGTATCTCGCTTATCCTTTTTGCAGGTATCGTTTCCAGAATTCCCACTATTATTGCACAGCTTTTCGGTTCGGAGACCGGTTACTTCTCAAGAGGCGGCGTTTACGCAGTTCTTTCTGTTGTAGTTGCTGTATGTCTTCTCCTTATGGTTGCTTATATCGTATGGATGGACAATGCTGAGCGCCGTATTCCGGTTCAGTATGCTAAGAGAGTTGTAGGTCGTAAAATGTACGGCGGACAGAGCACACATATCCCCATCAAGGTTAATATGTCCGGTGTTCTCCCCGTTATCTTCGCCAGCTCTATTCTTTCGCTTCCCCCGACAATCAATCTTTTTGTCGGTGCATCGGCAGGCGACGGCTGGTATGACCATTTCTTTAAATACTTCAGCAGCAATAGCTGGGTATATGCGATTTTGTACTTTGTATTGATTATATTCTTTGCATATTTCTATGCTTCAATTCAGTACAATCCGATCGAAATGGCAAACAACATCCGTAAGAACAGCGGCGCTATTCCGGGTATTCGTCCGGGCAAGCCGACTTCGGATTACATTTCAAAGGTATTATCAAGAATTATCCTTCTCGGCGCTCTTCTTCTTTCTGTTGTTGCGCTGTTCCCGATCCTCTTCCAGCTTATTACTTCTGCTGCGCTTGACGGTGACGGAATGCAGATTTCTCTCGGCGGTACATCAATAATCATTCTTGTTGGTGTCGCGCTTGAAACTGTTAAACAGATTGAATCTCAGATGATGATGCGTCATTACAAGGGATTCCTTGATTGATAGAAAGGAGCTTTCAAATGAAGTTGATTCTTCTCGGAGCTCCCGGAGCGGGTAAGGGTACTCAGGCTGAGGTAATTTGCAACAAGCTCAATATACCCGCTGTTTCAACAGGAAACATTATCCGCGAAGCTCTTTCAAAGGGCACGGAAATGGGACTTAAAGCTAAGTCCTATATTGACGCCGGTCAACTTGTTCCCGATGATGTCGTAATCGGCATCATCAAGGACAGACTCGGCAAAGATGATTGCAGCAACGGTTTTATACTCGACGGATTTCCGCGTACTATTCCTCAGGCCGAGGCTCTCGACGCTATGGGAATAGATATCGACAGAGTAATTGATATTGAGGTTCCGGACGAGAAAATCATTGCAAGAATGTCGGGCAGAAGAGTTTGCAAGTCATGCGGCGCTACCTATCATACGGAGTATAAGGCTCCGGCTATGGACGGCGTTTGCGATGTCTGCGACGCAGAGCTTATTCAGCGTAAGGACGATCATCCCGACACCGTACTTGAGAGACTTGAAGTTTACCACAAGCAGACTGAGCCGCTCAAGGATTACTACTCAGCGAAAGGAATTCTCAGAGTAGTTGAAGGCCAGGAGGATGTAGCCGATACAACGGCTCTCACACTCAAGGCATTGGAGGATTAAGCATGATAGTGCTCAAAACGAACAGAGAGCTTGCTCTCATGCGAGAGGCATGCATCATTTCGGCAGGAGCATTAAAGTTAGCAGGTGAGGCTGTCGAGCCGGGTGTAACAACCGGCGAGATAGACAAGATAGCCTATGATTATATTGTGAAATGCGGAGCTAAACCTAATTTCCTTAATTATAACGGCTATCCTGCTACGGCATGCATTTCCATAAACGACGAGGTCATTCATGGAATACCGAGCAAAAAGCGTGTTATACGAGAAGGCGACATAGTCAGTATTGACCTTGGCGCCGAGTTGAACGGTTTTAACGGCGATAATGCTGCTACTTTCGCGGCGGGCAAGATGAGCCCGGAAGCGAAGCGGCTGTGCGACACGACCAAAGAAAGCCTTTATGTAGGAATTCAGAAAGCTGTCGCAGGCGGCAGAATCGGTGATATCGGTTCGGCTATTGCTCAGTATTGCGAGTCACGCGGATTTTCTGTTGTCCGTGAATTTGTAGGACACGGAGTCGGCAACTCGCTGCATGAAGATCCAAGTGTACCGAATTTCGGAACACCCGGTAGGGGAGTTCGCCTGTTGCCGGGTATGACGATTGCTATCGAACCCATGATTAACGAGGGTAAAGCAGGAGTCAAAACATTACCCGACGGTTGGACGGTAAAAACCAGAGACGGTAAGCTGTCCGCCCACTTTGAACACACGGTTGCAATAACACCGAGCGGTCCAAAGATACTTACTCTGCTTTAAGGAGGTTTAGTATATGTCAAAACAGGATATGCTTGAACTTGAAGGAACTGTCATTGAGGCATTGCCAAATGCAACCTTTCAGGTTGAGCTGGAAAACGGTCACAGAATACTGGCGCACATTTCGGGCAAGCTCAGGATGAATTACATCCGAATCCTTCCCGGAGATAAAGTGAAGGTCGAAGTTTCGCCATACGATCTCACTCGCGGACGCATAACTTGGCGATCAAAATAAGCTAAAGGCCAATTTTTCAAGGAGGGCATACAAATGAAAGTCAGACCTTCTGTAAAGAAAATTTGCGAGAAGTGCAAGATTATTAAGCGCAAGGGAAAAGTCATGGTAATCTGTGAGAATCCCAAGCACAAACAGCGTCAGGGCTAATCCGACGCAAACCATCTTATTGGAGGTGCAACTGAAGAATGGCGCGTATATCAGGTGTTGACCTGCCGAGAGAGAAGAGAGTTGAAATCGCTCTTACTTACATCTACGGTATCGGTCGCAAGACAGCAAGCGACATTATCAAAGCTACAGGCGTAAATCCCGACATCAGAGTTAAGGATCTTACTGAGGAAGATGTAGCTAAATTGCGTGAATACATCGACCATAATGTTAAGGTTGAGGGTGATTTGCGCAGAGAGACCGCTTTTGATATCAAGAGACTTATCGAAATCGGTTGTTACCGTGGCGTACGCCACAGAAAGGGCCTGCCCGTAAGAGGTCAGCGCTCAAAGACAAACGCTCGTACACGCAAGGGTCCGAAAAAGACTATTGCTAACAAGAAGAAGTAATTTAGGAGGGATAATATGGCACCCAAGGGTTCCGCTAAGAAGGGCACTGCAGTTCGCAGACGCCGTGAACGCAAAAATATTGAACGCGGCGCAGCTCATATCCAATCCACCTTCAACAATACCATCGTTACTATAAGTGATACACAGGGTAACGCAGTATCGTGGGCTAGCGCAGGTGAGATGGGCTTCAGAGGTTCTAAGAAGTCTACTCCGTTTGCAGCACAGACTGCTGCCGAGACCGCAGCTAAGGCTGCTATCGAGCATGGTATGAAAACTGTTGAGGTTTACGTTAAGGGTCCCGGAGCAGGTCGTGAAGCTGCAATCAGAGCTTTGCAAACAGCCGGTCTCGAAGTCAGCCTTATTAAGGATGTTACTCCGATTCCGCACAACGGCTGCCGCCCGCCCAAGAGAAGACGTGTATAACTCATAATTTCAGGAGGTGTAACCACTAATGTCAAGATATACCGGTGCGGTATGTAAAATGTGCCGCCGTGAGGGTAAGAAGCTCTTCCTCAAAGGAGACAGATGCTACACTGCTAAGTGTGCAGTAGAGCGCCGTTCTTATGCCCCCGGCCAGCATGGTCAGAGCCGCAAAAAGACTTCCGAATACGGTCTTCAGCTTCGCGCAAAGCAGCAGGCTAAGAGATACTACGGTATTCAGGAGAGTCAGTTCTCAAAATATTTTGTCGAGGCCGAGCGTAAGCAGGGAATGACAGGTCCGAACCTTCTCAAAATCTGCGAAAGCCGTCTTGATAATGTTGTTTACCTTTTGGGCTGGTCAAGCTCGAGAAACGAAGGTAGACAGCTTGTAACACACGGTCACTACACAGTAAACGGCCGTAAGGTAAACATTCCTTCTTATCTTTTGAAGGCCGGCGATGTAATCGCTATCGCTGACAAGAGCAAAGACAGCGTTAAGATCAAGGCAGTTCTTGAAGCTAACGGCGCACGCCCTGTTCCGCAGTGGCTTGATAAGACTTCTGAAACAGAAGCCAAAGTTATCAATCTCCCCGAAAGAGATCAGATTGCATGTCCTGTTGACGAACAGCTTATCGTTGAGCTTTACTCTAAATAATCATTAAACCGTAAACTAAATACAACAAGGAGGGTTTTGAATGATTGGAATAGAAAAACCAAGAATCGAAACAGCCGATGTTTTACCTGACGGTACTTACGGTAAATTTATTGTTGATCCGTTGGAGAGAGGTTACGGCACTACTCTCGGTAACAGCCTGAGAAGAGTTTTACTTTCCTCACTTCCGGGTTATGCAATAACTTCCGTTAAAATTGATGGAATTCTTCACGAGTTCTCAACGATTCCCGGCGTTAAAGAGGATGTTACGGAAATCGTTCTTAACCTGAAGAGCGTTATCCTTAAAATACACGGTGACGGCCCGAAAACTATGTATGTAGATGTTAAGGGCGAGGGCGAGCTTACCGCAGGCAGCTTCAAGACCGATTCGGAGGTTGAAATTCTTAACCCCGATCTTCACATTGCTTCGCTCGACAGCGACGCGCATGTTGTAATGGAGCTTACTTGCAGCAAGGGCAGAGGATATGTTTCTGCTGAAAGAAACAAGCAGTATCTTCAACCGCCGATTGGCGTAATTGCTATCGACTCTATTTATTCACCTGTATTAAAGGTAAATTACACAGTCGAGAACACACGCGTCGGTCAGATTACTGACTATGACAAACTCACATTAGAGGTGTGGACAAACGGTACTATTTCCGCAAAGGAAGCCGTTTCTCTTGGCGCCAAGATCCTCAACGAGCATCTCAGTCTTTTCGGAGACCTCTCCGACGAGGCATTTGAGACTGAGGTTATGATTGAGAATAAGAACAAAGGCAAGGAAAAGGCCTTGGAGATGACCATTGAGGAACTTGACCTGTCTGTGCGCTCTTTCAACTGCTTGAAGAGAGCAGGTATCAATACAGTAGAAGATCTTATCGGCAAATCCGAGGACGATATGATGAAGGTTCGCAATCTCGGCAGAAAATCTCTTGACGAGGTTGTTGCAAAACTTCTTTCTCTCGGATATGACCTTCGCAGAGATGACGAGTAATTCTTTTTAACTGTAAACTATTTTATCATCACAACTAACGGTAAAGGAGTGACTTTAAATGCCAGGTTCCAGAAAGCTTGGAAGAGCAAGCGACCATCGTAAGTCAATGCTCAGAGGTATGGTAACATACCTTTTAGAAAAAGGCAGAATAGAGACCACCGTTACAAGGGCAAAGGAAGTTCGTTCAATGGCGGAGAAGATGATCACCATCGCCAAGGACGGTTCACTTCATTCAAGAAGACAGGTTTTGGCATACGTTACCAAAGAGAGCGTTGTCAACAAGCTCTTCACTGAGATTGCTCCCAAATATAAGGATGTAAACGGCGGTTACTGCCGTATTATTAAGACCGGAACTCGCCGCGGTGACGCATCAGAAATGTGCATCATCGAGCTCGTTGAGCCGGAAGCAAAATAATAAGGTAATTAACTGACAAAAGCCACCGAATTCTCACACAGAGAGTACGGTGGCTTTACTTTTTATCATTGTTAAATACAATATTTATAATTATTATTCATATTATATAGTGTAACGAATTATATGCTTGTAAAGTATTTTTTGATAGCGGCAAAGGTTTCGTCGCTTATATCATGTTCAATTTTGCAGGCGTCTTCGGCGGCAATAGCTTCGTTTACTCCGAGTTTAACAAATATTTTTGTTAACAGGGTATGTCTTTCATAAGTTTTCTCGGCAATAATTACCCTCCGGAGTCAAAGTGATATATCCGCTTGCATCAATTTCGATGTATCCGCCGGATTTCAGCAAACCGACAGCACGGCTTACGCTCGGCTTTGAAAAGCTCATATATTCGCTGATATCAATGCTTCTTACATTTGAAAGCTTCGAGGAAAGTATATATATAGTTTCAAGATACATCTCACCGGATTCCTGTAATCTCATTTTGTTTCCTCCTGTCATCGAATTTTATAGGATTATATCATAAAACTTATTTATTTTCAATATTGCGATTTACACTTTGGCACTTTTAATAAACTTTATATTATAAAGCATTTTTATTTTTAATAAATAAAAAATTTTAATCTGAAAATTGCACAAATATTTTTTCACAAAGTGGCAATATAGCCAAATTTTGGGGTTGATTTTTGATATATGTATTAAAAAATTTATGAGTATCAATCTTGCGTCAATAGTTTGTAGTATGTCGATAGTCATTTTGATACAAAATATGGTAACATGGTAAAATTTACATAAAAATGTTAATAAATTGCAAAAAAATACTTGCAAATTAACGGAAAATATTGTATAATCAGCGTGGATATAGGAAAACACAGGTGGATATTTCACATATCCTTCGCTTCAAAGCGGTACTAACGTTATACCACTTTCAGACTGCTGTTCCTTGTTCCGAAATATAAAAGGAGGAATTTTTATGTTCACAAAAATCATGGCATCTATCCTTGCAATGCTTATGACTCTTTTGTCAGCTATCTTCCCGGGTTTTGTTATCCCCGGCACAGAAGTTGTTGAGACTGGCGCATTTCTTGCACAGGTAGATCAGGCATTCGGCTATGAAACAAGTGACGCTACAGAGGCTGTCCTTGGTGTTGATCCCAGCGACGAGTACTTTACCGCTGTTGCTACAGCTGCAAAGTATGACGTTCTCGTTGACTATGAGACAATAGACACCACAGCTCCTGTTGATTATGAGTTCGTAGCAACCGTTCTTGTAACTGCTGCCGGCCTTGACATTGATGAGTCTGCTGTTATCGCTAACGCTGACGATTTCACCAATGTTGCAAAGCTTTCAACAGCTCTTGTTAACGGAATCATCACACCGAGAGCTGACGCTAAGGTTAGCACCGGTGACATGCCCAGAGCAGAGGTTGACCTTGCTATTGCTGCTGCTGTTAACGCAAAGATCAAGAATGAGGTTCCCACAGAATACTCAGATGATGTTGTTTACAGCGACAATGTAGTAGAAGTTTCTGACTACACAGTTGACGGTAATGTTGTTACCCTCAGTGAAGATGTAGAAGTCGGTGACGTACTTGTTCTTGAGAAGAACAACGACAACTACACAGGTTCAGCTTGCACAGTTGAGTCTGTTGAGGTTGTTGACGGTCAGACCGTAGCTACAACTTCTCCTGCTGCTGTTGATGAGTTTATTGATAGCATCGACTATGTTGGTAGCACAGATGTTGATTTCACAACAGCTATGATCGCTGACGGTAACGGTGATGTTATCAGCAACGGTTACATCGACACAGAGGCTCTTTCAAAGGACGACATCGCTAAGGCTCTCAAGAAGCTTGCTAATGTTAGCTTCTCAATTAAGGGCTTCAAGATTAAGGCTAAGATCACAGATACAGGCCTTGATTTCAGCATCGCTAAGGATGTATGCGATGGCGTAAACCTTACAAAGTCCTATTCTCTTACCAACCTTGCAGTAGATGCAAAGGCTGATATGGACATCAAGAAGCTCAACTTTAACGAAGTTTATCTTAACTTCGACTATGATCTTGTTGACACCACAACAATCTCCGGTTCTTATGCTAAGGAGTTTGGTGATGTTTACGAGACAGTTGGCGAGAAGATCAATGTTGATAATGTTATCACAAACGCTATCGACAAGTATATTCTCAGCTCCTTCGATTCATCTTCAATCAAGCTCTTCTCTGTAACTGTACCTCTTGGTTCAACTCCTCTCTCAGTTACATTTGATATTCTCCTTAACATTGATGTTAACGGCAAGATGTCAATCACTGTTGTAACAGAGGAAAGCCATGGCGTAGAAATCATCAACAATAAGGTAAGCGTTGTTAACGACTCTACTGTTGTTGACCGTAAGGTTGACATCTACGGTGAGTTCAACATCTGCCTTGGCCTTGATGTTGCTCTTGGTCTCTATGGTTACAACCTCGTTGATGTAGGCGTTGAGGGTGGTCTCGGTGCTTATGTTGAGGCAACTGCAAGAGTCGTTGACGCAGACGGCAATGTTTTGGTTGATTCAACCTACACTGTTCCTGTTGACTATCTTGTAGAGCTTGCAGCAGGTATGGACTTCGAGGGCCAGATTGATATCGGCGGTCACGCAGAGATCTATGGTATCCTCAGAGTTTCTGTTGGTGAGAACAGCGTTATCTCTAAGGTTGGCCTCAGCAAGACATGGACTATCTTTGATAGATCCAACGGTACTATCGCTGAAGTTGATTTCTAATTGAATAACGGAAGCTTTTAAAGCTCAGTGAGCTTTGGCCGTCGGGGGTAACTCCGGCGGCCTTTTTTGTGTTTGCACAGATTTATCGTTGAACTGCATTACAATTTATCAAAATTAAGCGTATTTTAAGTTAATTTCTCTTGACAGAAAATAGCGTTTGTGATATCCTTATATGGCAATATTATGAGATTTATATAAGCGGTTTTTTCGCAGAAAAAGGCTGTGACGAAGACAGTAGGCGCATTGCGAAGTTATAGCGAGCCGAAGACGGTGAAAGTTCGGTACGAGGTGCATTGCGTTGAATATCACTTCCGAGCTTCAGGCTGAATTTTCAGTAAGCCCCGACGGTTTTCCACCGTTAAACGGAACGCATATTAGGTATGTTGTAAAATAGGTGGTTGCGAGTTCGTCTTGCCCTGTTTTTGACGGGGTAAGACTTTATTTTTTATCACAAAGGAGTGTAAGGCAGATGTATGAGAAGGTTCCTACCGATTTGAATTTCGTTGAGAGAGAAAAATCCGTAGAAAAGTTCTGGAAAGAAAACAAAATTTTTGAAAAAACCTGTGAAAAGGAAGGCCCGTCCTATGTTTTTTATGACGGTCCGCCCACTGCTAACGGAAAACCTCACATCGGTCATGTTCTGACGCGAGTTATAAAGGATCTTATACCGAGATACAGAACGATGAAAGGCTATCATGTTCCGAGAAAGGCAGGATGGGATACTCATGGTTTGCCTGTTGAGCTTGAAGTAGAGAAGCTTCTCGGCTTGGATGGAAAGGAACAGATTGAGGAATACGGTCTGGAACCTTTTATCGAAAAGTGCAAAGAGAGCGTTTGGAAATACAAGGGTATGTGGGAGGATTTCTCCTTTACCGTCGGCTTTTGGGCGGATATGGAGCATCCTTATGTTACTTATGATAATTCCTATATCGAGTCTGAATGGTGGGCGCTTAAACAGATATATGATAAAGGTTTAATTTATAAGGGATTTAAAATAGTTCCCTATTGCCCCCGTTGCGGCACTCCGCTGTCATCTCACGAGGTTGCTCAGGGATACAAATCCGTTAAGGAGCGTTCCGCGGTTGTACGCTTTAAGTGTGTAGATGAGGACGCATATTTCCTCGCTTGGACAACTACACCGTGGACTTTGCCTTCCAACACAGCGCTTTGCGTAAATCCCGACGAGGAATATGCAAAGGTTAAAGCCGCCGACGGAAAGGTTTATTATCTTGCTGTTGCACTTCTTGACAAGGTTCTTTCTCCGCTTGCAGAGGACGGAAATCCGGCTTACGAAATTATCGAAACTTACAAAGGTTCCGAGCTTGAACACAGAGAATACGAACCTCTTTACGAATGTGCGGGCAAGCGCGCCGCTGTTCAGCATAAAAAGGCGCATTTTGTTACCTGTGACAGTTATGTTACAATGTCTGACGGTACAGGTATCGTTCATATCGCGCCTGCTTTTGGTGAAGATGACTCACGCATAGGCAGAAATTATGACCTCCCGTTTGTTCAGTTTGTTGATTCAAAGGGTAATATGACGGCTGAAACTCCGTTTGCCGGTCTCTTTGTTAAAGAAGCCGATATGCCTATACTTAAAGATCTTGAACAGAGAGGACTCCTCTATGACGCTCCGAAATTCGAGCATGATTATCCGTTCTGCTGGCGTTGTGATACTCCTCTTATCTACTATGCAAGAGAATCATGGTTTATCAAGATGACCGCAGTTAAGGACAATTTGATAAAGAATAATAATACAATTAACTGGATTCCCGAAAGCATTGGTAAGGGAAGATTCGGAGATTGGCTTTTAAATGTTCAGGATTGGGGCATAAGCCGTAACAGATATTGGGGTACACCGCTTAATATTTGGGAGTGCGAATGTGGACACAGACATTCAATAGGCAGCATTGAGGAGCTTCGCAGTATGTCTGACAACTGTCCCGAAAATATTGAGCTTCACCGTCCGTATATCGACGCGGTTACTATAAAATGTCCTGAGTGCGGAAAGCAGATGCACAGAGTTCCCGAAGTTATCGACTGTTGGTTTGATTCGGGTTCGATGCCTTTTGCTCAGCATCACTATCCGTTTGAGAATAAGGAAGTATTTGAGGAGCAGTTCCCGGCTGACTTTATATCGGAGGCTGTTGACCAGACAAGAGGTTGGTTCTACTCTTTGCTTGCAATTTCAACATTGATTTTTGATAAAGCTCCGTTTAAGAATGTTATAGTTCTCGGCCATGTTCAGGACGAAAACGGACAGAAAATGAGTAAGTCAAAGGGCAATGCGGTTGATCCGTTTGAAGCGCTTGAAACATACGGTTCGGACGCAATTCGCTGGTATTTCTATACAAATTCGGCTCCGTGGCTGCCAAACAGATTCCACGGTAAGGCGGTTATCGAGGGACAGCGTAAGTTTATGGGTACTCTTTGGAATACCTATGCATTCTATGTCCTTTATGCCGATATCGACAAATTTGATCCTACTAAATACGAGCTTGATTATTCAAGACTTTGTGTAATGGACAGATGGCTTCTTTCAAAGCTCAATTCGATGGTTAAGTCGGTTGATGACAACCTTTTCAATTACCGTATTCCCGAAGCCTGCAAGGCTCTTCAAGAATTCGTGGACGATATGAGTAATTGGTATGTTCGCCGTTGCCGTGAACGCTATTGGAAGCAGGATCTTGATCAGGACAAGATTGACGCATATATGACGCTTTATCAGGCTCTTGTCACGGTTGCAAAGGCTTCTGCGCCTATGATTCCGTTTATGACTGAGCAGATTTATCAGAATTTGGTTTGTACTGTTGATAAGGACGCTCCCGAAAGCATACATCTTTGCTCATTCCCGGAGGTAAACAGCGAATATATCGACGAAGAACTTGAAAAGAATATGGACGAGATTCTGAATATAGTCGGACTCGGAAGAGCTGCCAGAAACGGCGCCAACATTAAAAACCGTCAGCCTCTCGGTGCAATGTATGTCAAGGCTGATATTAAGCTCGACGGATATTACGCCGATATAATCCGTGATGAGCTGAATGTTAAGACGGTTAATTTTGTTGATGAAGCCGACGAGCTTATGAGCTATAATTTCAAACCGCAGCTTAAAACTCTCGGTCCTAAATACGGCAAGCAGCTTGGCGAAATTCGCACGGCACTTTCTGAGCTTGATACGGCTAAGGCAAAGGCAGAGCTTGACCGCGACGGCTCGATAAAGCTTAGTATCGGTTCGGGCGAAATAGAGCTTACTGCCGACGATTTGCTTATCGAAACCGTACAGCGCCAGGGACTTTTCTCGGTATCCGATTTCGGAGTAACCGTTGCGATTGATACCACGCTTACCGATGAGCTTATCGAGGAGGGCTTTGTCCGTGAGATAATCAGCAAGGTTCAAACAATGCGTAAGGACGCTGATTTCAATGTTATGGACAGAATTCTTATTACCGTAAAGGGCAATGATAAGATAGTTAAGATAATCGAAAAGAATAAGGATGAAATCTTCACGGCCGTTCTCGCTGACGGAATAACAGTAGGAGAACCTGACGGATATTCCGCAGATTGGAATATCAACGGCGAAAAGGTTACTCTCGGAGTTAAGGTTTCAGCCGCCGCATGCTGACAGATTAAGACACAAAAAGCAGCTTATACAGATTAAAAATCTGTTTAGGCTGCTTTATTTTTGCTGTATGAATTATATGTATTGAAATATAAAATAGTTTGTGTTAAAATCAAAATATATTAAAAGATTGTCTGAACGGAGGCAAATATGAAAAAGGTTAGTGTTATTATTCCTGTTTATAATGTTGAAGCATATTTGCCGAAATGCATGGAAAGCGCGGTCGGACAAAGCTATGAAAATATTGAGATTATTTGTGTTGACGACGGTTCCACAGATTCAAGTCCCGATATACTTTCGTCTTTCGCAGATAAGGACAGCAGAATTCGTGTAATTCATCAGGAAAATCAAGGCCTTTCCGGTGCGCGGAATACAGGAATCGGCTACGCGACAGGGGATTACATTGTTTTCCTTGACGGCGATGATTGGATAGATATTGAAACGGTCGGACAGGCAGTAGAAGCCGCGGAAAAGAATTCGGCTCAGGCGGTTATGTGGGGCTATGTCAGAGAATTCGGGGACGCTTCTTCGGTAAAAAAAATATTTGATTCCGATATGGTTTTTGACCGTGAACACACGGAAACAATGATTCATCGCAGAATTGTCGGACTTGTCGGAGAGGAGCTGTCAAACCCGGAAAACGCAGACTCAATAGTTACGGCGTGGGGAAAGCTGTATTGCCGTGACATAATTGTGAATAATAACTTGAAGTTCGTTGACACCAAACTTATCGGAACGGAAGACGCGCTTTTTAATCTGTATTATTTCGGTTTTGTCAGTAAAACCGTGTTTATAAATAAACCTTTTAATCATTATCGAAAGGATAACGAAACCTCGCTTACAAAGAAATATAAACCGAAGCTATACTCCCAATGGAGCTTGCTTTACGATAAAATGCAGAGCTACATATCGGATAAAGGAAATCTTTATGAAGAAGCGTTTTATAACCGTGTGTGCCTTAGCATAATCGGATTGGGACTGAATGAGCTTTGCAATAAAAAAGGCGCGTCGGAGAGAATAAAAAACATAAAAACAATTCTATCGAGCGACAGATATTCCAAAGCGTATTCAAAGCTTGATTTGAGCTTTTTCCCGATTCATTGGAAAATATTTTTCACTCTTTGCAAGCATAAACTGGCTGCGGGAGTTTATATACTTCTTTTGATAATTCAATTTATGATAGGACGATGAAAATGGGCGAACCGATTAGAATTTTAAACTTATTTACAATTATGAACCGCGGCGGAGCGGAAACAATGGTAATGAATTATTACCGCAGAATCGACCGCTCAAAAGTGCAGTTTGATTTTATAGTTCATCGGGAGGAACGGGGCGATTATGATGATGAAATTGAAGCTCTCGGCGGAAAAATATATCGTCTATGCCCGATTTATCCCAAAAATTTCAAGAAGTATAAGGCTCAGCTTAATCAGTTTTTTGACGAGCACCCGGAGTATCTCATAGTTCATTCTCATATGTCCGAGCTTGGATATTTTGCCTTTAAAATCGCAAAGGAACACGGAGTTAAATGCACTATTTGCCACGCGCATAATGCCCCGAATTTCAAAAGTGAAACTCTGTCGGAGAAAGCCAAGGATATTGTCAGGTTTGTTTTCAAGCATAAAATAAGGAAATATACGGATTACCGTTTTGTATGCGGTATGGACGCCGGGAAATGGCTTTTCGGCAGACGCGCAAAGCGTAAGTTTATAATGATGAACAATGCTATCGAAGCGGATAAATTCCGCTGGAATAGGAAAAAAGCTGCTGATCTTCGCCGTGAAATGAATCTTGACGGTAAGTTTACGGTTATAAATGTCGGCAGATTTAACGCTCAGAAAAATCACAATTTCATTCTTGATATTTTTAATCTCATTCATTATAAAAATCCTGATTCGGTTTTGCTCCTTGCCGGCGACGGTGAGTTGCGCGAGCGCATTATGCAAAAGGCGGAGAAGTTCGGCCTCGGTGACTGCGTCCGTTTCCTCGGAGTGCGCGACGATATAAACGATTTGCTTCTTGCTTCCGATGTGTTCCTTTTTCCGTCGTTGTATGAGGGCTTGCCCGTGACATTGGTTGAGGCTCAGGCGTCGGGAATAAAATGCGTCATTTCGGACGCTGTACCCAAGGATTGCAAAATTACAAAAAATATAGTGACAGTTCCTTTGGACGAAACCCCCGGCGTGTGGGCGGACGAGGTGCTTAAATTTGCCGACGGTTATGAGCGCAAAGATACATACGAAACAATAGTTAAAAAGAAGTTTGACATTGAGGAAAACGCAAAATGGCTTGAGGAGTTTTATATCAATGAATACTGCAAATAAAACGCTGACGGTTTTTACACCCGCTTACAATAGGGCATATTCGATAAATCGCTGTTATGAAAGCCTTTTAAGACAGACCTGTAAGGATTTTGTCTGGCTTGTGGTTGATGACGGTTCGACAGACAATACTGCCGAGCTTATACACGAGTGGCAAAAGAAAGACAACGGCTTTGAAATTAAATATGTCTATAAAAAGAATGGCGGAATGCATACGGCGCACAATACGGCTTATGAAAATATAAATACGGAATTAAATGTATGCATTGACTCTGACGATTATATGACCGATGACGCCGTAGAGAAAATTGTTTCTTGCTGGAAGAAGAACGGAAACGAAAAATATTCGGGAATTATCGCTTGCGATATGGCGGAGAACGGCAAAATTATCGGCAAACCGCTCGAAGACGACCGCTTTGATACGACTCTCGGCGGATATTATAAAAGGGGCGGAAAGGGAGATAAAAAGCTTGTTTACAGAACGGATGTTATGAAAAAATATCCGCCGTATCCCGAATTCGACGGTGAAAAATATGTTTCACTCGCATATAAATACGAAAAAGCCGACAAAGAATACACTATGATAATACTTAATGAGCCTGTTTGCGTCGTCGAGTATATGGAGGACGGTTCAAGCACAAATATGTACCGACAGTATCTTTTGAATCCTAAGGGCTTTGCTTTTGTACGCAAAGAGAGTATGAAAGATAATAACGATTTAAAGGATGTTTTCAGAAATTGTATTCATTATGTTTCGAGCAGTATAATTTCAAAAAACAAGAATTTTATCAAAGAATCGCCTAAAAAATTGCTGACAGTTGCCGCCATACCTTTTGGAGCTATGCTGACTGTTTATATAAAGAAAAAATCAGGCGAATTTATGAAAATAAACGGGTATGACGCTAAATAGCTATTTACAAACCTAAATAAATGTGATAGAATAATACAAAATTTCAGAGTAGACGGTTGCGCGTTAAGTGCCGACGGAACGGGGAGTTGTCCGTCGGACGAAAAGAATTCTTGCGGTGCAGCCGTTGCATCCCGCTGAATAATAGAGAGTGCGCTCCTTATTATTCAACAATGGATGTAAGGAGGTATTTTTTATGACAAACAAAAGCAAAGACATAACGAAAAAAATAGCGGTATCAGCCGTTATGATAGCGCTTGAAATAGTGCTGTCGAGATGGCTGTCAATTCAGCTATACAACATTAAAATCGGATTTTCTTTCATTCCGGTTATGTTGGTTTCTTATCTTTTCGGCCCTGTTTACGGCGTGGTCGTTGCGTCGATATCGGATTTAATCGGCGCGTTACTTTTCCCGATTGGCGCATTTTTTCCGGGATTCACCTTTTCGGCGGCATTGGTCGGATTGGTTTACGGATTATTCCTTTACAAGAAATGCTCGGTTCCGAGAATTATTGCCGCCGTTCTCATCAGGAGAGTTTTAATCGGACAGTTCCTTGATACGCTGTGGATTTCCATGCTTTACGGCACTCCGTACAAGGAAATGTTTATCACGAGACTTGTGCAGACTGCAATTATGTCTGTGTCTGAGTTCATTATAGCCTTCATTTTCTTATACAAGGTCAAGCTCGGTGAAAAGCTGAAGCTTAAATAATTTTAACATCTTCTTATCTTGCCAAAATATTATTTTAAGAAAGGTCGGATTCCTATGACGGATTTGCAGGCAATAAGAGAAAGACATTCTGTGCGCTCTTATACCGACGATAAGCTGTCAAAAGAAGCGACCGCCGAACTTAAAAAAATGATTGTGCATTGCAATGAAGAAAGCGGAATGAAAATCCGGCTTGTTACCGATGAACCTAAGGCTTTTGGCGGCTTGATGTCACGCAAATTCAGCGGTGTGAGAAATTATATCGTTCTTGCAGGAAATAAGTCTGACTATAATCTTGATGAAAGAGTCGGATATTACGGTGAAAAAATTGCAATAAAAGCCCAGACGCTCGGACTTAACACCTGCTGGGTTGCAATGAGCTTTTCAAAGTCCGAAGCTAAGAAAAACAGCGGACTCGACAGCGATGATAAAATTGTTTGTGTGCTTTCGGTCGGAAAGGGCACGGATAGCGGAGTTCCTCACAAATCAAAGCAGATGTCCGAGCTTTGCAGTAACTTTGAAAATGCGCCCGAATGGTTCAAATCGGGAATGGAAGCGGCGTTGCTCGCGCCTACTGCGATGAATCAGCAGAAATTCTTTTTCTCGTTTAACGGCGATAATGTTACGGTTAAATCGGACGGAGGTTTTTACTCCTATGTCGATTTGGGCATCGTGAAATATCATTTTGAGGTCGGAGCAGGCAAAGAAAATTTCAAGTGGAAGCAATAATTTATTTTTCCGGCAAGTTTTATCTTAATAGGAGATGGAAAAATGAAAATTTCAACAAAAGGCCGTTATGCTTTGCGGATGCTTATTGATTTGGCAGAGCATAAAAATGACGGTTATGTTGCGCTTAAAGATATTGCCGAAAGGCAGAATATATCCAAAAAATATCTTGAACAGATCGTACCGATAGTTAACCGTTCGGATATACTCAAAACCAATCGAGGTTATCAGGGCGGATATATGTTAGCCGATACGCCTGACAAATATACGGTCGGTATGATTTTGCGCCTTACCGAGGGAAGTTTAGCTCCCGTCCCTTGTGTAGAGCATGAACCTAATGACTGTGCAAGGAGCGCAACCTGTCCAACCTTGCCGATATGGCAGGGACTTAACAAGGTTATCAATGAATATCTTGATTCAATTACCTTGCAGGACATTGTGAACCGCCAAGAAGACCTTTACGGAAATGATTACTGTATATGAAAAATCGGACTGTCGCAATCAATCGGTTGCGGCAGTCCGTTGCTATATTAAATTGCTTTATTCTGCAAACATCGGTGTTGAAAGATAGCGCTCACCTGTATCGGGGAGGAGGGCGACTATCGTCTTTCCTTTGTTTTCAGGTCTCTTGGCTAATTCGGTAGCTGCAAATACTGCCGCGCCTGAGGAAATACCGACAAGCAATCCGTCCTCTCTTGCGAGTGCTCTGCCTGTTGCAAATGCGTCCTCGTTCTCGACCGTAATGATTTCATCATAGACTCCGGTATTGAGAGTTTCGGGAACGAAGCCTGCGCCGATTCCCTGAATCTTATGCGGACCGGGAGTACCTTTTGAAAGAACGGGTGATGTAGCAGGCTCTACGGCAACGACTTTTACATTCGGATTTTGTGATTTAAGATATTCACCGACTCCCGAAACAGTACCGCCTGTGCCGACTCCGGCAACGAAGATATCAACCTTGCCGTCGGTATCCTGCCAGATTTCCGGACCTGTTGTTTTCTTGTGTATTTCCGGGTTAGCTTTGTTTGTAAATTGTCCCGGAACAAAGCTGTTCGGAGTTTCTGCGGCAAGCTCATTTGCTTTTGCGATAGCGCCTTTCATTCCTTTTGCACCGTCGGTAAGTACAAGCTGCGCTCCGTATGCCTTTAATAGATTTCTGCGCTCAACGCTCATTGTTTCCGGCATAGTAAGAATGACCTTGTATCCTCTTGCTGCCGCAACGGAAGCGAGTCCTATACCCGTGTTTCCACTTGTCGGTTCAATTATAACCGAATCGGGTTTTAAAAGCCCCTTAGCTTCTGCCTCGTC
The DNA here is from genome assembly GCA_029007095.1 of Clostridia bacterium. GTDB lineage: Bacteria > Bacillota > Clostridia > Oscillospirales > Acutalibacteraceae > CAG-488. The sequence goes on along the minus strand of JAQXHF010000079.1, from coordinate 8,299 downwards.
GAGCATAGCCTTGGCGATTCTGTCCTTAACGCTGCCGGCGGGATTGAAAAACTCAACCTTAGCGAGAATTGTAGCTTCAAGCTCACGCTTTGCAGAGTAGTTTTTAAGCTTTACAAGCGGAGTTGAACCGATTAAATCGGTAATTTGTTCATAAATTTTCATAATAACATCTCCTGAAAAATATTGGGTGGCCGATTTCCTATCAAACCTACCTGTTTGATAGGCATTATAACACCGAAATATCGCTTTGTCAATATTTTCTGCAAGATTGTTATATAGGAATAATCTATTGAACGGTATTGATTTTTCCGATTTCCCGGCAAACTAAATTATTTCCTTTTTGTGGAAGAATAGCGTGACTTTATCAACAAATCTTTCCTTAACCGGATTTTTTGAATATGATGATTTTAAATATAAAATAACCGCCATTCCGTTGTATCGAAATGACGGTTATTTTTGGCGGAGAAGGGGAGACTCGAACTCCCGCGCCGGTTACCCGACCTACGCCCTTAGCAGGGGCGCCTCGTCACCAACTTGAGTACTTCTCCGTGTAGGTAACGCTGTTTAAAATTATTCTGAATCGGGCTTCAAATGAAACCCGATTCTATGTGGCGGAGAGAGTGGGATTCGAACCCACGGTATGTTGCCATACGACGGTTTTCAAGACCGTTCCGTTATAACCACTTCGGTATCTCTCCGAATGCTCAATTATCTTATCATAGATTTTCTTGATTGTCAATAGTTTTTAAAATTTTTGATATGGACTTTTTTAGTTTTTTATTATATACTTAATATACCTAATGATTTTGCGAGTGAAACTAAAAAACAATTTATTGTAAATTTACCTTATATATAATGTATATTAAATATACGATTCGGAAAGCGAGGGCAGATGATGACTAAAAATGACGGTAAAAGCGCTGTTTGGACATATACGATAAGGCTTGTTGCCGCGTCTGTCAACGGTGCTGCTCCGGATGACATACCCGATGGTATTTCATGGAGTGAGATTGTCGATTACGCTGATTCTCACAGCGTATTGAATCTGGTTGGATACTCTGCCGAAAAGCTGCAAAACGCTCCGCCTGAGTATTTTGCAAAGCTTCTGAAAGAAACAAAAATGAAAGCAAAGATTGTTGAAGCTCAGCAGCAGATTGAAACTCAGGAGGCTTTGGACAAGCTTGAAAAAATGCAGGTGCGCCATATGCCTTTAAAGGGATTTAATATCAAGGATGCGTATCCTATGCCTGATATGCGTACGATGAGCGATATTGATATTTTGATAGACCGACAAAAAGTTGACGAGGTTGTATCAAGCTTTAAAGAGGACGGATTTGAATATCGCGGCGAGGGCGATTTGCACAGCGTTGTAAATCGTAACGGGATTTTTTTTGAATTCCACCGCGCTATGGTTGACAGTCAGTTTGAAAAGCTGTCGGCTTATTTCAGGGACGGATTTTCGCGGGCGGTCAAGTGCGAAAATTGTGATTATCGTTACAGACTCAAACATGAGGACGAATACATATTTATGATCGCCCACATTGCCAAACATTACAGATACGGCGGCACAGGAATAAGGACGATTTTGGATTTGTATGTTTACCGCAGAGCTTATCCCGATATGGACTTTGAATATATTTCGTCCGAGCTTAAAAAAATCGGTCTTGATATTTTTGCAAAGAAAGCGGAAGCATTATCCGAAAATTGGTTCGGCGGCAGCTTTGACGGGAATTTTGACGGTTTCGCCGCTTATATTGCGTCCGGTGGCGTTTACGGTTCCAATGAAAATAAACTGAAAAATGCCTTTATTGTAGATAATATGAAGTCCGAAAATTTCAGCAAGAAGAAATTTAAAAATTTAATTGATTTGCTTTTCCCGAGACTTGATATTATGTCTGTTAGATATCCTGTGCTGAAAAAGTATAAATTCCTGCTCCCTTTCTTTTATATAGTTAGGTTTTTTGAAACCCTGTTCTGTGCGCCCGAAAATGCGAAGAACAGAATCAGAGAGTCTGTCGATATAATGAGGATAAGCAAGGAACAAATTGATGTTCAAAAGAAATCCGGAATTGATGAATTGTAAATCGGAGGTAGTTATGGTTAAGTTCGGAGTAATAGGATCGGGTTGGATAGCAGAGGAGTTCGTCAAAGGTGCGATTCTCGTTGACGGTATGACTTTCTCGGCAATTTATTCAAGAACGCACGAAAAAGGCGAAGAGTTTTCCGCTAAGTTCGGCGGAGCCGAGGTATATACGGATATTGTAAAATTTGCCGAGAGCGATATTGACGCGGTATATATTGCAAGTCCTAATTGTCTGCATTATGAACAAAGCAAGCTTATGCTTGAACACGGCAAGCATGTTCTTTGCGAGAAGCCGATAGTTACTGAACTTGAGCAGTTTGATGAGCTTTTAAATTTAGCGAAAAGCAGAAGCTTGATTTATACAGAAGCTATAATGATGTTGCATCAGCCTGCAAGAAAAATTATCAAAGATGCTTTGAAAGAAATAGGAAATATTACAACCGCACATTTTGATTTTTCTCAGCTTTCTTCAAAATATGAAGCGCTCAAAAGAGGTGAAAATCCAAATATTTTTAATCCGAAAATGCTTACGGGTTGTCTCAGAGATCTTGGAATTTACTGCTATTATCCGGCTATTGATTTCTTTGGTATGCCGAAAAAAATATTCAGCTCGGCAGGCTTTGTAGAAACGGGCGCCGACGGATACGGTACAGCAGTACTTGACTATGACGGTATGCAGATTACTTTGACTTATTCAAAAATCGGACAGGACTACACAGGCTCTCAGATAATCGGAGACAAGGGAACAATCACTATTGAGTCGATTTCAAAGTTAACAGGAGTTAAGGCTCATTATTCTGACGGCAGCAGCAAAATTCTCGTAGAAGAAGATGAAAAGCATATACTTATGGGCAGAGAAGCTCAGGATTTTTACAATTATATTACGGAGCCTGATAAGTTTAAAAATGAATATGACGAGTGCAACAAAATCATATCGGAGGTTTGCTCCGTTATGTACCGTGTGAAGACCGAATGCGGTATTTTATGATTTTTTTACTCAACAAAAGAGCGATTTGCGTAGGTGCTTAAATATTTGAGCCGACGCAAATCGTTTTATATTTTTGTCGCTTTCATATGATAATTTTTAATAAAGAAAAAACAATCATTAACCGTAAAAAAATTCGCTTTTTGTACGATTTTTGATCAAAAATTGTTGACTATTTGTAAACGATGTGGTAAAGTTAATTATAAATATTTCTATAAGTATAATCATTTATTTTGAACTGTAAGTAAAGGCTTTTGCCGTTTTATACGAGGGGACAGAATCTTATGGCCGCTAAAAATAATGACTCTCCGTCAAAAAGCAGAATGAGAACTATTGAGCTTCATTACAGACCTGTGTTTGACATTCATCTGAATATGGCGATAGATTACGAAACGACCATGCAGATTAATGACAAGGTAATGGGCGTTGTTTTACCGGAGCTTTTTATACCTGTTGCAGAAAAAAGCTCTCAGGTGTGCCAGCTTAACCTTTGGGCGGTTGAAGAAGCCTGCGAGGCAATATTAAGATGCGAGCAGAGAGAAGCGGATATAAATTCGCTTATGATATGGATATCCGTAAAAACAATCGCAAAGAAAAATTTTGTGAGCCAGGTTCTTAAAATAACAGACAAATATAAGGTAGCTCACGATAAATTATGTTTTGTTATAAACGAGAGCATATTGGAAGCTGTCAAGGAACAGGTTTTAGAAAATATTAAAGCGCTCAGAGAATCCGGATTCACCATAATGATAGATGATTTCGGAGTAGAATATACCTCGCTTACACATTTGACTCATTATGATGTGGATTATATCGGTTTCCATTCCGACTTGATTGACGGAATACTGACGGATGAAAAAGTCCAGAATACCGTGCAGGGCCTTATTGATTTCTGTAAGAAAATTGAAGTTCAAAGCGCATTTGACGGCATTGATTCAAAAGAAGTTTTTGATTTGCTCAAAAAAATGGGCGCAGACCGATTCAGAGGCCCGTATTTCGGAGAATTTATAAAAGAAAAGCAAATAAGCTGAGATCGGAGGAGGATTAAGCTTGGCAAAGAAAAAGAAAAAAGATTCGCAGCCGATTTCCGATAATCCCGAACAGCTCGACCGAATGAGCCGTTACGGCGTCAAAACCGAATCAAAAAAGGTAAAAAAAAGAGAAGCTTTGATAAGAATATTGGTTATTATTCTTGTTATCCTCTTGCTTTTCCTCTCGGTTATGTTTGCTTGCTCGTCGTATGTTAATAAAGCGGGTGACTTCACCGTGACGATGAATAAGGACGCTTTCAATATGGGAATCTCGCTTTCAGAAACTGCTGATTTTAAAAATCCTACGAGATTTCTTTCTGGAACGAAATGTGAGAATATGCTTGAATGTACATACGAATGGCTGCCGGAAGATCTTAATGATATTGACGGCTCTCACAACCGCTCAAACGGTCAGGAGTTCCTTGCATATACATTTTATGTTAAAAATGCCGGTGAAGTCGATGTCGGTTACAATGCAAGTATTCAGATGGATTCGGTAGCATTGAACGCGGACGAGGCTTTGCGTGTAATGGTATATATCAACGGTGAACCGACTATCTATGCTAAACCAAAGCACGGTACTGTCGACGAGCTTGAAGATAATGACGGACACTACAATGTTGATAAAAACTTCCTTAGCAACACAAAAGTTATGGAAGCGGTAAACGACAGTTTCAAAGTCGGCGACATAGATAAATATACTGTTGTCGTTTGGCTTGAGGGATGGGATCCCGAATGTGTTGACGATATTCTTGAGGGAGAGGTTAAACTGTCTATGACATTTAACAGCTATTCGCTTGAGAACGGTGACGGGGCAAACTCTTGAGCAATATACATATTATTGCCACAGAAGTTTATCTTTCTCTTAAATACCGTTAACATTTAAGGATATACACTTGTGCGTTTGGCGGCGCGTTAACGGTCGCCAAAGCATAAAATCTTTATGGAGGTAAAGATACAAATGAAAAAGACATTTAAAAAGCGCGCGTTTATTTCAGCAATTGCTATGCTTATTGTGTCTGCGATCGTTTTGACTTCATCGACATTTGCATGGTTCACAATGTCCAAGAAGGCAACGGTTGAGCAAATGAACCTTACGGTTACATCACCCGAAGGTATTCAGATTTCAGCTAACACAAATGCTTGGACAACTGCTATCACTTTGTCTGATCTTAAAGGCGAGTCCGGAACAAGATTTGCTGCCGATGCGGATAACACTAATCATTTCCCTGATGAGTTAAAGCCGTCTTCGAGTCATATGACTGTTAGTGCAAACACTTTCCCGACTTTCTTTGAAGGATCTATGAGTGATGCCGGAAAACTGACAACAACAAAAGTTACCGATGCTGATGGCGGATATGTTGTATTTGATGTTTTCCTTAAAGTTGCAACTGCACAGACCGTATATTGGAAGAATTCGGATATCACAATTCCTGACGGCGATAATGAAGTGGCACTCAGATCAATGAGAATGGCTATTGTTGACTGCGGTTCGGATGCAGATCCTACCACAGCAAAAACATTGGCAAAAATGAACGGTACCACGAATTATTCAAGTATGTATGAACCTGCATCAACACTTCACCTTGATGAATCAAAGAACGGAACATACATTGATACCAAATATGTAAATGTTGCTGCTGCGGATCAGACTGTTGGAAGCGATACTCTGCAAACAAATGGTGTTTATACATGTAAAGCCAAAGTTCAGGCAACTGATACTACTAAGGATACCATGAAGTTCCCGCTTGAAGCCGGTATAAACCGTATCAGAGTTTATGTTTGGATGGAAGGTAACGATGTTGACTGCCTTTCAGACGCAGCCGGCGGCACACTTAATGTTGATCTTCAGTTTACGATCGATTAAGTTGTTCTTTGAACCGTATTTCCGCAGGACTCGATTCCTGCGGAATGCCCGTCACTATTATGGGATGGCGTTAATTTTTAACGCCTCCCATGAACTCGATTGAAGCTGCGATTTTTGAGCATCGGAGCGGCGCTCAAAAATGACGGTTTAAGTCAGAATTAAACAGGAGTGAATTTTAATGAATAATAAAGCAAAGAGCGTTTTGGGAGTTATTTCCGATATATTGCTTATAGTGATTATCATAATAGCTATCATTATAACTGTTATGACCTTTACTTCAAAAAATTCCGAAATGGGAATAGGCAATATCCTTGGATACACTCCGTTTGCAGTTCAGTCAGATTCAATGGCACCTACCTTTGAGTCGGGAGATTTGATTATAACCAAAGAGGTTGAAGATCCTCAGACGCTGAAAGTTGGAGAAGTTATAACATATTCAACTGTTCTTACGGATTCACAGGGAAAAAGTTTCAGAAGCTATAATACCCATAGAATTTACGATATCGAATACAACGATGATAATTCAATCAAGTGCTTCGTTACAAAGGGAGATGCGATGAGCACCGAAGATAATGTAATGGTATTGCCTGATGAAGTTATTGCAAAGCAGGTTAATTCCGGTTACGACGAGTCCGGAAAGGCACTTGAAGGATTAAAGATTTCCAATTTCGGATCGGCTTTGGAGTTCCTTCAGAGCAGAACCGGATTTATGATTTGCATAATCGTACCGTTGGCCCTGTTCTTTATCTGGCAGATATATAAGCTGATCGCGATGTTTATGGAAGCGAAAGCTGAGGACATAAGCGAGGAGCAAAAGCGCAGAGCGGTAGAAGAATACTTGGCGCAGCAGGAAAAGGAAAAGAAGGACGGCGACGAAAAGTAATTCGTTCCTATTATAAAAATCAAGAAGATAAGCAAAGGGTGGCTGAAAGATGACAGTAACAAAATTCATTGCAGAGTTCCTTAATCAGTTTTTTGTAAAGGGTGTTTGGGGAATTCTCAAAGGTATCGGCTTAGGTATAGCGAATATCTTTAACATACCGGAATATATCAGTATATTCAAATCTTGGGCGGGAGATTTTACCGCCGTTGATTGGATTCTTGCTATACTTGCCGTTATTGCGACGGTTGCTGTTCTTGCAGCATTGATAGTGCTGATAGTTGTACTTGTAAAGAAGTATGTAAGAGTCAGAAAAACTCTCGTCGATCAGGAAGAATTACTCAATGAGGTCGGCAATCTTAACCGAGAGATAATCAAGCTGACTACCGAGAAAGAAAAAATACTTGCAATGAAAGTTTCTCAGCTTGGATTGAAGCCGGGCGAGAGTCCGTATGAAACAACCGATGACAGCGATAAAAAAGATGAAACGCTGGAAAACAAAGAAGATAGCGGTGAAGCGGATAAAACTGCGGACGATTACAGCCGATTCTACAAATGCACCCAGGTTGATCTTGAAATTGAAAACTATGTTGCTCCTGATTTTGATAATGATATAACTCTTCCGGAAATATGTGAAATGTTCCGAAATTATGCTTGTTCGCGTCTCGGACTTTTCTATGAGATTAAAACAATTCGTCTGTTCCTTTCAGCTTTTGCATCGACAAGACTTATAATATTACAGGGAATTTCCGGTACAGGTAAAACTTCTCTTGCTTATGCATGGGGTAAGTTCCTTAAAAATCCCTGTACCATCGCTTCGGTTCAGCCGTCATGGCGTGACCGTACAGAAATCTTCGGTTACTTTAACGAATTCACAAAGCGTTTTAACGAAACCGAAGTTCTCAAAAAAATGTATGAAGCTACATTTAAAGATGAAATATTCATTACGGTACTTGACGAGATGAACATTGCTCGTGTTGAGTATTATTTCGCAGAGCTTCTCTCAATACTTGAAATGCCGTCACGAGATGAGTGGGTTGTATCACTTGTTCCGAGCGTATGGCCTACCGATCCTAAACATATCATAGACGGTAAGCTTAAACTCCCTGAGAATATGTGGTACATAGGCACTATCAATAACGATGACTCTACCTTTGCGGTTTCTGATAAGGTTTATGACCGTGCTATTCCCATTGACCTTAACAGTAAGGGTAAATATTTTGACGCACCGTGGACAGATAACCTTAACCTTAGCTATAAGCATCTTGAGGAAATGTTCAGAGAGTGTCAGACAAAGTATAAAGTTTCTGATGAAAATCTTAAAAAGATCGAAGAACTTGACAACTATGTAATCGAGCATTTCCGTCTTGCATTCGGTAACCGAATTGTTAAGCAGTTGAAGGAATTTGTTCCGGCTTATGTAGGCTGCGGCGGAACTGAAATTGACGGTATC
>JAQXHF010000078.1 GCA_029007095.1 Clostridia bacterium | reverse complement strand
TATGCAAGATTCATTCCGCTGCAACAAAAGAAAAATGCTTTATATCATATTGGTTATGATTTCTGCGATGCTCACCATCTATTCGCCATATTACCGAGAACACAGGCGGATAGTCAGCTAAAATATTGCCCTCTGTGTGTTAAGGAAGATAGAAAAAACCACGGGGAGGCGTATTGGCACAGAAAACACCAAATACGGAATTACAGAAGATTGCACCTAAAGTTAAAAATGAAGACTTTGAAGATTTTGTATTGAAGGCTTGCGAGCATTACTACAGATATCTTCAGCGTCAGCGAAGCCGTGACCGTGATGCACGGTAATCCACACATTTGAACAGGAGGTAATATATGAGTAAAATTGATATAAATAGTTTAAAGAAAGACCCCGAATACTGTTTTGCGGCTTTGAAGCTCATTGAACAGCTTTTCAGGGACGGAAAAATTCCGGGGCATGTGTTCCGCAATATTCTCGGGGACTATGCAGACATTGTAGATGAAGCCGAATTTATTAAAGGCAATCATAATCAGATAAAGGAGGAATGTGCATGATAAATTCTGATTTCGGAAAGCGCAGAGTTGTTATATACGCTCGAGTATCTACGGAGCATGAGGCACAGATTTCAGCTCTTGAAAATCAGGTGGATTGGTATAAGCCAATTCTTGCGGCAAGACCCGAGTGGGAGCTTGTAGGTCAGTATATTGACGAGGGCATCACGGGAACCTCTGCCGAGAAAAGACCGCAGTTTATGAAAATGATAAAGGATGCAAAGGCACGAAAGTTTGATATGATTATCATTCGTGAGGTTTCCCGTTTTGCAAGAAACACCGTTGATACGCTGCAATACACAAGAGAGCTGAAAGCAGGCGGTGTTGAGGTTTTCTTTATCAATGACAATATCAAAACTTTTGATGGTGAAGGAGAACTCCGGTTTACGATTATGGCAACTCTTGCCCAGGACGAAAGCCGTAAAACTTCGGTGCGAGTAAAAAGCGATCAACAGACTTCAATGGAAAACGGCACTTTCTACGGCAACGGAAATATTTTAGGCTACAAGAGAGTGCAGACACTTCTGCCCGACAATAAAAAGCAGGTGGATTTCATCATTAACCCGGATCAGGCGGAAACTGTTAAGTTGATTTATGAAATGTACCTTGCGGGCAACGGACTTACAAAGATAAAGGAAGAACTTGAACGCAGAGGACATAAAACCGCTATGGGTAAAACAAGGTGGTATGAAACCGTAATCGGTCATGTGCTAAAAAACACATTTTACTGCGGTATCATAACCTATCATAAGGAATACACACCTGATTATCTTACACAGAAAAAGATTAAAAATTACGGTGAGGTTGAGCTGATACAGGTAAAAGGAAGACACGAGCCGATTATTACAGAAGAAGACTTTGAAAGGGTGCAATTAATTATGGCAAGTAAAATAGCTCAGTGCAAAAACATCAACACAGGCAGAAGAACGACCACCGGCAAAAGACCGAGAACAACAGTTTGGGGCAAGCTCCTTATATGCGAGTGCGGTCACAAATTTAATACAAGGAATTGGTACAGAACAGCAACGAAGTCGAACATTGGTTATCAGTGTTACAATTCTGTGCGAACAGGCTCTTATGAAAGCAGAAAAAAAAGGGCTTGCCCCTTGACGGTATTTGCCGCACGCCGATGATTCCCGAATGGAAGCTGCAGATGATGGCAAACTATATTTTTCGCAAATATCTTTCTGAAAAGGACAAGGTGCTGGCTCTTGCCAATTCAATGCTTGAGGCTCATATCAACGATAAGGAAGACGGTATTGATTATGAGGTTGTGATTGAACAAAAACGCAGAGAGATTGAAAAGCACAGAAAAAAGCTCGATAACTATATTGATATGAGAGCAGAGGGTGAAATTGACAAAGAAACATTTGCGGCAAAAACCGCAGAAACAAAGGATGCGATTGTAAAGCTTACCGCTGAAATTCAGGAGCTTGAAGCAAAGATGAACAAGGAGCCTGTAATTACAGATTACAAGGACAAGCTGACGGTGCTGCAATATGCACTTGAGCAGTACACCAATGCCGATGAAAATGACATCCCCGAAAGCGTGATTGAAGCTTTCGTTGTAAAGATTGTGGCAAAGCAAGACGGCTTCGATTGGTATCTTCGCTTTGACGGCGATCCGAATGACCCATTGCACCTGAAAACTGAGGGCAAAAGGCGAAAAGATAGCGCTGTAATACCATTTGGTGACACCACACCAACCAAGCAGAATTGCGACACAGGCAGCTATTAAAGAGAGCAAGTAATCTTTGCAACTTGTGAAAAGGCAAACCGCTTTTTGACACAATAGGCAAAACAAAATAAAATTACGACCTTGTAGAAGAAATTCTATGAGGTCGTTTTTTTACGCTGAAAACCTTGTATAACCCTAAAAAATTGGTATTTTTTGGGGGTATGGATAAAAAATCTATCTGTTTTTCAAGTTTTTTAAATAATAACCGGCTTTGCTTTTTGTAATAAAAGGTATTGTAAAAAACAATATTAAAAAAGCCGATAAGCTGTGAGGTATCTCACAAACTTATTGGCTTTGCATCTGATTATTTGATTACTATTGCATCTGATGATATTATTTGATAATAAAAGTGCAAATGAACCTCTACGGCATACTATTTATGAGTGTGACATAAACATTCAGTGCAAATATTTACAGACAAAATGTTTTACATCTAACATTCATACCGTTGTTTCAAGCATAAATTTTTTCCACTTCTTATCTGCTATGAAAGAAAATATCAACAGTAAAAATGATGAAGCTATCCATATAAGAACCACCGTATTCCAACCGAATTTTTCCGATACTGCTCCGAATCCGTATGAAGAAACCGCACATCCGATATATGCAAACGAATTTAAAATTCCTGTCACGCTTGAAGTATGTCCGCTTTTTGAAAATCTTACCGACACACGCGATATTATGAGATAATTTAACGCATACATTGACGCTGTTATTATTGCAAGAAGCACTACGGAAATATAAATAGGCAGATTTTTCATCATCAGCAAAAGCGACATCGGTATAAGCGAAAAAGCGGCGCATACAACAGAGGTTTTCATTTCATCCTCTTTGAATTTCCTGTATATAGGCGTAACCGCATAAGCGCCGAAAGCGTTAAAAATCGGAAGTACAACCGTAATTGTCGAAGAAAATGACGGAGATTTCCTATAAATTTCGGTTATCATCGTCGGCACCCAATTTGCAATACCGTCGCGCATCATTCCATGCAAAAATGACGGAACAAGGATTATCAACAATCCCGACGAAACTGCAAGCTTTAAGAAACCGTGTCTGCCGTCGCTTTTATTTGATATTTTCAAATCCGATTTATTTACACAGATTTTTATAATGCTTCTTTTAGATATCAGAACAGTCGAAAGAGCAATCAGGAAAATTATCATTACAACCGCGCTTGCCGCAAAAAACATACTTTTCCAACCGTAATACTTTATCAGCACTCCCGACAAAAGATATGCCGCAACAGTTCCGACAGGAAGCGAAAGTGCTATATTCAACACAGCTTTTTTACGCAGTTTTTCATTTATTATTTCTGAAAAAATACGAAGCAAAGGCGACCAAAGCATCGACTGAAACAATCCGTTAAAGCCCCAAATTACAGCCATTGATACAAGTGAACGAGTCAGTCCCATAGTCAAGCAGCATATTCCGCTGCCGAATGAGCCGCAAAGAACCAAAGCAAACGGATTGACTTTGTCACCTACAATTCCGTTTACTATCTGCCCTGCCCCGTAACAAACAAAAAACGCCGTACCGACAAGGCCTATCTCTCCTTTTTGGAACATTCCGTCACTCACTATCGACGCTATTGAGGCAGAATAGCAAGTGCGTGCAAAGTATGCCGACGCATAAACAAGCCAAAGAGAAATAACAATAAGTTTGCTTTTCTTTTCGTCATTCAACGAATACTGAGTCAATTATATCACCGCCAAGCGCAAATCTCTCCCTTTAAAGTACGCAAATACCATAGGGAGAGCTTAATCAATTATATAAACTCGTTTATCATAGTTTCGGTTACAAAACCAGACTTATCAATTCGGAAAGTTTGTATTTCATAAGGAATTATCTCACAGCGAAATCCTGCGTTCAGTTTATCCGCCATTACAAAGATTGTCTTTTCCCTGCCGGATTTTTCTATCAGCCGCATTACGGCTTCTCCGCTTTTATCCTCTGTAAATTTCAGGGCTTCCAATTCAACCTCGTCCGAATCTATTTTTACAAATCCGTCCTCATAGCTCATATTTTTAAGTATATTATCGGCAGTTTCACGCGCCGATTTGTCGTCTCCGAGGAACATAGCTATCCACGCTTTTTTAATTTCCTCCTGCCTGTCCGCTCCGTTGCAGACTGCGACTTTTTCGGCTTCAATAAGAGCCTTTTCAGTTTCATCAGGCTCCGAAAAAACTGCCGGCTGAGATTTACTGTCAAGCTCTAACATACCGCCTAAAAGGTCTGCTATTTCCTGCTCAACGGTAGTAAATTCATTGTTTTCAATTTCTTCGTCATCGAGATCGTTTGCATCGCAAATATCAAGCGAATCTCTGCCGCACACAAGAATTCTTGAACCGTCAGCGCTGTCAAGCCAATATTTTCCGCTCTCGCCTGCAACAAAAGCCGCGTCAAATATATTTCTGTAAAGTATCTGAGCAAAGTTGTTTGTGTAAATTTTATCTGCAAAGAATACCCTTGACTCTATATTGAAATTCCTTTTGAAATAGTCAGATGAATAAAGAGCGTGTCTTACGAGAGCGCAATCGTCGGCTTCTTCACAATCGCACCACATTCCTGTAAACGGCGCCCATCTTCCGCACTTTATGTTTTCACTGATTTCACGGAAAAGCAACGAGTCAATGCTCCTTATCTCTTCAAGCTGATATGCATTTAAACCGTTGACCTTGAAACCGGGGAATCTTTGAAGCTTTTCAAGCACATCTCTTATCGTCTCAATGCTGAATTCATTTATAACCGCCGTCTTACGCATCTTTTTCCTCCTCAGCTATAAATCCGTAATATCTTCCTATCCAATAAGCAAAGGTATAGTTATAACAACCCTCTATAACCAAATCCCTTTCAACTGGCTGAGAGCTACGCTCAAAAGGATTTCTGTCATATTTCTTTATAAACCGTTCATCGGGAGGAAGAAGCGCACTAATCTCCTCCGCGCTGTCACCCTCTCCCCTCCTAACTCTTACCGGAGTATCATGCCTGTCAAGCTTAACGCTTGCGGCAAGTCGTGAAGTTTCAAAACGGTTGAACCATTCAACATCTTTTTCTATATCTATGAATTCATCGGGACAGGAAATTTTGTATGGGAAATCGTAACCGGGATTATGCTCTCTGAGCAGAGTATCGCTCCATGTCTTAAAAGCTTTGCGGTAGGTTTTCAAAAGATTTTCATCTGTTTCCAACTGAGTAAGCATCCAGAATGTCGAAAGAGCCAGCATATGATCGCCGTACATCAAATCCTCCTCCGGCATACAGTCACAGCTCATCGCTCCCTGATAGAAGCGGTCGCGGTGCTTAGCCGAAAGCTCTGCATATCCGTCGGCAACGAGTTTATCGTATGTTTCTTTCCAAATACCTTCCTCGCCCGTTATATACATGGTAACTTTGAGATACATCAGAAGTTCTGCGGCATTAAGCGGCGCGTCAACATATCCCGTACCTGAGCGGAAATAATCCTTGCTCCATTTTGCCCATGTTGTTGATTCGCCTGAATGTTCCCTGAATTCAAATCCGCCGTCAATAATGTGCTTCATCGTTCTGCGGCAGGCGTCCTTTATAATACTGTCAAGCTCGCTGTCGTCCGGCCCAAGTATATCGTGAGCCAACTTCATTTGAAGGAACTGATGCGTTACCTCGTCGCTGCTCGTGTCGGCCTTATATGTAATATCATCCTCGGTAAATCCGAGATTTCTGTAAAGCTTAGCCAATCTGTCGGGTACAGGATGTGTGCACGGTATTTTTTCACCGTTTCTGCCTTTTTTTACAGAATGAGTAGTCTCAACGCACACTGCGGTATCGCCGCATCTTTTGTAAAATATTCCGTCATCCGGCACAGGCTCTCCCGTAAGATGGTATGAGCGGGCAATAAAGCCCTCCTCTCTGCCGTGTATATACATCAGAAGCAAACAAGCTTCACAGCTCTCGGTTGCGGTACGCCTGGCGTCAACTGTCTTAGGATCGTTTTCGCCAAGCTCTCTCCTGAATGTTGCATAACGGAAAAGCTCTCCTACCTCATGGCAAGCGGTAAATGTTCCGTCATTGTCGCTCGCAGCATAGGGATAAACCGATTCAAGGTTTCTATGCTCCTTAATCTTTCTTTGACTGACCATTCCCCTGCGCTTAACAAAAGTATTTGTTTCTTCAAGGAGCATTTCCGCCTTTTCCTCTGCGGTTAATGAAATCATTTCTATATGCGAAACGCCTTTATCGGTAAGCACCCATAAGCCGTCGCCGTCAGCCAATATTCTGCTGACATTATCGGAGGGAATGTGCCGCCTTGCGCTGAAATACATAATGATATCCTCTTTGCGGTCGGCGTTTTTGTCATATCTTGTAACACCGGACTTGCCTGCAAGCCATAATACTTCGTTTCTGCCCTGAGCAAAACAGGTGTAGTCGCTCTTTGCAGACGGCAGAGGATATGGGAATCCGTCAAGATTCGGGGCTGTCGTTTCAGCGGCAAAAAGTTCTGCGGGAACTCTCTCGTCATCGGCAGCCATAAATGTTGATTTACGGGTAAGGTGCGGTTTTAAAACATATGGGTTCATAAATTCTCCTTAATATACATAATATTAAATCTCTGTCTGTATGAGGCTTCGCCGTTCCTGTCAATATCGACAACGGTAACGCCCTGCGGCCAATCGTCCTCCGGGACATCAAGCTTAGAACCGAGGTTGTATTCCTCGTATCCGGAGCATTGAACATAAATCAGATAAACGCCCTTATACCTCGCGCAGAAGTCGTTTATATGGTCGTGTCCGGCAAAAACCGCCTGCGTACTGCCGAGTTCGAGTATTGCGTCAAACATTCCGCTGTTATAAGGCGATGAACCGACGCTTTCAAACTGCTGACCGTAGAGTATCTCCGCCTTGCCCGACGGAACATATTTGAAGTCGTCAACCTTATCCATTACCTCGGCATATTCCGGCAAAGGTATGTGCATAAACATCATAGACTTTACCTCGCCGTACTCTTTTCTCAATGCCGTTATTTCTTTTTTATACCAGTCAATCTGATTCTTTTTAAGGAAATCATAACCCTTTAAGCTGTCGGGCAATCCGTACTCCTCTCTGTATTTAGAGGTTATATTTCTGCCGGAATCAAGACAGACTATGCTCTGCTGAATTGATTTTTCCGAATTCATAATATTTATCATAAAATTTCCATAGCCGAACAGGGACGGATCTCCGTGCTTTGAAAGACAATGCGGGAATCTTCTCATATTTTCCATCATAAAGTATTTATGATATTCCTTTTCTTCCCGCGCTTCATGATTACCGAAAATATATGCCCAATATACTCCCAATTTTTCCATATACTGCGCAAACTGAACGCTGTCTATCTGTTGATATTCAGTTTGAACAACATCTCCGGTAAACAGAACAAGGTCCGGCTTTTCATCAGCGATATGTCTCGCAAGCAAACCGAGCGATTTCATCATAAAACGCATTTTGCCGCCGAGATGTATATCTGTTGCGACCAAAATTTTGAAAGGTTTGTCAACTATATTGCCGTTTTCATCGCACTTTGCAATAAATGTCGCGGTGTCTGTTTCCTTGATAATTCTGACATCGGTTCCGACATTTTCACAGTAGCAGTTAAATATTCTCTTTCTGAAATATCTTCCTTTTGAAATTTTTTGCATACTTCTCTCAAATGAGAGCAAAGCCTTTATTCCGTTGTGTCGGACAAAAGTAGTAATCGGCTTCATACTCTGATCCCTCCAGCATATAAAATTTATTCGGTAAAAATCGATAAATCCATAACTTAGAATTATATTTTTAACAACCGATTGAGTTAATCGCCATAAAGGAAAAGCCGCAGGATTTGCATTAAAAACGAATCCTGCGGTAATAATCGGTTAAAACTTATGCCTTACCTGCACAGCCGAGTACAGTATTGATTTTATGCTCAACCATTCCCTCAATAGCGTCACGAGCCGGTTTGAGATACTGACGCGGATCGAAGTGAGAGGGATACTCATAGAAATGCTTTCTGATTGCCGCAGTCATTGCAAGACGAAGGTCAGAGTCGATATTGATCTTGCATACAGCCATAGTAGCTGCCTGACGGAGCATTTCCTCAGGAATACCGATTGCATTCGGCATATCTCCGCCGTATTTGTTGATTTCCTCAACAAACTCAGGAACAACAGATGACGCACCGTGAAGAACTATCGGGAAACCGGGAAGCTTCTGTGAAACTTCTTCAAGGATATCAAATCTGAGCTGCGGCTTCTGACCGGGCTTGAATTTGTATGCGCCATGGCTTGTACCGATTGCTATTGCAAGCGAATCAACGCCTGTGCGTGTTACAAAATCATAAACCTGATCGGGATTTGTATATGAAGCGTCCTCGGCAGAAACATTGACATCGTCCTCGATACCTGCAAGCTGACCGAGTTCACCCTCAACGACTACGCCATGCTCATGAGCATAGTCAACTACCTTCTTTGTAAGAGCAACATTTTCCTCGTAAGGGAACTGTGAACCGTCTATCATAACAGAGGTAAATCCACCGTCGATGCAGCTCTTGCAGGTCTCAAAATCCGGACCGTGGTCAAGATGAAGAGCAATGGGAAGTCCCGTCTCCTCAACAGCAGCCTCAACGAGCTTTACAAGATAGATATGGTTTGCATAAGCTCTTGCGCCCTTGGAAACCTGAAGAATAAGCGGTGCGTTAAGCTTCTTACCGGCTGCAACGATACCCTGAATAATCTCCATATTGTTGACATTGAAAGCGCCAATGGCGTAGCCGCCCTTGTATGCGTCCTCAAACATCTTTTTTGTTGTAACAAGTGGCATAATTTATCACTCCAAATAAAATTTATTTTTTACCAATACATTATAACATTTATCGCGCGTTTGTCAATGTTTTAACAGCTTTTTAAAGGAAATTATTTAGATAATCTCCTCCTGATCGTCCAATACAAAGAAACAAACCTGCCTTTAATCATTTCAAAAAGGCTTGCGTCCTCCAAAGGCACATCTTTCCATGGGGTTTTTTTGATATATTTTCTGTAATATCTGCGTTTGGGATGCAAACACCATTTCTTCCACGGACGAAATACTGTATAATGAAC
>JAQXHF010000077.1 GCA_029007095.1 Clostridia bacterium | reverse complement strand
AACAGCAGAGAATGTAAGCGTAAGCTTCTCGAATGCTCAGAGATATCTGGGAACAGGCACAAAGGTAACAGTAACCTCAGATATAGACGGAACAGTAATCGGAGAGTACTACATAGTAATCTACGGTGATGTAACGGGCGATGGACAGATAGACGGAAAGGATACGATTGCAGTATCCACAAATCTTAATAAGCTTACCGGAGCGGCAGGCAAGGCTGCAAACATATCAGGCGACAGAAACATAACAAAAGCTGACGCAATACTGATAAGTAAGGTAGTCAACAAAGAAGTCCAGATCGACCAGGTAAGAGGTAGAGTTAAGTAATCAGACAATCTGCTGATAGCAGCGGTGCAGGGTAACCTGTACCGCTGTTTTGCAATCGGTAAAATTTTAACATAGTAGAGTTTTATATGTAAATACACTTGATTTTTCGGCTTTAAAGTAGTAGTATAATAGACGGTACAGCCGAGCTGTCGGCAAACCGATATCAAAAAAATTAGAAGGTGTCTTAATGTTTTCTGGAAAAATGGAAGAATTCAGAGGAGTTTATTCCTTGTTGCTCTCACCGTTCAAAGAGGATAAGTCTTTTGACTATGATGTTTATGCACAGTATGTTGAATGGCAGGCTGAGCGAGGCTCACATCATCTCTTTTCGGTATGCGGAAGCTCTGAAATGACTATGCTTACCGCTGAGGAGAGAGTTAAAGCTGCAACAACGGCTGTTAAACACGCTAACGGTTGCGAAGTTGTTGCGACAGCAAACCTTGAACCGACTTGGCACGGACAGGTTGAGGAAGTTAAGAGAATGGAGCAGACCGGTGTTGACGGACTTGTATTTGTTACAAAGGGATACACCGATAATGATGAGATGCTCGTTACATATCTTACAGAGCTTGCAGAAAATACTACTCTGCCGATAATTCTGTATGAGTTCCCCGGTTATAATCCGCATTGTATGTCAGGAAAAGCTTACGGTGATTTGGTAAAGACCGGTAAATTTGTAGGTATCAAGGATACTACCTGCACAATGCCGGCAATCAAGGAAAAAATTGCCGTTCAGGGCGATTCTGCGGTTCTTCAAGCAAATATTCCTTTCCTGCTCGACGCATATGATGCAGGCGCAAGGGGCGTTTGCGCAACTCCGACCTCCTGCGGCGCAAATCTTTTCCGCAAAATGTATGATGAGTATTTTGTAGAGAAAGATATGAAGAAAGCAAGAAGCACTTTCAATGATATAATCCTTCTTGACAATGCTATTGACAGCGGATTTAATGCAAGCGCAAAATATCTTGTTCAGCTTCAAGGAATTCCGTTTACTACTGTTACAAGATCGGGTTCAACGCTCAGTCCGGCACGCAGACGCAGCATTGAATCGTTCTATGAGTATGCCAAGGAGCACTCACTCTTATAATAAAAAATCTTCTAAATAAGCGAATAAGCCGCTTTTTCTGTCTTGCCGTATCGCATACGCCTTGCGACAGAAGAAAGCGGCTTCTTCATCTTATTTAGAAAATTTTTAAAAATAAAAGGAAACAGCGAATAAGCCACTTTTTGTATTGCCGTATCGCATACGCCTTGCGACAGAAGAAAGCGGCTTCTTCATCTTATTTAGAAAATTTTTAAAAATTAAAGGAAACAGCGAATAAGCCGCTTTTTGTATTGCCGTATTGCATACGCCTTACGACAGAAGAAAGCGGCTTCTTAATCTTATTTAGAAAATTTTTAAAAAATAAAAGGAAACATAAAAAAATTAACGAAAAACATTAAAAAACTCTTGACAAAGCGATTGTGAGCGGTTATAATACAGACATAACGATAATCGTTAAATAATTTACGCTTTGCGTAGGGGGGTATTCTTATGAATTCAAAAACTCTGTCAAAATTCCACAAGTTCGGTAAAGTGGGAAAGATTACAATGACCGTATTAACGGTTATAGCAATTTTAGTGACCGCCGCGAGCTTGGCAGCTACAATATTTGTGGCTACACTTCCCAAGGACGCATTAACTGTTCGCGTCACCAATAATGCCGAATTCAGGATTAACGAAAAGAATTTCGATTCTCTGTGGGGTATTCTTGCAGACGGTTTTTCTTATTCGGGAGACACAAGTCCCGAAGAAATGTTAAGCGGTGAGGGTGGTAAAATCACTCCACCTGAAAATCAGGAATTTAATACAGAACTGTCCTTTTTCAATCAGTCATATTCTTCCGCAAAAATCTATTCCGACGGAAATACAAAGGTAATGGAAGCTACATCATCGCCTGATGAGTATCGCTCTACGGATTTGGTCTCGGTTCTTATATTCCTCACCTTGTTTGTTACTTCCGTAGCCGCAGCTTTATATATGCTGAAAAGACTTTGTGCTGTGCTTGCGAAGTGTGATTCTCCGTTCTGCGAGGAACTTGTGAAAAAGATGAAAGCGTTCGGTTTTTCTCTTCTTCCCGTTGCACTGTTTGCCACCGTCGACGAAACACTTTCAGCAGCTTTCCTGTCTGCCGGAAGAGATGCCGGAATCAGTATTCAGTGGGGTGTTTTAATTGCTTTTGCCGTAACAATGTGTTTGGTAACTGTATTTAAGTATGGCGTTCAGCTCCAAAAAGAATCGGACGAAACATTGTAAGGGTGAATACAAATGGGACATATTATTTTAAGACTTGACCGTGTAATGGCGGATAGAAAAATGAGCCTGAATGAATTATCGGAAAAAGTAGGCGTTGCAAATGTAAATCTTTCCAAGATGAAGAACGGGCATATCAGTGCCATTCGATTTTCAACATTGGCTGCGATATGCGATGTCCTGCAATGTCAGCCGGGTGATATATTGGAATACAGCCCTGAAGAAAAAGATGACTGAAAACTAACATAAAAAATGAAAGCCGCTTATTACTTTGGAGATTGTTTTATCTCGTGCAGTAAAAGCGGCTTTATGCTTTATTTGTTACTGAATATTTTTAAACTTAGTTACCGGTTCGTTGTTGGGGTTGTAGCTTTCAATATAATCTAAAATGTCCTCCGGACTTTCTGAAACATAATATAATTCTTTTGCCTCACGGTTCAGGAAACCGCCGTCAATACTGTTTTCAAGCATATCGAGAAGTTTGTTGTAATATCCGTTTGTATTAAGTATCGCGATAGGCTTAGTGTGTCGGCTGAGCTGTTTCAGCGTTAAAATCTCAAAGAATTCATCAAATGTTCCTATTCCGCCGGGAGAGATTATAAAAGCGCAGGATTTATCTTCAAGGAGCTGTTTTCTTTCGCGCATAGTTTCTGTGTAAATGAATTCGGTGCAGTTAGGGTACAGAATTCCGTCAACCTGAAAAAATGACGGAGCAATTCCGATAATGGGCATACATGTCTCGTGAACTCCGCGCGCCGCTGCGCCCATAAGTCCGTTATTTCCGCCGCCGAAAACCAAACCGTAACCGCGTTTGCCGATAGCTCTGCCGAGTTCCTCGCCAGCTTCTATATATGATTTGTCGATAGTGGTGCTGGAAGCGCCGTAAACGCAAATATTCATAGCGTTACCTCTTTTAAAAATTTTTGTATTTGATTTTTGTCAGCGTTAACGCTGCCTTGTATCAGTTCCTTTGAGCCTCCGCCCTTGCCTGAAAGCTTCGTTTTTATTTCTTTTGCAATAGAAACAAGGTCGCAGTTTTCGCTTGCAATAGCAAAGTTGTAGCCTCCGTTATTCTTTGAAAATACGGCGCAGAATTTTGCCGCTTTTTTTGCTCCCGAAAGGGCAAATGTGCGCATAGACTGCATATCCATATCCTCAAAAGCAACAATACTGTCGCAGTTTTCACCGTATGAAGCTATTTTATAGCTGATAAGCTCCTTTTGCAATGCAGAAATTTTTTGCTTTAATGAGCCGTATTCATCAAAAAATTTATCGAATACTTCGGCCGTGCCGTTGACCTTTGAACAGAGCTTAACGGATATCGAGTCGAGATTGTCACATTTGATTTTATAATCGTCAAAGGCGTCATATCCGCACAGCAGGCGAATCCTTACACCTCCTCTGTGCCGCATAGAATCGAGAATTTTTATAATTCCGATTTCTCCCGACGCGGTAACATGAGGGGCGCAGCACGCGCAGTCGTCATATCCGTCGATATGTACTATTCTTACATTGTCGGTAAGTTCAAGCTTGCTTCTGTATTCGAGTTTTTTAAGCTCCTCGTCGGTAGGATAGTACGCGGTTATTGCGACATTTTTGCATACGGCTTCATTTGCGAGAAATTCAACTTTTTCAAGCTGTTCACGGCTAAGCTCACCGTTAAAGTCAACTGTAATTTCGTCGCCCATATGGAAACCGACATTATCGTATCCATACAGTTTATGCACTATACCGGAAATAATATGCTCACCCGAATGATTTTGCATTCTGCGGAACCGTTTGTCCCAATCAATTCTGCAATCTACTTTTCCTTTTTCAACAGCTGTGTCTGTATAATGTATAATTTCACCGTTAACCGTTTGAACATCATTTACAATAGCGTCGCCTATGAAACCCGTATCCGAGAGCTGACCGCCGCCTTCGGGGAAAAAGGCGGTTCTGTCGAGAATTACGCATATTTTTTCACCGAATTTATAACATTCTACGACATTAGCGGTAAACTCGCTTATATGTGAATCCGATTCGTATATTTTTTCGGTTTTCATATTATTTTGCCGCCTCGTAAGCTTTTTTAAATGCAGGAATCGAACGAACTATCATATCGTAGTCTACGCAGTATGAAGCTCTGAAATAACTCTTGCATCCGAAATCCTCACCGGAAACGAGAAGCAGGTCAAATTTCTTGGCAATCTCGCTGAAAGCCGTAGCGTCGCCGTTTGGCGCTTTAACAAATAGATAAAATGCACCCGAAGGATCCGCACATTCATATCCGATTTCTGTCAGGGCGTTGTAGAGATAATCGCGGTTCTTTCTGTAAGCCGAGATATCCGGCTGAACATCTGCACATCGTGCAACGACTTTTTGCATAAGCGACGGAGCGCAAACATAACCCGAACCTCTTGCAGCACCGGCAACCGCATTGTAAACCTCCTGCATATTGTCAGCTTCGCTCGGAATGAGTACATAACCGATTCTTTCGCCGGGGAGTGAAAGCGATTTGCTGTATGAATAACAAATGATAGTATTATTATAGTAGTTTGCAGTAAAAGGCGGTTTATTCTCGGTATAAACAAGCTCTCTGTACGGTTCGTCTGAAATAAGATAGATAGGATGTCCTAACTCAGATGATTTTTCTTTTAAAAGCTCTGCAAGCTTAGTTATTGTCTGTTCGGAATAAATTACGCCCGACGGATTGTTTGGCGAATTGATAATAACAGCCTGTGTATTTTTGTTTATAGCTTTTTCAAGCAAATCAAATTTAATCTGGAAATGTTCCTCATCGGCAGGAATAAGCGTGAATTTTGCACCGCTTGCATTTACAAACGCTTTGTATTCGGGGAAATAGGGAGCGATTCCTATGAATTCGGTATCGTGACCTACAACAAGGGCGCGGAAAGCCGATATAAGTGAAGCCGCGGCGCCGCAGGTCATAAAGAGATTATCTCGTGTGTATGATGTGCCGAAACGCTTGTTAAGGTTTGCGGCAATCGCGTCTCTTGCCGCGTTATCACCGACCGCGCTTGTGTATCCGTGGATTGATATAGGTTCTTCGGTGTTCAGAATATCAATTATTGCGTCTTTAACTTCGGACGGAGCGGGTACGCTCGGATTGCCGAGGCTGAAATCATAAACATTTTCTTTGCCGACTATTTCGGCTCTCATCTTTCCGTATTCAAAAAGTTCTCGGATTGTAGAACGGTTACTTCCTAAATCGAGCATTTTTTTGGAAACCATAACAACTACTCCTTTGTTGATTTGTTGAAATTATATCATAACATACGGTGAAAATCAAATATTTATTGGAATAACGGACTTTTTATGGTATAATTTCTTTCGGATGTGATTTAATTGATTGATTATAAAATTATAAGAAGCGACAGAAAAACTCTTGCTATCCGCGTCGAACAGGATTTGACCATAACGGTGAGAGCGCCGTACTTTGCGAATGATAAAATAATAGCCGAGGCGGTTAAAAATAATGAGAAATGGATAGAAAAAGCTATTGAAGCGCAAAGACAGAAAAATCTTAACAGACCGATTCTGAGTGAGGACGATATTTCGGCGTTAAAAGAAAAAGCAAAAAGAATAATACCGGAAAGGGTAGAGCATTTTTCAAAAATTATGGGCTTAAAGCCGACAAGTATTAAAATTACCTCGGCACAAAAGAGATTTGGAAGTTGCAGTTCCAAAAACGGACTGTGTTTTTCGTATATATTGATGCTGTATCCGCCTGAAGCAATAGATTATGTTGTCGTACATGAGTTGGCACACATAAAGGAGCATAACCACAGTCCGCGCTTTTATGCGATAATTGAGCGTTATTTACCCGATTACAAGCACCGTGAAAAATTATTAAAAAATCAGCCGTCTTACAATAATTGAATATAAAATCAAATGGGTTTGCACGAAGTTCGCACAAACCCATTTTTTATATTATAATTTTATCTTGTGAAAAGATCGGCGTCTTTAAGCATTGCAGGAATCAGTTTAAAGGTGAAGTTAAACTCCTTTTGCACAAGTCTGTATTTGTCAAGACCTCTCGGACCGCAGGAGGAGGAAGCAACGCTGTTGTGCCTGTAATCAATGCTGAATACTGTTTCTTTCATCGGTTCGAGCTCGCTGTCATGCTTAGCAGACATGAGGAGTTCGGGAGTGAAGTGCTGAGCATTCACGGAGAATGAATCAAAATCAGTCGGATATACGAGCAGACCGTAACCGTCGGAATTCTTTATGCAGGCCCATTTTGTGCCATAGTGAGATGAGTTTTCCTGAGGACGGACATAGTGCTCAAAATTATCTGTTACTGTTGTTTCGTATTTATCAACCGTTGATGAAAGATTCTTGTCTATATAGCTTTCTTTCGGGCCGTAACCGAAATATTCAAAGCTCTCAAAGCCCTCCGGC
>JAQXHF010000076.1 GCA_029007095.1 Clostridia bacterium | reverse complement strand
AAAGTGTAAAATGTAAATATTTTTATGTTTTATACTACGAACAAACTTCGCCACTCGGCGTACCTTTGTACGCCGTCGGGCAGACAAAATCAAGGCAAAAGCCTTGATTTTGCTCAGTTTGTCCGTTCTTCATCTTTTTTTCCTATCCCCTTAAAAGGCGCTGTAAAAAAACGAAAGTTTTATTTTACAGCGCCTTGTTTTGCTTTTACATATCATTTTGAGATAGTAAGGCATAACGCCCTAAGTCGAATCCGACTCAGGGCGACAGCCGCACATTGGAGATTTTTCTCTTTTTCACAAATTTGCCAACTCGTTCTCGATTACATCGTCAAAGTGGCAGATTTCAACTTCGCAGCCGTTCAGAATATCAATAATTCTGCAAACGGCATCCCTGTCGAGAGAGACATCGTGGTAAACGCTGACAACAACGCCGGTTTGCTCGTCTGAGGCTAGAACACCGTAGGCATCATAGCGTATCCCGTCAATCAAAACAGTTTCGCTGCATAGTCGATATTTCATTTTCATCCCCGTTCCTCATTGTGAAAAAATTTCACGAGTGTTATAATATCACAATTTATATATAATGTCAATAAATATATATAAAAAATACTAAAAATAATAATATTTTTGGTGCATTAATGTGCAAAAATATTGGATTTTTGACAAATTTCAATCAAAATATGACTTTTTCATATTGAATTTGTCGGAATTTTATAAACATTTTTACAACTTGTTTTAACAATTTATTAAATTGTTGCAAAAGTGACTTTTTGCGGCATTTTAACACTGTGTTATATTGACAATAGGGCAGGTTTATAGTAAAATAATTATAATAATATATCGTATTTTGGGGTAGTTTGTTATCTTTAAGCACAATATAGTGTATTTTAATTTATTGTCGGTGAATTGAATGAGATATTTAAGAGTTGTAATAGTAATACTGTTTATTCTGTCCGCAGGAGTGTTCGGATATTCCGTTTATGTCAAGAATGCGGGCAAAGATACCGTGCCGCCTGTCATTTCGGGCAGCAGCGAAACGCTTATGCTTGAAAGCGATTATACCGAGGAGAATTTGCTCAAAGAGCTTACCGCGTCCGATAAAAAGGACGGCGATCTTACCGATAAAATAATGATAGGAAGCGTGTCGAGATTTCACAGCATAGGTAAATTCAAAATAACATATGTTGTGTTCGATTCGTCAAACAATCCGGGTACTTTCACACGGGAAGCCGAGATAACCGACTATACCTCTCCTGTATTCACTCTTTCCGAATCGCTCGTTTATGCCGAGGGAAATTCACAGAAAGATATCAGTTCATATATCGGCGCTTACGACGCTATTGACGGCGATATCAGTTCGTCTGTCCGCATAACGGATACAAGCGTAAATTTCAAATCGTCGGGCGACTATAAAATATATGTTGAATGTTCCAACTCTTTCGGAGATACTCAGCAGTTAAGTCTGCCTGTTCATATCGTCGAATCCGCCGATCTCAGAATCAAAATAAACCTCAGCGAAAATTTGGTTTATGTTGACAAGGGAAGCAAGTTTGAACCTAACAAATGTTTATCGTCTGTCGAACCTGTTTACGGTATTGAGATAGGAAACGATAAGGTTAAAATCGAATCCGGTGTTAAAACCGATACGGCCGGTTGCTATGAGGTTAAATATACCGTTGACGGACCGAGCGGCACGAAAGGAACCGCTTGGCTTACGGTTGTTGTCAGATAAGGAGATATAGAGATGAAATTTTCCTTAAAAGATATTGATATAAGGAGTATTGTAAGCGATGTTTTCAGAAATATCGTTTACATTATCCTTGCGGCGTCAACGGCTGTGTTGGCGGTTGCAGGCTTCCATAATTTTACATATAAGCCGCAGTACACTTCTACGGCGACTCTTGCGGTTACCGTGAAAGGCAATAACGGCGGTTCGTACTCGTCGCTCTATCTTACAAACGAAATGGCTGATGTTTTCAGCGAGGTTTTTCAGAGCGACGCACTTAAAAAGAAAATTGCCGAGGATTTGTCCGTAAGCTCGATAAACGGTGATATTTCAATTTCGATTGTACCTGAAACTAACATTATGGTTTTAAAAGTTACGGCAGATTCACCCAAGAGCGCCTATACGATAATAAATTCATCGCTTGAAAATTACGGCACGGTTTCCGATTACCTTTTTTCAAATGCAAATATAAATTTAATCAAGGAACCGACAGTACCTTTCAGTCCGTCCAATAATGTCAGCATCAAAAAAAACTGCTTGATTGCAGCGATGGCGGCGGGCGGATTGGTTATGCTGATTACGGCTCTGCTGTCTTTCCTCAGACCTACCGTTAAAAATCCGTCACAGGCTAAAAATCAGCTTGACGGCAGATTGCTCGGAGTTATACCTTTTGTTAAGAAATTCAGCTTAAAAGAGAGAATTAAAAATAAAATCACAAGAGAGAATATCAGAAAAATGTCTGTTCTGATTTCTCAGCCTATGCTCGGAATGCCGTTTGCCGAGTCGTATAAAAAGGCGGCTACGATTATAGAAAGACATATGGAATCAAAAAATGAAAAAGTGCTTTTGGTTGCAAGCCTTTTTGAAAATGAGGGAAAATCCTCCGTCAGCGCAAACCTTGCGATGGCTCTGGCTCAGAAAGGTAGAAGGGTATTGCTGATTGACGCCGACCTGCGTAAACCGGCGATACATAAGATTTTTGAAAATAAAGATAAGGGATATTCTTTCAGCGATTGTATCAAGAAACGGTGCGGAATCGTTGAAGCTCTGCACATCGAGCAGGACAATCTTTTCTGTTTGTATCAGTATGAATCCCTCGGCAATTCGAGTGTGCTTTTATCATCTGAAATTACAGAAAAAATAATTGCCGCTTGCAGGAGAAATTTCGATTATGTAATCATTGACTCCTCTCCGATGGGACTTGTTGCGGACTCTCAGATTCTTATGCAGTACAGCGACGCGGCAGTTCTCACCGTAAGGGAGGATTGGGCGCAGGCGAGCAAAATAAATGACGCTATTGATTCTATCAAAAAAGAGAGTAGAGATTTTGTCGGCGTTATACTTAATGCTTCAAAATCGGTAAATACAATATCGGGCAAGTCTTACGGCTACGGTTACGGCTACGGATATGGATACAGACATTATTACGATAAATATGCCAAGCAGAGCTGAATTTAATTATGATGAAAGGTGGTGACGGTGTGAACGAGAACGAAAATGTCAAGTCAAAAAAGAATACGGATAAAGATGAAGATACTCTTATTGATATTTCTAATTTTATAATTGATTTTATAAACGGAACAGTAAAGTTCTGGTGGTTGGTTGTTACATTGGCTTTCATTGCCGGAAGCTTATTGTATTTCAACGCCGCCCGCAGTTATGTCCCGATGTACCGTTCACAGGCGACATTCACGGTTACTACCGGCTCGTCTGACGACTCTTCGGGCAGCAGCTTCAATTTTTATTATGACTCGTCCACCGCCGAGCAGTTGGGACTCACTTTCCCTCATATACTTAGCAGTCAGCTTTTCAACGACGCTATTAAGGAGAAGCTCGGCACAGAAACCGTAAACGCTACGCTTTCCGCCTCGTCGGTCGCGGACTCCAATATGGTCACAATGTCGGCTACAAGCAACAACCCGGAGGACGCAAAGGAAATCCTTGAAGCGGCTTTGGAGGTTTACCCAGAAGTTTCGCGGTTTGTAATAGGAGAAACAAAATTTAACTATATAGATATACCCAAGCTTCCTACCGAGCCGTGCAATGCGGTTAATTATCAGCGGACATATCTGAAAGGTGCGGCAATAGGCTTTGCGGCAGGTATGGCATTTATAGTGCTTTATGCTCTTATGAGAAAGACGGTACATCAAACCGTAGAGCTTGACAAGGAGATGAGTATACCTTGCCTCGTTTCTCTTCCTATTGTAAAGGTTAAAAAGAGAAAGTACAGCGAAACTACAATTCAGTCGATTTTTACGGCGAGGAATAATCCTATTTTTTCCGAGAATATGGAACTTCTGCGTATGCGCGTTGAAAAGAGAATGACTGAAAACGATAAAAAAGTAATTCTTGTCGCAAGTACGATTCCGGGCGAGGGCAAGTCGGCAATTTCGTGCTGTCTTGCAATGAGGTTTGCAAGGAACGGCAATAGAGTTCTTCTCATTGACGGCGATTTCAGGAAGCAGACTATGGCGGAGAATATGGGAATATCCGTTGACCGCAGAGTTGACGAGCTTGATTTGGTAAACAGCGACATAGGCGATTTGATTGTTGCGGATAAGACGGACAAAATTTTCTTCTTCGGCGGCAACAGAGCGCTGAAAGACACTTCACGATTCCTTGCCGTAAATTTTGCCGATTTCATTAAACGGGTAAGACCTATTTTTGATTATATTATAATCGACGCACCGCCGTCGGGCGAATTTGAAGATACGCTTGTAATGAAAAGCTATTCCGACGCGATACTCTATGTAATTAAGCAGAACTATGCGCCTAAGTCAAAAATTATCGAAACGATATCTACACTTGAATCGGATTCTCAGAAAATTATAGGTTATGTATTCAATGCCGCGACGGGCGTGGTCGGTGAATACGGCGGATATTCCCGATACGGCAGATACGGAAGGTACGGTAAATACGGTAAGTACGGCAAGTACGGAAAGTATGGCAAGAGTAAGTACGGTTACGGCAAATACGGCTATGGCAAGTACGGTTACGGCTATGGAAATGGCTACGGCTACGGTTACGGTTATGGCTACGGATACGGATACGGAAGCGAATACAGCGACGATCGGGAGGATTCGGAGAGCTAAATGGAAAAGCGAAATAAAATCAGAATTTTTCAGAATATTATCGGCGTTGTTTCGACGATTGCTCTTGTGTCGGCCTTTGTCATTTCGGGCTTACATTCAAAGATTTTTGTGGTTCAAACGCCTGAAACAACTGCGACGGACTCCGCCGGCGGATTCTTTAAATTTGACGGCGACCTTGTATATGACGGAACCGCAAAGCTTGATTTGCTTAAAGGAGTTTATGCTGTCGACGGTAAGGGTAATGATGTTACCGATACCGTCAACGCTACCGTTACGGCAGACGGCACTCTTACAAAAAAGACGGTAAGATATACATTCTTTGACGCTAACGGCAAAACGGTTACCGAAAAGCGCAATCTTATTATGAAAAACTATAACGGACCGTCAATCAAAGCGTCTGACAGTATTAAGATTACTGCCGACGACCTCTCGGATATCATAAATGTTCTCAAAAATAACGGCTGGCTCAGCGCCGACGACGGCTACGGCAAGGATATTACCGATAATGTTACTTGTATTAGGGAGCTTGTTTCGGGAGATAAATATAAACTGACTTTTAAGGTTATAAACGGTTTTTCTGATTTTAAAACTGCGTCTGTCAATGCGGTAATCAGCGGAGATGTTCAAAATCCTGTTCTTAGGCTCACCGATAAAGAAATAAAAATCCGCGTAGGCGACAGTATCAGTCCGCTTGATTACATTGACGGCATCGAAAATTCCACGGAGTCGAGGCTTGAAAATGTTAAGGTTGAGAATTATGTCGATACCTCAACGGCGGGAAATTACCGAATAGTTTACAAGCTCTATTCTCCCGACAAAACCGCACTTACAACCGAGGTTTTAAAGGTTACTGTTTCATAATTCCGCGAAAGGAAAGGCGTTATGATTGATTTGCATACTCACATTCTTCCGGGACTTGACGACGGCGCTCAGGACCTTAAAGAGTCGCTGAATATGGCTAATATGGCGGCAAAGAACGGAACAAAAATCATAGTCGCCACACCGCACAGAAATCTTCCCGGTTATAAGAAAAGGGGCGCCGAGGATATCAAAGCCGCTTTTGAAGCTCTTAAAAGCGGGATTGAAGTGGTCGGACTCGATGTTCGGGTTTTGTGCGGTTCAGAGAATTTCGGCAGCAGAGATATAGCGGACAAATTGGATTCGGGACAGCTTCTGACGATTAACGGAACGCGTTATGTACTTGTAGAATTTGATTTTGACGAGAGGGTAGAGGAAATTTTTGCAATAACGGATTTGTTGCTTCGTTCGGGATATATTCCCATTGTTGCTCACCCGGAAAGATATAGCTGCTTTTATGAAGATTTATCCGGACTTTACGAATTATATAGCTTCGGCGCGGTACTTCAAATAAATAAAGGCAGCGTACTCGGTCATTTCGGCAGACGCGTGCAGTATGTTGCGGACGCTATTCTTTCACATAGGCTGGCGGCTGTTGCGGCGTCGGACGCTCACGATATTTATGACAGAACTCCTGACTTATCGGAGTTTGCCGAGATACTCGACATACGATACGGCGAGGGTTGCTCACCTCTGCTTCTTGAAGAGAACCCGAAGCGTATCATCGAGGGCAGAGAGGTGTTTTGGGAATCCCCCGTACCGTTTGAATAATTCTGCAAAGGAGAGTGATTCTTTTGCTCAAAGAACGCAAAATTACCGCATACTATCCCAAGCAAAAGCGCAGGAAAATATTAATATCCGTTATCTGCGTAATACTTGCGCTGATAATAGCTTTTGTGGGTGCGGCTGTTTATTATGCATATTCGCTTCTCAGAGCTACGCCGAGAACGGAGCTTGACAGCTCTGACCTTGGCATAGAAAAAGTTGAAAGCGTAACCTCAGAGCAGGGAGATTATTCTGCCTTTTTCAAGTTTAAAAACGGAGTTAACCGTCAGAACGGAATTATTAACATAGCTCTTTTCGGGCTGGATACGAGAGATATGTCAAAAACGAGCGGTCGCTCGGACGCAACGCTGATTTTGACTGTCGATACCGTTCATAACAAGGTCAAAATCACATCGGTTGCCCGCGATAGTTATGTTTCTGTTGACGGGCACGGCAAAACCAAGCTTACTCACGCATATTCGTACGGCGGACATCAGCTTGCCGTAAAAACATTAAATCAGAATTTCGGTTTGGATATACAGGATTTTGTTTCGGTTAATTTTTCGCAGCTTGCCGATATAATTGATTACATAGGCGGAGTGAAAATCAATGTCAGCGAAGATGAAAAAGAGGTAATGAAAGGCTACATTGATGAATTGAATAAGCTCGGAATAAAGACCGAGTATCTTACCGAAACGGGCGATGTACTGCTTAGCGGAGGCCAGGCTGTCGCCTATGCGAGAAACAGATACACCGGTACCGATATCGACAGAATGGACAGGCAGTACGAGGTACTTGTCGCAATGGCACAATCGGCTAAGAATATGAGCGCGGCAAAGTACGATAAATTCTTAAAAATGCTCCTGTCGGAGTGCGTTACCTCGCTGAGCGATGAGGAAATAATATCAATAGGACTTTGGGCGGCTTCGTCTTCACCTGAATTTGAAAGACTTGTACTGCCCAACGGGGACTGTAATGCTTCGGGAAAGACGATAAACGGATTATGGTATTATGTTTATGACTTAGATAAAGCTAAACAGGTGCTTCACAGCTTTATTTATGAAAACTGAAAGGCAGGTACAGGTATATGTATAAGAACAAAAAGAACGAATGGGTGCGCTATGTTATAAGTCCTATTGCCGATTTGATAGCGTTACAACTCGCATTCTTTTGCGCTTTTTTGGTAAGATTTGATATATATAACCCTTATAATCAAGGCTATTATTTGCAAGTATGTCTTGTTCTTATGATTATCAATCCCTGCGTTGCATTTTTTACCGAAAGCTACAAGAATATCCTAAAAAGAGGAAAAATGATTGAAGCTGTCGAGGTAGTCAAGCAGGTGTCGCTGGTTATAGCGTTTATGCTTCTCTATCTTTATCTGACAAAGCAAAACCTGTTTATGTCGCGAATTTTCTTCGCGTTGCTGATAGGTTTTTCGATGGCTTTTATGTGGCTTATCAGGGTTTCCGAAAAGTATATCATCAAAAAGATTTTTGAAAAAATTAAACCCAACGATGTTTACAGAGTGCTTATTCTGAGCGATTCAGAAAAGGCCGCGGAGAATCTCGGCATAATTCAAAAGGCGGGTTGGACTGCCGTCGGATTCTGCATATCGGATTCGGATAAAACAGGAGAGAGCATTTCCGAAATATCGGTGGTTGCAAATAAAGAGTCGCTTTTTGAGTATATCAAAAACAATATTGTTGACGGAGTTTTTATCGGCTCGTATTATGACGATGAAGCAACTAAGGAAATCAACAAAATATGTATGTCTATGGGCGTCACTATTCATACGAAGCTCACTAATATGGACGAGCTTGGCGGAGACATTATAGCAGATAATGTCGGCGACTGCCTTGTAGTTACAAGAAGCGTAAAAATTGCTTCGTCAAAGCAGCTCTTTGTAAAACGGGCGTTTGACATTTTTGCAGGAATTGTCGGACTGCTTGTTACTGCCGTTTGCTTCATCTTTGTAGCTCCGGCAATTTATATCAAGGATCCCGGCCCGATATTTTTCTCTCAGACGCGAGTGGGCAAAAACGGAAGAAAATTCAAAATTTATAAATTCCGCTCAATGTATAAAGACGCAGAAGAAAGAAAAGCCGAGCTGATGAAACAAAATAAAATTACCGACGGAATGATGTTCAAGATGGACGATGATCCGAGAATTATCAAGGGTATAGGTAATTTTATAAGAAATTACAGCATTGACGAATTGCCTCAGTTCTGGAATGTTCTCAAAGGTGAAATGAGCTTGATAGGAACTCGTCCGCCGACAGTTGACGAGTACGAAAAATATGATTATCACCATAAAATTCGCCTCGCCATAAAGCCGGGCATTACCGGAATGTGGCAAACGAGCGGCAGAAGCAATATAACTGATTTTGAAGAGGTTGTTAAGCTTGACGCGTATTACATAACGAATTGGAGCATTGCTCTTGATTTAAAGATTTTACTTAAAACATTTAAGGTCGTTTTAAAGAAGGACGGAGCAGAATAAAAACTGTGCCGGAGGTT
>JAQXHF010000075.1 GCA_029007095.1 Clostridia bacterium | reverse complement strand
GCAGAAATGCCCGTAACAATGTTCAGGCTTAACCTCGTTAAGGGCGTTGGTCCGACACTCCAGATTGCCGAAGGTCATACAGTACATCTTCCCGAAGAAGTTTCAGACAAACTTTGGAAGAGAACTGACTATACATGGCCTTGCACATGGTTTGCTCCGAGACTTACAGGTGAGGGCGCATTCAAATCCGCATATGACGTAATGAACAACTGGGGTGCTAACCACGGCGCTATCACATACGGACACATCGGTGCTGACCTTATTACAATGTGTTCAATGCTTCGTATCCCCGTAACGCTTCACAATGTTCCTGACGATAAGATTTTCCGTCCAGCATGCTGGAATGCATTTGGAACAAAGGATCTTGAAAGCGCAGATGTTAAGGCTTGTGAGGTTTACGGTCCGCTCTACAAATAAATCGGATTAACCGAAAAGAAAATATAATAAATAAGGCTGCAATTTGCAAAGACTTAATCGGAATGTTTTTGCGCTTTGCAGCCTTTTTATTTTTGTTATTTGAAATTTTTATAACTTTACAAAACAAAGGTTGACAATACATATTGTCAGGTGTCTTGACAGGTGTAAATATGTGTGCTATACTATTGCCCAATCAATAAACCGATATAATCGGGAAAAAGCAGGATGGTTTTAATGAAAGATTGTTGCGATGTTGTAATTGTCGGTACCGGAGCCGCAGGACTTTACTGTGCGCTCAATTTCCCGGAGCGTACCGATGTTTGTATTCTGACTAAGAAGAAGGCGGACGAGTCTGATTCTTTTCT
The DNA here is from genome assembly GCA_029007095.1 of Clostridia bacterium. Lineage (GTDB taxonomy): Bacteria > Bacillota > Clostridia > Oscillospirales > Acutalibacteraceae > CAG-488. The sequence goes on along the minus strand of JAQXHF010000075.1, from coordinate 7,113 downwards.
TGCTCAGGGCGGCATATGTATGCTCCGCGGCGAGGAGGATTACAATAATTACTTTGACGATACCATGCGTGCCGGTCATTATGAAAATGATGAGAAAGCCGTTGATTTGATGATAAGAAGCTCCAACAGCGTTATAAGAGATCTTGTACGCTGCGGTGTTCGCTTCGCAAGAGACGAGAGAAGCGATCTCGACTTCACACGAGAAGCTGCTCATTCACAGCCGAGAATCCTTTTTCATGAGGATATTACCGGAAAGGAAATAACCGGAACATTGCTTAAAAGGGTTATGGAAAGACCGAATATATCCGTTTATGAAGACACTACGATGGTTGATATTATTGAAAAAGACAATATCTGCGGCGGCGTTGTAACAGCGGACAAGGACGGTAAAATTTCTGTAATCAGAGCGAAAAATGTCGTGCTTGCAACAGGCGGAATCGGCGGACTTTACAAGAATTCCACTAATTTCCCTCATATTACGGGCGACGCGCTCGGAATCGCTTTGAAGCACGGAATCAGCCTGAAAAATCCCGATTATGTGCAGATTCATCCGACTACGCTTTTCTCACGGAAACCCGGCAGACGGTTCCTGATTTCGGAATCCGTCAGAGGAGAGGGAGCTTTGCTGTATGATAAAAACGGCAACAGATTTACCGATGAGCTTCAACCGAGAGATTTGCTGAGTAAGGCTATCTTTAAACAAATGGAAAAGGACGGCACAGACTTCGTTTGGGAGGATCTTAGACCGCTCGGAGAGGATACCGTTAAAAATCACTTCCCGAATATTTATCAGAGATGTCTTGAAGAAGGAATAGATGTTATGAAAAGCAACATTCCCGTTGTTCCTGCACAGCATTATTTTATGGGCGGCATTAAGGTTGACCTTGCGAGCCGCACATCAATGACAGGACTTTATGCTTGCGGAGAAACCTGCTGCAACGGCGTACACGGTAAAAACAGGCTGGCAAGTAATTCTTTGTTGGAGTCGCTTGCCTTTGCACAGAGGGCGGCAGACGATATTTTGTTTTCTTCTCCTCATGCTCCTTGCCCGGTAGGGGAAGTTGATTTGAGCGAGTACAAGGATTTGAATTTTGTTTTTGCAAATTACCGTATAAACATACTGAAAGAGATAGAAAGGGCGGAACAGAGCCATGAATAATATTACTATGAAACTTAATGCAGATGAGCTGATTATGATGGCACTCAAAGAGGATATAACGAGCGAAGATGTTTCAACAAACGCAGTTATGCCCGAATACTGCAAGGGACAGGTTGACCTTATATGCAAGCAGGACGGAATTGTTGCGGGATTGCAGGTTTTTGAAAGGACATTTACTCTGCTCGATCCCGATACAAGGGTTGAATTCTTTTGCAAGGACGGCGACGAGGTTAAAAAGGGACAAACGATGGCGGTAGTTATGGGAGATATCCGCGTTTTGCTTTCGGGAGAGAGAGTGGCTTTGAATTATTTACAGAGAATGAGCGGAATCGCAACCTATACAAGAGAAGTAACCAAGCTGCTTGACGGCTGTAAAACCGTACTTCTCGACACCCGAAAAACAACGCCGAACTGCCGCGTCTTTGAAAAGTATGCTGTAAGAGTCGGCGGAGGATGCAATCACAGATATAATTTATCTGACGGCGTTTTGCTTAAAGATAATCATATAGGAGCGGCCGGAGGCGTTGCAAACGCTATAAAAATGGCAAAAAAATATGCTCCGTTTGTCAGAAAAATTGAGGTTGAGGTAGAAACTCTCGAACAGGCTAAGGAAGCGGTTGAAGCCGGAGCGGATATAATTATGCTCGATAATATGAGTACGGCTCAAATGAAAGAAGCTGTTGAGATGATTGCCGGAAGAGCCGAAATAGAGTGTTCTGGCAATGTGACAAAAGAAAGCATTGCCTCAATAAAAGAAGTCGGAGTTGACTATGTTTCAAGCGGTGCGTTGACTCATTCCGCGCCGATACTTGACATATCAATGAAAAATTTGCACGCAGTTTAATAAGTTGATGAATATATGAAAGTAGGTGCGGAAATTGAATGTTGAAGACAGACGAAATGAAATCTTAAATATTCTCAAAAATTCCGACGAGCCTGTGTCGGCAAAAGAGCTTGCTGTGAGGTTCGGTGTAAGCCGCCAGGTAATAGTTCAGGATATGGCGGTTATAAGGGCGTCAACCGACGGTATTGTTTCAACTTATCAGGGATATGTGTTCCATGGCAGCAAGGCTTGTTCACGCGAATTTAAGGTTTGCCACGATGACCGAAGAGCCGAACAGGAGCTTTCTGCTATCGTTGATTGCGGCGGAAGAGTAAAAAATGTCAGTATCAGTCATCGTATTTACGGAAGAATTACCGCCGAGCTTGATATAGCTTCACAGCAGGATGTCAAAGAATTTATGGAACAGATAAGCACAGGAAAATCATCTCTGCTTGGCAATGCAACATCAGGATATCACTACCATCTCGTTGAGGCGGCTAATGAGGAAAGGCTTGACCTTGTAGAAAAAAGACTGAGCGAAGCGGGAATCCTTGCTCCTCTCAGCCAATGGGAAATTGAAACAAGCAAGGATAAAGCTTGATGATACTGCTTGATTGAAAGGAATGTTTAATATTATGACAGTCAGAGAAGCGCAGGACGAAATTCTGCGGTTAAAAAAAGAGAAGGATTTTTGCATACTTGCTCATGTTTATCAGAGCAGGGATATACTTGAAATAGCAGACTATAAAGGCGATTCCTACGGGCTTAGCGTTCAGGCAAGCAAGACGGAAAATAAAAATGTAATTATGTGCGGAGTGCGCTTTATGGCGGAAACCTGCAAAATTCTTTCACCCGATAAAACCGTGTTTCTGCCGAATCCCGTGGCAGGCTGCCCGATGGCCGAACAGATGAGCGTTCAAACGCTCAGAGAGTTCAAGAAAAAATATCCGGATTACGCGACCGTAGCTTATGTGAACACCACATCGGAGCTTAAAGCGGAGTGCGATGTTTGCGTAACCTCGTCGTCTGCCGTAAAAATCTGCAAAGCTATGCCTGAAAATAAAATATTATTTATTCCCGATCCCAATCTCGGAAATTATGTTGCGGAAAAACTTCCCGAAAAAGAATTTGCTTTTTATGACGGCGGCTGTCCGAGACATAAAAGTATGACAGACAGTGATGTTCAAAAGTCGCGTCAGCTTCATCCGAAAGCATTACTGCTCGTACATCCGGAGTGTCCTCCCGAAGTTGTTAAAAATGCGGATTTCGTTGGCTCTACAACAGAAATTATGTCATACGCAAAAAATTCCGGCGCCAAAGAATTTATAATCGGAACCGAAAACAGCATAGTTGAGCATTTACAATATGACTGCCCCGATAAAGAATTCTATCCTCTCAGCGTAAATCTTTTTTGCCCTGAAATGAGAGTTACTACTCTTATGGATATTATAGGCTGTATGAACGGAACTTCCGGGGAGAAAATCGAACTGAACGATGAAGTTATGACGGGAGCTAAACGATGCATTGAAAGAATGATTGCTCTCGGCGGTTAAAAGGAACAATGTAGAATTTGATACATTTTTGTGTTAATATATTGACCTGAGTCGAAATTTTGTGATATTATATAAAATATAGTAGTGTGCAGATACAAATTGAAACAGCGAGGTTTTGATTTTGAGAAAGACTGTTATTGAGGCAAACGGAAAAAATCTGCAATATTGGAAAGATATCTGGAATTACAGAGAACTTGCACTTAATTTCGCAAAGCGAGACATAACCGTACGATATAAGCAGACAAAAATCGGACTCGGATGGGCGCTTATTTCTCCGATAGTCAATATGGTTATAATGACCTTTATTTTCGGCAACCTTGCCGGTCTGTCGTCAGACGGAGCCGCGCCTTATTATATAATGGTTTATGCCGGCAATATTCCGTGGGGACTTTTGACAAGATCTCTGCAAAGCTCGGCGAACACATTTATAAGTAATGCGGGTATTATGAAAAAGGTATATTTCCCGCGAATTCTGTCGCCTGTCGGCGCTATCTCCGCGTTTCTTGTAGACAGTCTTATTTCGATGGCGATTTTAACCTTGCTTATGTTTGTTTCGGGCTATATGCCTTCGTTCAGAATGTTGCTGTTCCCGGTATTTATGATACTTTGTGTTGCAATCGGATTATTTGCAGGATTGTTTCTCGCTTCTTTTAATGTTAAATGGCGTGACCTTGCACAGATGATACCGTTTGCTATTTCCATAGGAATGTATCTTACTCCCGTTGCGTATTCCATAGACACAATACCTGAAAAATACAGGCTGCTGTATTCTCTTAATCCTGCCTGTGGAATTGTAAATGCTTTCAAATGGAGCATTATTAAGGAAATGAGCTTTGATACGGTTTCGTTTGTGATTTCCTTAATTTGGCTTGCTGTTTTTGTTCCGCTCGGAATACATTTCTTCCGAAAAACCGAGAGAACTTTTGTTGATATTGTTTAACGGAGGACGGAATGATGAGCGAAAAAGAATATTCTTTAAAAATACAGAATGTTAAGAAAAAATATGTTATAAAACAGTTTGCCGATACAGGAAAAGCGGTAAGCAAGTTAGGCAGATTTGTTAACAGAAGAAAAATAAAAAAAGAAGACTTTTGGGCTTTGAACGGCGTTTCGTTTAATGTTGAGCAGGGTGAAAAAGTCGGAATTATAGGCAAAAACGGCGCCGGAAAATCAACTCTTTTAAAGATAATTTCAAGAATTACGGAGCCTACCGAGGGCAGAATTGAAATTACCGGTAAGGTTTCCTCCATGCTTGAAGTCGGAACAGGCTTCAATCAGGAGCTTACAGGCCGTGAAAATGTATATCTGAACGGAGCTATTCTCGGTATGACAAAGGCTGAGGTAGACGAGAAATTCGACGATATACTTGAATTCTCAGAGGTAGGAAAGTTTATAGACACTCCCGTAAAAAGATACTCAAGCGGTATGTTTGTAAGACTTGCATTTGCCGTGGCTTCACACCTTGAACCCGATATACTTTTGGTTGACGAGGTTCTGGCGGTAGGCGACACAAGATTTCAGAAAAAATGCATCGACAAGATGCTTAGTATTGCCGCGAGCGGAAAAACGATTCTTTTTGTAAGTCATCAGATGAATACCATTCGTCAGCTTTGCGACAGAGTGGTTGTTTTGAAAAACGGCGAGGTCGTTTTCGACGGAGATGTTGAGGAAGGCATAAGGTTATACAGCAGCGAATCCTTTGCGGACAGAAAACTCCATTATGATTACGACGGTGTGGCAAGACCATCCGGCTTTGAAAATAATCTTGCACAGATAAGAAGTCTTGATATTCTCCACAATGAAGAGGGTATATACAAAGCAAAAGAGTCTATTGATTTAAGAGTCAGAGTTCAGATAAAGAGCGATGAAATAGGAGACCTTAGCTGTCGTATGCACATATATAAGTTTGACGGTACTCCGGTTGAGACAATTTTTTCCAATGCTTTTGAATATATACACGAGCAGGGAGAATTTGATATAAATATTTCTGTTTTGAAGCACAATTTAAGTCCCGGAAATTATAGCGCGTCGATAGTTTTGACGAGAGGTAATTCAAAATTTATGACCGGAGACCTGGATATTGTTGAAAATGCATTTTCGTTTGAAGTTTTAAATCCTGACGGAACGGGAAATTCATGGCCTCGTAATTGGGCTAACACATATAACGAAAGCATGGAGGCTTCTATAATCAAGGTCGAGGAATAAACGAAAATATAATAAAGACTGATGGGTTTGTACGAGTATATTTCCGTACAAACCCATTTTAGATGTTATTCCATTTGTCTTCCGATAAAGGAGGCAGCAACCTGAGCGAGCTTAATTTCGGTCGGGGATATCCTCGTTCCGTCTCCCCAAAGGAAAACAACGGCGCCGAGGATATCTCCGTCGCCTATGATGGGAACGGCGATTGACGCGTTATATTCGACATTTTCAATCGGTTGCATCTGCTCCGACTGGTCGCCCGTATAGATTCTTCGCTCGTCCATGATTTTTTCGAGCTGAGGACTGATTCTTTTGTCGAGAAATTCTTTCTTGGAAACTCCGGCGCAGGAGATAACTCTGTCGCGGTCACAGATTAAAACCGGAGTGTTTACGCTTCTGTATAAAACATCGGCATAATGCTCGGTAACATCCGACAGTTCACCGACGGGAGAGTATTTTTTAAATATAACGCCGCCGTCCGTGTCTGTAAATATTTCGAGAGGAGCGCCCTCTTTTATATGCATCGTGCGACGGATTTCCTTAGGAATAACCACTCTGCCGAGATCGTCAATGCGCCTGACAATTCCTGTTGCTTTCATTTTTATAAAAATCCCCTTTGAATTCAAATTTTGATACTATTATCTGTAAAATTCGGGTATTTATACTTTGGCGTTTGCGACTTGCTTCAAAATGTTCACAATAAATTATCATCATTTTTATATTTTGTGCAAAAAAATCATGTAAAACTTTAATTGATAAAAAATAAATAGCAAAATAGTTGTAAAAGCATTTGCAAATTGAAATAAAAGTGATATAATAAATTATCTGTAATATTGGGAAAGTGTGAAAACTTCAAAATTGTTGCAGAGCAATTTATCCGAAAGGACTGTTTGTATGGCTGAGAAAGCGCAAAAACTGAAACTCAACTATGGAAAGACAATTCTTATTGGCTTTGCTTTTATGGCGTCGTCCATCGCATGGGGAGTTTATGATCCTTATGTGACAACCTTGCTCAATAAACTTCTCGGACAGTCGGCAATGATTGAATCGTGGAGTCAGGCTTTGGTTGAAAAATTCCCGATTCTTCTAACATTTATGCAAGCGCAGGGTGAAAATGTCGGTAACGCCGCGTCCGGATTTACTCTTGTTCCGCTTTTCATCGGTATTATAATGACTTTTGACAATATCTTCGGAGTTATATTCCAGCCGGCGTTCGGCAAGCTTTCCGACAGATGTCACACAAGAATAGGCAAGAGAAAGCCGTTTATTCTTATCGGCGCACCTCTTGCAGCCATTGTATTCGCCATAATTCCGCGCGTGGCTTTGGGAGCAAATGCTTCTATTCCGGCGCTTATGACCTGCATTATACTTTTTGT